>JALFTG010000151.1 GCA_022779345.1 Oscillospiraceae bacterium | reverse complement strand
CAGCAGCCGTCGCCGATCATCACGGCGATGGACAGGGCCACCACCGTCAGGGGGAACACCACCGTGTTGGCGGCGTTGCCGTAGGACCCCAGGTAATCCGCATTGGCGATGAACACCTGGTCCACAATATTATACAATGCCGCCACCACCAGGGATATGACGCAGGGCACGGCGTATTTCCGCATCAGGCGGCCGATGGGTTCTGTTTCCAGAAAGTTGTTGGTTTTTTGCTCCATGGGTATCAACTCCGTTTCAAAAAAAGAAATGCGCGGCCTGAAAAGCTGGACTTATGCCTTCAGGCCGCGCACTTGTTGTTGTTTCGTTTGCTTTGGATCAGTAATTTTCCTTGCGGACTTCGAAATAGCTCTGGCTGTACTTGCACACCGGGCAGACTTCCGGGGCCTGGGTGCCCACCACCAGGTGGCCGCACACCCGGCATTCCCACATGGTCTGGCCGCTTTTGGCGAACACCTGCTGCATCTCCACATTCTGCAGCAGCTTCCGGTACCGCTCCTCGTGGGCCTTCTCGATCCCGCCCACCTTGCGGAACAGCTCCGCCATCTCCGGGAAGCCCTCTTCGTCGGCGTCTTTGGCCATGCGGGCGTACATATCGGTCCACTCGTAGTTCTCGCCTTCCGCGGCGGCCAGCAGGTTCGCGGCGGTGCCGCCGATGCCGCCCAGGGCCTCATACCACAGGCGGGCGTGCTCCTGCTCGTTCCGGGCGGTGACCAGGAACAGCTCTGCCAGCTGCTCATACCCCTCCCGCCGGGCGACTTCGGCGAAGAAGGTGTATTTGTTCCGGGCCTGACTCTCACCGGTAAAGGCCTCCAGCAGGTTCTGTTCGGTCTTTGTGCCGGCATATTTGCCGCCGTGGGACGCCTGCTCTTCCTGCTTCACAAACGCAGAGGCGGGCTGCCGGCATACCGGGCAGACGAAATCCGCCGGCAGGGGACCGGTGTGGACATAGCCGCAGATGCTGCATTTCCAGATTTCCATAGAATATCCTCCATTCGTAAAAATGACATGGTTAGTTTGCCCCGCAGGGCAAAGAAAAAAGCGTGTAGCAAGCAACCGGAATTACGCAGTTACGCTACACGCTGTGTTTTTAAAATAGCACTTTTTCCCGGAAAAGTCAAGAATCCGCCCGGTTCTTTGCCGCTGATTTGCCGGGCGTCACCGCCGCCGGGTGACCAGCAGGGCCAGTCCCCAGCCCAGGCCGTACAGGGCTGCGCAGACCACCGCCAGGAGGAAGATCAGGCCGAGCCAGTCCAGATACAACAGGTCCCGGATCACTTCCCGGAACCCGCACAGCAGGGCGGCGGCCAGCCCCCACAGTCCGGCGTTCAGGGCGAACTGCTTCCGGAACCGGGACAGCGCTTCCGGGCCGGGATCGCTGCCCGGCATGACCCGGCTCACAGTCAGCACCACCGGCGCACCCAGCAGAGGGAGCAGAAGCAGCACGGCCATCCAGCGGGCATAGCCGGATGTGCAGTACAGGATCAGGTAGACCGCAATGGCCGCGGCAAACAGGGCGTTGACCCCCGGCAGGAGCAGTCCGGGAATCCGGGCCCTGTCCGGCGGTGTCTCCGGCGCAGGCGTCCCGGATACCGCACCGTCCGGCTCCGGCGGAGCGTCCTTCAGCAGATAGTCCGTGGTCACCCCGAACAGGTCGCTGACGGCCACGATATACACCGCGTCCGGCATGGCCTTGTCCAGTTCCCATTTGCTCACCGCCTGCCGGGACACCCCAAGCCGGGCGGCCAGTTCCTCCTAGGACAGTCCCGTCCCGGCCCGCAGCGCCTGCAGCTTGCTGCCGAATGTCATGGCGCTCCCTCCTTTCCGATGCCGCTATTGTACCGTTTTCCCGGGCAAAAGTCCACCGCCGGAAGCTGTCAAATGCCGCAACCGGCGGTTGCGCCGGGAAATTTTTCCTGCCTGGGGCAGAACTTTTCAACGGCGCCGGTCGTCTTTTGGGGGAAGAGAAAACCGGGGGCGCCGGTTTGGCAGTTTTTGCCGAATCGGGAGTTTCCCCTTGATGTGCTACAGGGATTGTGATAAATTATGAGTATCCCCTGACGGGATGCGGGATGGGAGCGTGAACAGATATGAAACGGACGATCGCATGGATCCTGCTGCTGGTGCTGGTGATGGCCATGATGACCGGAGCCACCGGTTCCGGGCAGCAGCAGAGCGTGGAAATGCTGGAGAACTGGATCAATCCATACACGGATGTGTCGGAGGATGACTGGAGCTATGAGGCCATCCGGGCCCTGAATTTCCGGGAGATTCTGCCTTCGGCGGATACTTTTGACGGAAACCGGCAGGAAACCCGGGGCAATGTGGTGTTTTACCTGTATCAGCTTTACCGCAGTCTGGGCGGCCCGGCGGCGGGAGCTGGTGTTTGCGCCTTCACGGATGTGCGAGCGTCAGATGAACGCTATTCTGCCATCTGCTGGGCCGCGGAAAACGGCATCATCAACGGTGTGTCTGAAACGGAGTTTGCTCCGGACGCATCCATTACCCGGCAGCAGGTGTGCGCCATGGTCATGCGGTATGCGGCCTTTGCCGGCGCCCGGCTGGCGGCGGTGAAGCCGGCGGACCAGTTCGTGGATTCCCTGAATGTCAGCGTCTATGCCCGCAGCTATGTGACGGCCTGCCAGATGAGCGGCCTGGTGTCCGGTTATCCGGACAACTACTTCCGCCCGGAGAACAACATCAGCCGGAATGAGAGCGCCGTAATCCTGTACCGGCTGCTCAATGCCCAGCTGGAGCCGCCTGATGCTTCTGCGGAGCTGGTAAAAACCGGCGTGGACGATTATAATGCCCTGTACGAGACATACGAACCGGAGCCCTTTGAACCGCTGGTGCCGGAGAGCACTGCAGTGGCGGACAGCTGGTTTGACCGGACGGTGTTCATCGGCGATTCTGTGACCCAGGGTCTGGCTCTGTACTGCGGCAGCAGTCTGAGCAAAGCCCAGTTCCTGAGCGCAGGGAGCATGAGCGCGGAAAATGCCCTCACCGGTGTCATCAAACCCACATTTCAGGGCGAAAAGGTGTCCCTGCCCGAGGGCGTGGCCCGGAGCGGGGCACAGGTGGTGTATGTGATGCTGGGCATGAACGGCATCAGCTACGGGGTGGACACCGCGGCGGCGGACCTGGAGAAGCTGCTGCTGCAGATCACCGACCGGAACCCGGATGTGACCATCCTGGTGGAGTCCGTGACCCCCATGACCCGGACCAGCACCATCGTCACCCAGCGGCTGAATAACGAGAAAATCCGGGAATACAATGAGAAGGTCCTGGAACTGTGCCTGGCCCATGAGTGGTACTATGTGAATGTGGCGGAGGCCCTTGCGGACAGCGAAGGGTATCTGCTGAAGGAATATTGCAGCGATGCCAGCGTCATGGGCATCCACATGACCGTATCGGGCGTGAACGCCTGGACGGACTATCTGAAAACCCATGTGCCGGAAGATCTGAAATAAAGAGACAAGAGGGAATCGATATGAGATATAAAACCATCATTGCAGTCCTGCTGCTGGCGGCTCTGCTGCTCACGGGTTGCGGCGGAAAAACAGAGGAAAATGCGGATGCCACGGCCACGCCCCCGGCGGTGACGGCCACACCGGAGACTACACCGGAAAGCACAACGCCCCCCACTCCGGAGGTCACGAAAGCTCCGGAGACGCCTGAACCCCCCACCCAGACCCCGGAAACCACGCCGGTTCCCAGCACGGAACCCACTCCTCAGCCGGAGGCCGGTACGGACCTGGCCGCCTGCAAGGCGGATATGGTCAGCCAGCTGGGCCTGACGGATGTGGTGGAGATGTCCGTGGACCGGCTGAGCGCCCTGTACGGTATTGCAGCAGATCAGGTGGTTCAGTCCGCCAGCTTTGTGGCGGCCTCCGGTGCGGCCTTCCCCATGGAGATTGTCATGGTGGAAGCGGCCAGCGAGGATGCGGCGGCGGACATCCAGACCAGACTGGAGAACCGTCTGGCGGCCATCGAGGAGCAGGCCTCCTCCTATGACCCGGACAGCACCGCCCTGGCCCAGGCCTGCTCCGTCCGCCGGGACGGCTGCTTCGTGGCCATGTTCTTCTCCTCTTATCACGGAGAGATGGACGGCATCTACGCGGGCTATCTGAAATAACAGCGACAAGCGGGAATTAAATAACTGCCCCCGGTATCCGAACCGTTTCGGATGCCGGGGGCAGTCTGCGTGTTATTGGAGGTCTGCCATGCCGTGCTTTTTTCCGGTAGGAGAAAGAGGCGGGCCACGGCCACGATGGAGAATGCCGCGGCGGCCAGACCGGCCAGACCTTCGTTGCTCCCCAGCCAGGACACATAAAACGGGAAGGTGGACAGAATTATCAGATGGTTCATGAACACCAGAAAGTTGATCATAATGATGAGGACAAAATCTTTTGACCACAGTTTGACGGGCTGCTCAGTCATGGGCAGGGC
>JALFTG010000130.1 GCA_022779345.1 Oscillospiraceae bacterium | reverse complement strand
GATCACGCCGGACCAGCTCTCGTTCAGGTGGAAGGTGTTGGTCAGGATCAGCGGGATCACATTGTTGTACATCTGCCAGAACGCGCAGATGGAAAAGAACGCAAAGCCGATCAGGACCGTCCGTTTGTAATTGAGTTTCATAGTCATACCTCTCTGTCTGACGGGTCATTCCGTGAGCATCCGGCGGATGGCGTCATCCGGCCAGTAGCCCCAGGATTCCACGATTTTCCCGTCCGCGACTTTGAAATTTTCCAGCGCCTCAAAGGTGATGCGCCGGCCCGTGGCGGGAATGCCCTGGTACTCCCCGGTATGCACGGCGGTGTACCGCACCCGGGTGGCCACCATGCCGTTTTCGGCGAAATTGTCCAGCATCTCCACCTGCATCTCCCCGAAAAATCCGGCCACAGCCGTCAGGATATTCACCGCGTCCCGGTTGCTCCGGGCGCCGGCGGGGCTGTGGTCCATATAAGTTTCCGCCATGCAGTCCAGAACGAAGGAAAAATTCCGGTTTTCGTATCCTTCCTTAAAAAACCGCGCCACCAGTTCCTTGTCTGTCATCTCATCGCCTCCAGCAATCTGTTTTTGTCCATTGTACCGCCCCCGGCGGCGGGTTTCAACTGAAATCCGGGAATTTACACAGATTTGACTTCTCCCCTGCCCGGGAGTACAATAGGGCCAATGAAACATTCACCGGGCACCGCCCGGAAAAAGGAGCATCGCACTATGAAACGGAAAACTGCCGCCATTGTGGCGGGCTGTGCCGCTGCAGCGGGCATCGCGGCCTTTGCAATCGCCCCGGGAAAGGCTTCCGCCGGGGAAAAGGCCCCCTTCTACGGCCGGTATTTCGCCCACCGGGGTCTGCACACCTCCGACGGGTCCGCCCCGGAAAATTCCCTCACCGCCTTCCGCATGGCCGCCAATGTGGGCTACGGCGTGGAGCTGGATGTGCATATCACCGCGGATGATCAGATCGTGGTGTTCCACGACGACGATCTGGAGCGGATGACCGGCGTGTCCGGCCGGATTGAGGACTTCACCCTGGAGCAGCTCCGGGAGCTGCGTCTGGCGGGCACCGGGGAGCAGATTCCCCTGCTGACGGAGGTGCTGGATGTGATCCGGGGCGCCGGACCCATCATCCTGGAGTTCAAGACCTGCCAGCGCCGGAAGGAACTGTGTGAAAAAACCTGCGCCATCCTGAAAGACTACCCCGGGGATGTGTGCATCGAGAGCTTCGACCCCCGGATCCTCCGGTGGTTCAGAAAGCATGAGCCGGGCTATCTCCGGGGCCAGCTGGCCTGCCCGCCCTGGGAATATGGGGAGGGGGCATCCAGACCTCTGGCCTTCCTCATGGGCAACTGCCTGGTGAACTTCCTGGGCCGCCCCCAGTTCATCGCCTACAAGATCGGCCACAAGCCCCTCACCGTCCGGGCCGCCGAGGCCATGGGCGCCATGAAGGTCTGCTGGACCAGCACCAGCCATCACGACAAGAAGGACAACGATGCAGTGATCTTCGAGCACTACCGGCCGGAGCTGTATCTTTAAAAGAATGGGGAAGGCCCGCGGCCTTCCCCATTCTTTTAATTGCAGCCTGACTGCGCGCACTCGCTTCGCTCGCACACTTGCAGGCTGAGCGGAGTTTTTTCACCGGCAAAGCTGGCGAAAAAACGGATAAAACGCTTTTCCCATCTATTACAAAACAGCCGCTGCGGTGATTCCGCAGCGGCTGTTTTTATTTTTCGAAATCAAATACATTCAGTCCGATGTCCCCGTCGAAGCGGCGCTCCACGGTGCCCTCCAGGATGCGGATGACCACCTCGCAGGTGGCGCTGACCACGGCCCGGTTCAGGTGACCGCCGAACACATGGCCCTGCTCGTCCCCGCAGCTCATGTGCAGGTGGGCGTAATACTGCCCGTCCATGGTTGTGATGGTGCCCGTCAGGGACACAATCTCAAAATACCCGGTGAAGGTGTTGGAATCATACTGCTTCCGGTCTGTTTTAAACACGCCCACGGTGAAGTCGTTCACCGCGCCCAGGCCGCTGACGCTGGCCAGCCGGATGCCCTCCCGCTCCGCAATGACGCGCAGCTGTTCCTGAATTTCCTCGCCCCGGTCAATCCGGGCGAACACCGTGTCCTGCATTCTCCGATAGTCCATAGCTGTTTCCTCCCGTCGCCCGGTCCGTCGGGCGGTTTTGTTTCATGATACCACAGTTCCCGCCGGGGTTCAAGCGCCGGCCAACCGGATCAGGTCCTCCGCGATCACATCCGCCGCGTTCCGGGAGAAGGCGGCACGCAGGGCATCCCGGTCCTGATGGACGCCGTAGCGCAGCATGGCGCAGGTCAGCTCCACCATCTCGTCCGCATTTCCGGCGGCTCTGGCCCAGTTCTCGGCGGTGAAAAACAGCCGGTTGCGGGTCTCGCAGCCGCCCACGGAGTCCAGAAACAGCATGGGCGTTCCCACGGTGGCGGCCTCGGTGATGCTCAGCCCGCCGGGCTTGGTCAGCAGCAGATCCACCGCCGACAGCCACAGGGGCATGTCGTCCGTATACCGGAGCACCCGGGTACGCAGCAGGGGCCGGGACTCCAGGGCCTGGGCCAGCTTTTCATTGGTGCCGCAGATGACGGTCAGCTCCGCCCCGGCAGGCAGATAGCTGTCCAGGGCGCTGGCCAGTTCCTCCATGGGGCCGCAGCCCATGCTGCCGCACATGAGCAGCACTTCCCCACCGTTCACACTCAGACCCAGCCGGGCCCGGGCTTCCTCCCGGTCCGGGCAGTCATAAAATTCCTCCCGCACGGGGATGCCGGAGGCCACCAGCTTTTCCATGGGCACTCCGTTGGCGGCAAACTCTGCCTTCAGGTCCTCGTGTGGAATATAGTATCGGTCCAGCCGGCTGTCCCCGGCGCTGGGGGAACAGGTATAATCCGTGGCCACAAAGGCGGTGTGCAGGGGCAGTCCCTCCCGGCGGAGCATCTCCGTGACCATCAGGGCAGAGAACACATGGACACAGATGAGCGTGTCATATTTCTCCCGGATCACCAGCTCCCGCAAGCCGTCCACGCCGCTGGCCAGCAGCTTGTAAATTCCCCGCTGGTCGTCAAACAGGGCGGGATGGGACTCGGCAAAGCTGTAGCCTTTTTTGAACATCCAGGGCAGATACCGGTAGATCCGGGTATGCCAGCCGCTGATAAAATCCGACATTCCGCTGGGCAGAAAGCGCAGCGCGTCCGCCGCGTCACAGGACACACCCCGGCGGGCAAAGGCCCCGATGAGGGCGGCCGTGGCAGAGTTGTGCCCCTGCCCCGTATTGCAGGTCAGAATCAGAACTTTCATAGTACATTCCCTTTCAATCTCTCATAAATCTGAAACTTACTTAAATTCCATATTGGCGAACACCCGCTCCATGCGTGCGTCCGGAAAATGCTCGTCAAACAGCCGGTCCGCAGCGGTCACCGCCGGTTCCCCGGCAATCCGTTCCGACCACCGGTCCACAGCCAGCAGCGTCACCACACCGTTGACCACCAGGAACACGGCCATGGCAACGGTGAATGCCTTGCCCAGCCGGTTGGGCAGCTTCAGAATCCACCGGGCCAGACGGGGATAGAGATTTTTCATCCACAGCACGCCCAGAATTCCCCAGAATACGGAGTACAGCAGGCAGATCCGGCCGTTCAGGTTGAACGGCAGATTGCTGTAATCCCAGGAGGTGGAACCGAACAGCAGCTCCTGTCCCCAGGAACACACATATTCTACCACGCTGCCCACGATCATACCCCCGGCAAAGGAAAAACCGCTGCTGCGGTTCCGGTACCGGAACAGGCACACGGACAGCGTCACGGCGCCCACGCCGTACAGCAGGTTGAACGGGCCGTACACCAGTCCCGCCCGGCTCTCGAGATACCCGTTGGTGAGCAGGCACCAGAGCATCTCCACCACCACACCGGCAAAGCTGCCGATGAACACCAGCAGAATCAGCTTGTAAAAATTCAGACCCATGGCGAAATGCCCGGTCTTTTCCTCCTCCAGATCGATAACGGAGTTGGCGGGCGGCGCATGGAACAGCCGGCGCTTGCGGCCGCTGCTCTCCCCCTCCTTCAGCCGGGTGGCCAGCTCGTCCGCCTCGGCGTTCACCAGCATGTGGGTCTCCAGCAGCACCGCGGCCGCCTCTTTCAGATCCCCGATCTCCCCGTTCACGGCGGTTTCCAGATCCTTCCGTTCCCCGGCGGTCAGCTGATTCTGCTCCGCCAGCCGGATATAGCAGTTCTCCTCATGGTCGGCCTTCATGGCCCTGACCCCGTGGAGCAGTTCCCGGCTGTGCTGTTCAATTTCCCTTGTGGTCATAATTGGTTGCGGTCTCTCTTTCCCCATCCGCAGATGGCGTTCCGCCCAGAACCTCCCTTGCGTTTTCCCGGATCCGGGCCGTCAGGGTTTCATAGGTCTCCCGCTCCCCGGCGGTCAGACCGGACAGGCGGGCCTGCTCATATTCCTCCTGGGCCTCCTCAATGGCGGCCAGCACCGGCTCCACCGGGGGCAGGAACTCAATCTGCAGTTCCCGTTCCCCGCCGGGCAGGCGGCGGGACTCATCGATTTTCAGAAAGCCCCGGCTGGTCAGTTTTTTCAGTGCGGCGGCCAGCTGCCGGTGGGACAGGTTGGAGAAGTCCTCCAGCTCCCGCCGGGTGCAGATGGCATTGTCCTGGAGCATACACAGCAGCAGCCCCGTCTCCCGCATGGTCAGATCATATTTCAGCGCCACCGGCTCCAGATAGTGGAGCATCAGCTTCCGGAGCAGATAGCCGTCCTGCAGCAGTCCCGTGCCGGAGACGGCTCCGGCGCTGACGCTTACCCGCTCATCCCCCAGCCGGCGGGAGCCGGGCATGATCGGCGGCGGCACCGCCCCGTCCTGGGCGGCGTCAAACAGGAAGCGGTAGACTTTCAGGCGGTTTTTTTCGTACTCCGCCGGGTCCAGCACCCGCTTGTAGAACTGGTTGTAGTACTCAAACAGGGTCAGCTTGGTCTTGACCGTCCGGCTGATGGTCATGCTCTGATTGGCCAGGGACCCTTTCGTCTTGACATAATAGTAGATCGGCACCTGCAGGGCGCAGAACCGCTCGGCATGGAGGATGTACTCCAGATTGAACAGGAAATCCTCGCACCAGCTCACCTCCGGGTCCATACGCAGGTGGTGCTCCTCCACGATGTCCCGGCGGTACAGCTTATTCCACAGCACGCCGTAATAGAAATCCGCCGGATTTTCCATCATGTGGGCGGCATATTCCTCCCGGGTCAGGACGCCGTCGTCCTCAATGTCCCCCTTGGGGGACACCCGGGCGCCGATCACCCGGTAAAAATCCGCGATCACCAGATCGCACTGATGTTCCCGGGCGGTGCGTACCAGCAGGCGGGTGGCGTCCGGGGTGATCCAGTCGTCGCTGTCCAGGAACTGGAGATATTCCCCCCTGGCCCGGTCCAGGGCGTTGTTCCGGGCGGCGGACACGCCGCTGTTTTCCTGATGGATCACCCGCACCCGGGCATCCCGCCCGGCGTACTCCTCGCAGATGCTGCCGGAACTGTCCTGGCTGCCGTCATCCACCAGCAGCAGCTCAAAATCCGTGAATTCCTGGGACAGGATGCTGTCCACACAATGGCGGAGGGTGGTCTCCGCGTTATAAACCGGCACAATAATACTGACCGCAGGCTGCATAATGCGCCTCCTTCTCAAAATTCGACAGGAATATTATTATATCAGATAGCCCGTCCCTGCAACAGGCGAAAATTGTCAAAAAATCGTGAACTCTTTTCAATTATACGACAAAACTGTGAACGGGAGATTAAGACAGCACAAAGCCGGCACGGCCGAGTGGCCGCGCCGGCTTTCATTCAGAAGATCGTCTGCACCAGGATCATATAGCACACGGTGCCGCCCGCAATGGACAGGAGCATACTCCGTTTCCACAGGTGCAGTCCCGCCGTCACCACAATGGCGATCAGTTCCGGGATGCCGTGGGAACCGGTGAGGATGCTCACATTTTTCAGGCAGTACACCACCAGCATCCCGAAAATGGCCGCGGGCAGGGCTTTGCCCAGATACCGGACATAGGCGGGGGTGGGCCGTTTGCCGTTGAAGATCAGGAAGGGCAGGAACCGGGTGAGCATGGTGCCCGCCACACAGATGGCCACGGTGAGAATCTGCTGGGTCACTGTCATTCCAGACCACCTGCCTTTTCAATGGGCCGGCGGAATACCGTCAGCAGACAGATGATGCACACCATGGTGGGGATCATGAAGCCGTCCGCCCCGAAGATCAGCAGACAGGCCGCGGAGGCTCCCAGCCCGATGAGGGCCGTGTAGTGCTTTTTCTCCTTCAGCCACTGGTCCAGGAAGATCACCACGAACAGGGCCGTCATGACGAAATCCAGTCCCTCCGTGTCAAAGGGGATGAAGGACCCCAGCAGGCCGCCCAGGGCCGCACCGGACACCCAGTAGCACTGGTTCAGCAGCGTGACAAAGAACATGAACCAGCCCCTGTCCACACCCTCAGGGACCTCTGCGGTGTAGTTGATGGAAAAGCTCTCATCGCACATGCCGAAGATCAGATAGAACTTTTTCCATCCGGTACCCCGGTACTTCTCCAGCATGGAAATACCGTAAAACAGGTGCCGGGCCTGGATCATCAGCGTCATGGCAAAGGTCTGTACCGGGGCAAAGGACCCCAGCAGCATGGTCACCGTCACAAACTCCAGACTCCCGCCGTAAATGGTCAGGCCCATGAGCATGGGCCACCAGAAGCTGAAGCCGGATACATTCATATAAATGCCGTAGGCCATACCCAGAAACAGGAATCCGGCCAGGATCGGGATGGTATGGGGAAACGCCGCGGCAAGCGCCTTCCGGCACACGCCCTGTTTTCCCTC
>JALFTG010000123.1 GCA_022779345.1 Oscillospiraceae bacterium | reverse complement strand
TCACGCCGCCACGGTCCAGAAGTTCCAGACCGCCTACTCCATCGGGGCGCTGGTGTTCAGTCCCGTCCCCGGCATCCTGGCGGACGCCTCAGGCAGCTATCTCCCGGCCTACGCCCTGTTCACCCTCCAGTCCGTGGTGATTCTGGCCGTTCTGCAGGTGACCTACCGGAAGTGCGGAGCAAACTGAAGCCTTCCCCTGATTCCATATCATTCCGGGACGGGGCGGGATCCGGTTTCCCGCCCCGCCCCCTTGCAAAATTGGAAAAATCTGATATACTGTAACAATTCACACAGATAAAGAAGGGGCACACGGCAATGAGAGGACTGGGAACCATCGCGAATGTGGCCGCCATCATCATCGGCGGACTGCTGGGTCTGGTGATGAAGGGCGGGCTGAAGCAGCATTATCAGGACGCGCTGCAGAAGGCCATGGGCCTGTGCACCATGTTCATCGGGGCCTCCGGGGCGCTGGCGGGGATGTTCACCGTGGAGGGCACCAGACTGACCACCGGGGGCAGCATGGTGATGATCGCCTCCATGGTCATCGGCACCATCGTGGGCGAGTTCTTTGATTTTGAGGAAAAGCTGGAGCGGCTGGGCAACTGGCTCCGGGAAAAGGCCGCGGGCAGCGACGATTCCCGGTTCGTGGAGGGCTTCGTCACCGCGTCTCTGGTGGTGTGCGTGGGGGCCATGGCCATTGTGGGCTCCATTCAGGACGGCCTCATGGGCGACCCGTCCACCCTGCTCACCAAGTCCGTCATGGACGGGGTGATCGTGGCGGTGTTCGCCTCGTCCTACGGCAAGGGGGCCATCTTCTCCGCCCTGCCCGTGGGCGTTCTGCAGGGCACGGTGACATTGCTGGCGGCCCTGCTGGCCGGGGGCAATCTCCCGCCGGAGATCATCAGCAACCTGTCCTTCCTGGGTTCGGCGCTGATCTTCTGCGTGGGCGTGAATCTGGCCTTCGGCCCGAAATTCCGGGTGGCCAATATGCTCCCCGCCCTGGTAGTGGGCGTGGCCATCACCTGGGTGCAGCTGCTGATCTGAACACCAGAACCCCCCGCCCCGGAGCATCGCTCCGGGGCGGGGGGTTCGTTATTCCGTTTCAAACTGAAAGGTCCGGTACTGGATGGCCTCGGCCACATGGACGGCCTGGATGGTCTCGCTCCCGGCCAGATCGGCGATGGTCCGGGCCACCCGGAGGATGCGGTCATAGCTCCGGGCGGACAGGCCCATTTTGTCAAAGGCCTTTTTCATCAGTATTTCCCCGGCGCTGTCCAGCTCGCAGTATTTCCGCACTTCCGCCGGGCCCATCTGCGCGTTGCAGGTGATGCCTGTCCCGGCGAAGCGCTCCTGCTGGATGCGCCGGGCTTTGTCCACCCGGGCCTTGATCTCCGCCGAGGACTCCGAGGGCGTCCGGGTGCGGAGGGTCTCATACTCCAGCGCCGGGACCTCCAGCAGCAGGTCCATCCGGTCCATGAGGGGGCCGGAGATGCGGCTGCGGTACTTCATCACCGCCTTTTCCGAGCATTTGCACCGGCCGGAGGGGTGGCCGTACCACCCGCACTTGCAGGGGTTCATGGCCGCCACCAGCATGAACCGGCTGGGGAAGGTCACGGTGCCGGACACCCGGGACACGGTGACCACGCCGTCCTCCAGCGGCTGGCGGAGCACTTCCAGCACCGGGCTGGGGAACTCCGGGAACTCGTCCAGAAACAGCACCCCGTTGTGGGCCAGGGAGATCTCTCCCGGCCGGGGATTGGACCCGCCGCCGCTCATGGCCGTGGCGGACACGGTGTGGTGGGGGGAGCGGAAGGGCCGGCGGGAGATGATGGAGTTGGTCCGGTCCGTCAGCCCGGCCACGGAGTGGATCTCCGTGGTCTCGATCATCTCTTCCCGCGTCATGTCCGGCAGGATGCCGGGGAGCCGCTTGGCCAGCATACTCTTGCCCGCCCCCGGCGGCCCGGACATGAGCACATTGTGCCCGCCCGCGGCGGCCACTTCCAGGGCCCGGCGCACATTTTCCTGGCCCTTCACATCCGCGAAGTCCGGGAACTGCTCCGTCACCGGCGGCACTTCCGGGCAGACTTCCGGGGCGATGGGGGCCTCCCCCTTCAGATGGGCGATCAGCTCCGTGACGGTGTTCACCGGGTAGATGCTGATGTCCCCGGCCCAGGCGGCCTCCCTGGCGTTGTCCGCCGGGAGGAACAGGTGGCGCACCCCCGCCTTCCGGGCGGCGATGGCCATGGGCAGCGCCCCCGCCACGGGCCGCAGCTCCCCGGTGAGGGACAGCTCCCCGAAGAAGCCGCAGTCGTCCCCGGGCTGTTTAATGTCCCCGGCGGCGGCCAGAATCCCCAGCAGCACCGGCAGGTCATAGACCGTGCCGGCTTTTTTCTTGTCCGCCGGGGCCAGATTCACCGTCAGGCGGCTGACCGGGTACTTGAACCCGGAGTTTTTGATGGCGGCCCGGACCCGTTCCCGGGCCTCTTTCACCGCCGTGTCCGGCAGACCCACAATGTCAAAGGCGGGCAGGCCGTTGGACAGAAAGCACTCCACGCGCACCTCGTAGCCGCCCACGCCCTGGATGCCGAATGACCGGATGTTGGATACCATTTGACCGCCTCCTCAGAGAATTCGTTTTGCAATGGCCGTGCAGAGTTTCCGAAGGCACCATGCCGCCGCCACCGCCAGGGCGAAGGCCAGCAGATTCACCGTCCAGGTGCCCGCCAGACCGGGCAAAAGCACCTTTTGCAGCACCGCCAGAATTTTTTCGTGGACCAGATACAGCTCCAGTGTCATGTCTCCCAGCCACAGCAGGCACCGCTCCGGCGGACTGCCCGCCGGGAGCCGGGACAGTCCCAGCGCACCCAGCAGCACCAGCGCCATGCTCAATGGGAGAAACAGATACATCCGCAGAAACCATGGCTCGCACCCGATCCACAGATACCAGCACACCAGAGCGATTCCGGCACAGCCAATGGCCGCCGGGACCGTCCGGAAAGCGGGCCGCCCCTCTTTCACAAAGGGGGCGAGGAAACAGCCCATGAGAAACACCGGGATGCGGAACACAAAGCCGCTGATCCGGTAGAACAGGCCCTGGTTCTGATACAGCAGCCACGCCGCCCCGAAGGCCAGTGCCAGCAATGCCGCCCAGACGCCGTATTTCCGTCCTTTCACCGCCGGGTACAGGGCGGGATAGATCAGATAGAACACCACAATGGCGGCGATGAACCAGTAAGCAGGGTAACCCCGGCGCCAGTAGCTGATGAGCAGCACATTTTCCGCCGCCTCCGCCCCGGTACACGCCCCCGTGACCCACCGGGCGCACTCCCAGACGACGGCCACGAGCAGATAGGGCAGCAGCACCCGCACCGCCCGCTTTTTGTAAAACCGGACGGGGGACGGGTCCTTTTCCATAGAATAAAACAGGCCGATGCCGGAGAGAAAGAGGAACACATCCACCCCGGCATAGCCTGTGGCTTTGATCAGATGCAGCGGCTCCCATGCGATCTCCATGGAGCTGTGGAACAGCATGATCCACAAAATGGCCGCACCGAACAGGCCGGACCGCCGGGCGCTGATCACGCCCAGGTCCGCCCGGCCCCGCTGTCCGGTTGTGATTGTCCCGGTCATAGACCGGCTTTGGCGGTGTCCACCATGGCCTTTGTCCCGGCAATGAGGGTGAGCACATCGATGCCCACGGCCACATTGGGGAAGCCCTGGCGGAAATAGCCCGCCGCCTGATCGCCGCTGCCGCAGAACATGATGCACAGCTTGCCCGCGTCGGCGCAGGCCTTCCGGATGCGCTCCACGGCGGCGATGTGGTCCGGGTGGTCGAACTGACCGGGGATGCCCAGGGCGATGGACAGGTCATAGGGTCCGATGAAGATGCCCGCCACGCCGTCCACGGCCAGAATCTCCTCCAGATGCTCCAGGCACCCGGCAGTCTCGCACTGGGGGATCACCAGCGTCCGCTCGTTGGCCTGGGCCATGTAGCCGGACATCCCGGAGGCGTAATCTTCGCTGAATCCCCAGCCGCCGTCAGCGGTGGGGCAGTAGCCCCGGTTGCCCAGGGGGGCGAACTTGGCGTAGGACACCAGCTCCCGGACTTCATCGGCGGTGTTCACCTGGGGGACGATCAGGCCCATGGCCCCGGCGTCCAGCATTTTCAGGATCTGACCCCGGGAGATGGCGTTGATCCGCACCAGAGTGCCCAGTCCCGCGTCATTGGCGGCGGCCACCAGCTCTGCGGCGGTGCCCGGTCCCACCGGGCTGTGCTCCAGATCCACGATCACATAGTCCAGCCCTGTCTGCTTCATGGCCCGCAGGGCCGTGGGGGACAGCAGATGGGTAAAGGTGCCCACGCAGGGCTCCCCGGTGTTGAATTTGTCAAGGATGATGTTGTTCATTTGCAATCAAACCCTCCAAAACCTCGTAGAGTTTCGCTCCGCAGAGCGAAATATGGTTCAATCTGTTTTTTCGTGCGGCTCCGCTGTGCGAAAAAACACTTCTCGGCCAATGGAGTGTGCGAGCGATAGCGAGTGCGCGGAATGGCCGCAATCCCCTCAATCAGATGCCTCTGGCGTCTGATTGACCAGGGCGATATGCAGTTCGTCCAGCTGTTTCTGCTCGACGATGCCGGGGGCGCCCATCATCAGGTCCTGGGCGTTCTTGTTCATGGGGAAGGGGATGATCTCCCGGATGGTTTCGGCACCGGACAGGAGCATGACCATGCGGTCCACGCCCGGGGCGATGCCGGCATGGGGGGGAGCACCGTAGCAGAAGGCGTTGTACATGGCGGGGAACTTGGCCCGGACATCGTCCTCGCCCAGGCCCACCATCTCAAAGGCCTTGACCATGATCTCCGGGTCGTGGTTCCGGACGGCGCCGGAAGAAAGCTCCACGCCGTTGCACACCAGGTCGTACTGGTAGGCGGTGATGGTCAGGGGGTCCACCTCGCCCCG
>JALFTG010000085.1 GCA_022779345.1 Oscillospiraceae bacterium | reverse complement strand
CGGCGGCCACGATGACGAACGGAAGCGCGGACAGGATGTGTTCTAACATGGATGTTCCTCCTCTTTCAGAATGTCTGGTTTTCTTTCATTTGCAGCTGCTGTTATATGGGACGCGGGGGCGGGGAAAAAGTTTCCTGTTTTCGACCGGTTTCCCGTCCGCCCGGTATCTTTCCATTTCCGGCGGGATGTGGTATAATGCGGGCAAATCCCAAAAGGAGCCTTGTATGAAAGCATTCCTGCGAAAGCTGATGGACCCGTCATTGTTCCGGTTTCTCATCGTGGGCGTGATCAACACCCTGGTGGGCTCGGCCATCATGTTCGGGCTGTATAATCTGGCGGGGTGGGGGTACTGGCCGTCCTCCGCCGCCAACTATATCCTCACCAGCATCCTCAGCTTTTTTCTGAACAAATATTTCACCTTCCAAAGCAAAGCCTGGTCCGGGGGCGAGGTGCTCCGCTTCGCCGCGAACATCGCCGTGTGCTACGCCCTGGCCTACGGGGCGGCCAAGCCCCTGGTGCGCCTGCTCCTGTCCGGCGCCTCCGCCGCCGTGCGGGACAATGTGTCCATGCTGGCGGGCATGGTGCTGTTCACCGCCTGCAACTATCTCGGCCAGCGCTTTTTCGCCTTTAAAAAATCCTGAGAGGTATTCCGTTATGCTCACCCTTTATGCAGTTGTGCCCTGTTATAACGAACAAGATATGCTCCCCCTGTCCGCCCCGATCCTCCGGGACAAGTGGCTGACCCTCATGGACCGGGGGGCCATCTCCCGGGACAGCCGGATCACCCTGGTGGACGATGGGTCCGCCGACGGCACCTGGCAGATCATCCGGGAACTGTGCGACGCCCCGGACAGCCTGTTCAGCGCCGTGAAGCTCAGCCATAACCGGGGCCACCAGAACGCCCTGCTGGCGGGGCTGGAATCGGTCATGGACCGGTGCGACGCCGCCGTGTCCCTGGATGCGGACCTCCAGGATGACATCGATGTGATCGACCGCTTCATCGAGGAATACGAAAACGGCTGCGACATTGTCTACGGCGTCCGGGACGACCGCAGCAGCGACAGCTTCGCCAAGCGCGTTACCGCCCAGGGGTACTACAAATTCCTGAAGCTGCTGGGGGTGGACATCATCTACAACCACGCCGACTACCGGCTCATGTCCCGCCGGGCCCTCCACGCCCTCAGCGGCTACCGGGAGACGAACCTGTTCCTCCGGGGCATTATCCCGGAGCTGGGATTTCCCTCCGCCATCGTGACCTACGCCCGGAGAGAGCGGGAGGCGGGGGAGAGCAAGTATACCCTGCCGAAAATGCTGAAGCTGGCCTTTGACGGCATCACCTCCTTCTCCGTCCGGCCCATCCGGATTCTGGCCCTGGTGGGGGTGCTGACCCTGCTGGTGGCGGTGGTCATGGCGGTCTATACTCTGGTGCGCCACTTCACCGGCAACACCGTGTCCGGCTGGTCGTCCCTGATGATCTCCATCTGGTTCCTGGGCGGCCTGAACCTGCTGGCCCTGGGGGTCGTGGGGGAGTATATCGGGAAGATTTACAGCGAAGTGAAACAGCGCCCGAGGTATATTGTGGAAGAAACCGTGGGACTGGATCAATAATTAGGAATCAGAAATCAGGAATAAGGAATTAAAAATGATTCCGGCCCGGCGCAGATGTTCTGTGCCGGGCCGGTTTGTATTTTCATTCAAAAGATTTTCGCCGTGTCGAACAGGGATGCATAAGTCAGCAGGCCTGCACGGAACAGGCGGTTCATGTTCCACCAGAAGATGCCCCGCAGGCCGTATTCCGGCACCAGCCGGAGCCTCGCCCGGATGGAGCGGGCGTCCTCGAACCAGACCTCGTGGAGCGCCCCGGCGTCGTCCCGGTACCG
Organism: Oscillospiraceae bacterium; assembly: GCA_022779345.1. GTDB lineage: Bacteria > Bacillota > Clostridia > Oscillospirales > Oscillospiraceae > HGM13010. The sequence goes on along the minus strand of JALFTG010000085.1, from coordinate 643 downwards.
GAACCAGGGAGCCTGGGCGGCGGCGTCGTACTGGATGGCCGCCCGCTCCCGGTCCGCCAGATTGGCGGCCTCCGGGTTGGACAGCAGCTTCGCCGGGACACCCTGCCGCCAGGGCAGGGTCCAGTCGTAGCCATAATTGGACAAGCCCATCATCAGCTTCTCCGGCGGCACCTCCGTCACCGCGTAGTCCAGCACGCTCCGCACGCCCCCGATGGGGGACACCGCCATGGGCTGGCCGTACAGATACCCCCACTCGTAGGTCATGAGATACAGGAAATCCGCCGCCTCCCCCTGGACGCGGTAGTCGTGGCCCTCATAGAGCGTGCCCTTCTGGCCCGCGCTGGTCTTGGGGGCCAGAGCCACCCCCAGCACCGCCCCCATGGGGTGCAGCGCCGCCGCCAGGTCCCGGGTGAAATCGCTGAAGGCATCCCGGTCCGCCCGGCCCACATATTCCAGATCCAGCACCACGCCGTAGTAGCTGTTGGCGTCCACCGCCGCCGTGATCTCCCGGATCATCCGCTCCCGGGCGGCGGGATCGTTCAGCACCGCCTGGGTGACCTCCCGGGAAAAGCCCCCGCCCGGAACCGTGTTGGCCACAGACATAAGGGGCGCCACCCCGGCGGCCCAGGCCGGGGCCACCAGA
>JALFTG010000054.1 GCA_022779345.1 Oscillospiraceae bacterium | reverse complement strand
GGTGCGGATGTAGGGGGGATTGGACACGATCAGGTCAAAGGTGCCGATATGGGCGGGCGGATCCTGAAAGGCATCCGCCTTCACGCAGGACACCCTGGCCCCCAGCATACACTTCATCACATTGGACCGGGCCACCCGCAGGGCCTTGTCGCTGAGGTCCACCATGACGATCCGGGATTTGGGCAGCTGGGTGCCGATGGCGCAGCCGATGCAGCCGCTGCCGCAGCACAGGTCCAGCACCCGGGGGTTGTTCATCCGGCCCAGGAAGGTGCCGATGGCCTGATCCACCAGGACCTCCGTGTCCACCCGGGGGATGAGCACATCCGGCGTCACATTCAGGTCCAGGCCGTAGAACTCCCAGGTGCCCAGAATATAGGCCAGAGGTTCCCCTGCCAGCCGCCGGGCGATCATGGCCTCCGCCTCGGCGATGATCCCTTCGCCGGTGTACAGCGTGAAGTCCCGCACCAGTTCGTCCTGGGTCTTGCCCGCGGCCCGGGCCACCAGAAGCCGGGCCTCCAGATTGGGGGACTCCACCCCGTGTGCCCGGAGGGTGTTTCTGGTATCGATATACAGTTGATTGTATGTCTTCAACAATCCGATCACCCTACAGTAAAAGTTTGTTCGCAGGGGAGAGTTTTGCAGAATCCGCGCCCGCAATGTTCTCATCCGAATCCCGTGCAGGGGGATCCGGATGACTGTTACCACTCGTCGGCGCCTTTTTCCTCGGGAATGACCAGCTCCAGCGCCCGGATGGCGCACTCGATCATGCCGTCGTCCGGCTCGTTGGTGGTGATGCGCTGAATCTGCTTGCCGGGCCAGGTGAGGATGGCGGAGCACACATTGTCGTGCCGGCCGGCCCAGCGGTTGATCTCATAGGTGATGCCCACAATCAGCGGCAGGAGCAGCAGCTTGATGCCCATTCTGGCCCAGGTGTTGGACACGTGGATCAGGGAGCCGATCAGGATGCTGACGATGATGACCACAAACATGAAACTGGTGCCGCAGCGGGGATGGAGCCGGGGCTGGACCCGGACATTCTCCACCGTCAGGGGCAGCTCCCGCTCATAGCAGAAGATGGTTTTGTGCTCCGCCCCGTGGTAGGAAAACACCCGGGCGATCTCCGGCATCCGGGCGCACAGGGCCAGATAGAGGAAGAAGATGATCAGCTTCACCACGCCCTCCACCAGAGTGCGGGCGTAAAAATTCTCATGGACGCCGGGGATCAGTCCGGCGATGAAAGTGGGCATGAACAGGAACAGGAGAAGGGCCAGTCCCAGTCCCAGGACCATGGCCACGCCGATGATCAGCTTCTGGGCTGTCTCGCCGGAAAAATGCTTTTCGATCCACTGATCGATTTTGTCCGGTTCCTCCTGCTGATCCTCCGGCAGGAGGGAGGCGGAATAGGACAGGGCCTTGATGCCGTTGGCCATGGAGGAGACCAGTGCCACGGCGCCACGGATAATGGGCCAGCCGAAAATGGCGCATTTGTCTTTCAGGGGAGTGATGGTTTCCACGGTCTCCACGAGACCGTCTTCGGTGCGGCAGACGATGGCCTGCTTGTCAGGCCCCCGCATGAGGATGCCCTCCATCAGTGCCTGTCCACCGATGCTGGTGCGAAAGGATACTGCTTCGTTTTCTTTGCTCATAGTTACCTCGGTTCTAAGGGTTGCGCTTCTCCGATGGGGAGAGTGACCGTGACGCGGGCGCCGCCGCCTTCCGCGTTCTCCACGGTGAGGGTGCCGCCGTGGCGGGTGACGATCTCATCGCAGACGGAAAGGCCGATACCGTTGCCCCGGACATGGGAACTGCCTTTATAAAATTTTTCCTTCACATGGGATAGTTCGTTTTCGGGGATGCCGGGGCCGTGGTCCCGGAAGGAAATGGACACGGTTTCCCCCGTGCAGTCCAGCCGGACTTCCACGGTTTCCCCGCCTTTGCCGTATTTGGCGGCATTGTCCAGTATGTTCAGAAACACCTGACGCAGGCGTTCCGGATCACCGTTGATCAGGGGGATCTCCCCCTCGGGCACTTCATAGACCAGCTTCATGTTTTCCTTTTTCAGCAGGTCGCCGTAAGTGAGCAGGGCGTCCTCCAGCTCGGCTGTGATGTCCACCAGCTCCATGGTCAGCTTGAACCGGCCGTCCTGGATCCGGGTGAACTCCAGCAGGTCGCTGACCATGTTGGTCAGCCGTCCGGCCTCCCGGCCGATGATCTCCAGACCCCGGCGGGAATCCCCGGTGATGTTTTCATCGAACAGCATGGTCTCGCTCCAGCCGGTGATGGCGGTCAGGGGCGTCCGCAGTTCGTGGGACACGGAGGAGATGAATTCGGACTGGACCTTCTCCGCCTCGCAGATCTTCACGGACATATCGTTGATGGCGTCGGTGAGATCGCCGATCTCGTCATCGCAGCATTTCACCGCCTGCAGGCCGTATCCCCCGTCGGAGATCCGGTGGGCCAGGTCGGTCAGCTCGCTGATGGGGGCCACGATGCTCTGGATGAACACGAAGTTGGACCAGACCACCACCGCGCCCAGCACCACGAACATGATGACCGTGGCTGCCACCCAGCCCCGGGCCAGGAACAGATGACACAGCAGTCCTGCCAGGATCAGCGCCGCCACGGAAATAATGGCATTCTGGGCGCCCCGGCCTTTCAGACTGGTAAAGGCATTGGTTTCTTTTTCTTTCATGGATTCAGGAACCCCACTTGTAGCCGTACCCCCAGATGGTGGTGATATAGGTCGGATTGGTCGGATCGTCCTCGATCTTGATCCGCAGCCGCCGGATGTTCACATCCACGATCTTCAGCTCGCCGGCGTAATCGTCCCCCCAGATGGCGCTGAGAATGTCTCCCCGGGACAGGGCCTTGCCTGGATGGGTCATGAACAGGTTCATGATGGCGAACTCCGTCTGGGTCAGGCGGATGCGCTCGCCGTTTTTCTCAAAGATGCGGTTGGCGGGGTTCAGCCGGAAGGGACCGGAGATCAGCACGCCGCCGGCATCGTCCTGGGAATTGCCCAGGCGGCGGTACAGCGCGTCGATCCGGGCGATCAGCTCGGAAGGGGAGAAGGGCTTGGTCACATAGTCATCGGCGCCGGTCATCAGGCCGGTGACCTTGTCCATCTCCTGGCTTTTGGCGGTGAGCATGATGATGCCCGTTTTCGCGCCGGAGGCCCGGATGCGCCGGCAGACCTCAAACCCGTCGATGCCCGGCAGCATCACATCCAGCAATGCCACGCCGATGTCCGGATTTTCCCGGAGCCGGTCCAGGGCTTCCTCGCCGGTTTCCGCCTCCACGGGCTCATATCCGTAGCGCCGCAGGTTGATTACGATAAAGCTGCGAATATTGGCTTCATCCTCCAGAACAAGCACTTTTTTCATATCTTTGACACTCCTTTGTCATGGGAGAGGAATACTTCGCATAATTTAACGCATACATCTTAACATATCTTTTCAATAAATGGTAGTCAAAGATTTCAAAATGTGATAAAATTTCAAAGAAAGCATTTCAGATAATGACAGGGGGTTTACCGGATGCTGGAGCTGTTTTGTACGGATATACGGGGCGCTGAGGAGCGGCGTGCCAGAAGAAGAGGACGCAGTCCCCAGAAGGGCAGCGCCTTCGGCATCTCTCTGCTGGAATACGCGGTGAGACAGGTCTGGGGTATTCCCCTGCCGGAGATCGTGCCGCCCATGGGGGGCAAACCGGAATTCGCCGGGGAGACGGGGATGTATTTCTCCATCAGCCATGCCAAAACCCATGTGATGGTGGCCGTGTCCGATGCCCCGGTGGGCGTGGATGTGGAGACCCACCGGGAAATCAGCGCCGCAAGCGCCAACGCACTGCTGGATGAGACGGAACAGGCGCAGTTCAGCTTCTTTGAGGTGTGGTGTCTGCGGGAGAGCCTGTTCAAGCTCAACGGCGCGGGCCATCTCCGGGAGGTGCTCCATTTCCGCCGGGAGGGGGAGAGGATCCTGCCACCGGTGCCGGGTGTGACCAGCCGGCTGATTGAGGGTGTGGAGGGCTGCTCCGGGGCTGTGTGCCAGGAGCGGGATTTCACGGTGCCGCCCATCCGCTGGGTGGACGCGGAGGAACTGTGCGTCCCGGAGACATGAGAAAACCGGGGGAATTTCCCCCGGTTTTGCGGGAAATGCTTGCAATCTGATGGGATCCGGTGTATAATTCCCTCATCTGCCGGTGTGATGGAATTGGTAGACGTACCGCACTCAAAATGCGGCGGAGTAATCCGTGCCGGTTCGAGTCCGGCCACCGGCACCATGTCGGAGCAAGCTCTATATCGCTTGCTCCGACTTTTTCACAAAAGTCAGAGCGCGCTCATGCCGCTGCTCCTCCTTTCCAAATTGCAACCGCTACGCTGGGTTGCAATTTGGTTTTTGATGCAGACACGGAAACAACGGCATCTGTAGTGTTATGATGTTATAAAATCCCGAATGCGTCAGCATTCGGGATTATTACTTATTACTTCTTCACGATTCACGCTTCTGCCCATGCGGGATTTCTGGAAAGTAAGAAGTAATGGTGAGGCGTGAATACGCAGGAAGCGAAGGGTCCGTTTTCGTTCTTGATGGCGGATTCTGACCGGAAAGGATCGGAGGGAAATGCGGAGAATACTTGTTTGCCTGC
>JALFTG010000043.1 GCA_022779345.1 Oscillospiraceae bacterium | reverse complement strand
GGGGGGGGCAAGGCATCTAACCACCCGCGCACCTTAACTGCCCGCCAAATTCCAATCTATCGAGAAGCCGCATTCCCCCGCCAAGCCCTTTTCTGCCATTTCATCCGCAAAAAATCAGGGGCAGCAGACTTGCCGCCCCTGATACGCAGGATTTTATTGGAATCCGCTGCAAAGCGGCACCATAACTGTCAATTGCCAACGGCTCAGCCCTTTTCCTGGGCCAGCCAGGCAAGGTAGTCGTCGTAGGTGCCGTACCGGTCTACAATGGTACCGTCGGGCTGGAAGGCAATGACCCGGTTACAAACCGAGGACAGCATCTCGTGGTCGTGGCTTGCCAGCAGCACCACCCCGGGGAAGGCCTCCAGGCCCTTGTTCACCGCCTGGATGGACTCCATGTCCAGGTGGTTCGTCGGCTGGTCCAGCAGAATCACGTTGGCCCCGGAGAGCATCATTTTCGACAACATGCACCGGACCTTTTCGCCGCCGGAGAGCACATTCACGCTCTTGAATACGTCCTCCCCGGAAAACAGCATCCTCCCCAGGAAGCCTCGCAGGTACACATCGTCCTTCTTGACGCTGTACTGCCGCAGCCAGTCCACCAGTTGCTCCGTATTCCCCTCGAAATAGGGGGTGTTGTCCTTGGGCAGGTAGCTGCGGGTGGTGGACACGCCCCACTTGATGGAGCCCTCGTCCGGCTCCACCTCCCCCATGAGCACCCGGAACAGGGCGGTCTGGGCCAGCTCGTTTTCACCTACGAAAGCGATCTTGTCCGTCCGGTTCACAGAGAAGTACACATTGTTCAGAAGCTTTACGCCGTCGACAGTCAGGGAAATATCCTTTACCGTCAGCACATCCTTGCCCAGCTCCCGCTCCGGCTGGAAGCCCACGAAGGGGTAGCGCCGGGTGGATGCGGGCATTTCCTCCACGGTCAGCTTGTCCAGGAGCTTCCGGCGGGCGGTGGCCTGCTTGGCCTTTGCCTTGTTGGCGGAGAAGCGCTGGATAAACAGCTGCAGTTCCTCGATCTTTTCCTGGTTCCGCTTGTTCTTGTTGCGGATCATGGCCTGAACCAGCTGGGAAGACTCATACCAGAAGTCGTAGTTGCCCACATACATCTTGATCTTGCCGTAGTCGATGTCCACGATGTGGGTGCACACATTGTTCAGGAAGTACCGGTCATGGCTGACCACCAGGACAGTGCCCTCATAGTCCATGAGGAAGTCCTCCAGCCAGACCACGGAGGCCAGGTCCAGGTTGTTGGTAGGCTCGTCCAGCAGGATGATGTCGGGATGGCCAAACAGGGCCTGGGCCAGCAGAACCTTGAACTTCAGCCGGGGGTCCATATCGGACATCATGGTTTCGTGCATATCCGGGGAGATGCCCAGACCCTGGAGCAGCTTGCTGGCGTCGGACTCGGCTTCCCAGCCGCCCAGTTCCGCGAACTCCTCCTCCAGCTCCGCGGCCCGCAGGCCGTCCTCATCGGTGAAGTCCTCCTTCATGTAGATGGCGTCCTTCTCCTTGCCGCAGTCATACAGCCGCTGGTTGCCCATGATGACCGTGTCCATGACGGTGTATTCGTCATACAGGAACTGGTTCTGCTTCAGCACGGACATCCGGGCCTTGGGATCGATATATACATGACCGGAGGTGGGCTCCAGTTCACCGGACAGGATCTTGATAAAGGTGGACTTTCCGGCGCCGTTGGCACCGATGATACCGTAGCAGTTGCCGGCGGTGAACTGCAGGTCCACTTTGGAAAACAGGGTGGTGCCGGCGAATTGCATGGTGAGATTTTCAACAGTAATCATTTGATTCCTCCAGAAAGTAATGATTCAGACTCGCAATTTATAAGTATATCATAGAACCGGATGCTTGAACAGGGCAAAAACGGATTTTTCTCCTGAAAAAAGCAGGGGAGGCCGTCCGGCCGCCCCTGCTGCGAAATTTCATTTATTTTGCCCAGCGCACCATGTCCCGGCTGATCTCCTGCAGGCTGTGGGCACCGCACATGGTCATGGTGTCCACCAGTTCCGCACCGATCTTTTCCACATAGACTTTGATGCCTTCCTTGCCGCCACCGTAGACAGCGGGGACGAAGGGACGGCCGATCAGCACGCCGTCAGCGCCCAGGGCGATGGCCCGGAAGATGTCGGTGCCGGTCCGGATGCCGCCGTCCACCAGAATGACGCACTGGCCCTTCACGGCCTCCACGATCTCAGGCAGGACCTCGGCGGTGGAGGGGCAGCTGCCCAGCACGCGGCCGCCGTGGTTGGAGACCACGATGCCCTTTGCACCGGCCTCCACGGCCTTTTCAGCGCCCCGGGCGGTCATGATGCCCTTGACGATGAACGGCATTTTGGCGTAGGAGATGATCTCCTTCAGCTCGGACACGGGTTTGCTGCCGGCATTGGGGTTCATGGCCTTCAGGAAGGGCAGGCCGGCGCCGTCAATGTCCATGGCGGCGGCAAAGATGTCGGTGGCGTTGAGAATATCCAGCTTCTCCTGGACGGCCTCGATGTTCCAGGGCTTGATGGTGGGCACGCTGATGCCGCCCACGGTGGCGCCCACCTTGACGGCGTTCTTCATGACCTCAGGGTCCACGCCGTCGCCGGTGAAGGCGGCGATGCCTGCTTCCACACAGCCGGGGATCAGCTCGGCGTTGTAGGTGATGTCCGTGTGGTCTCCGCCGTAGTGCATCTTCATGGCGCCGATGGGGGCGGCGAAGAACGGGTATCTGAACTGCTTGCCGAACAGCTCGAAGGAAGTGTCCGGCTTGTCATTGGAGCAGATGGTGTCCATATTCAGCAGGATCTCCTGCCACTTCTCATAGTTGCGCACGGCGGTTAGGCCGGGGGCCTTGCAGCCGGGGCCGGGCATATTGTTGCCGCAGGCCTTGCCGTTGCACACGGGGCAGACGGCGCAGTGGCCGGTGAAGATCTCTCTGGCATTTTTCAGAATTTCGCTGTATTCCATACAATAGTTCCCCCTGTATCAAAATCAGAATGAATGCAAAATGGGCTCATACTCTGGCTATCTTACCATAATCTCCCGGTTTTGACAAGGCTTACTGCATTCTTTTCACCATTTCCCGGCGCAGGCGGGAGATGGTCCGCTTCTCCAGGCGGCTGATGTAACTCTGGGAGATTCCCATGATCTTTGCCACCTCTTTCTGGGTATACTCCTCATGGCCGTTCAGCCCGAACCGCAGCTCAATGATGGTCCGCTCCCGCTCGCTGAGCGTGGCGATGGACTCCCGGAGCATCTGCCGGTCCGCGTCGTCCTCCAGGGGGCGGCACACCTCGTCGTCATCCGTGCCCAGCACATCCGACAGCAGCAGTTCGTTCCCGTCCCAGTCGGTGTTCAGGGGCTCGTCGAAGCTGACCTCCGTTTTCTGATTGCTGGTCTTGCGCAGGTACATAAGGATCTCGTTCTCTATGCACCGGGATGCGTAGGTGGCCAGCTTGATGTTCTTTTCCGTGTTGAAGGTGTTGATGGCCTTGATCAGCCCGATGGTGCCCAGGGAGATCAGATCCTCCAGCCCCACGCCGGTGTTTTCAAAGCGTTTGGCGATATACACCACCAACCGGAGATTGTGCTCAATGAGGGTCTGTTTGCAGCCCTCGTCCCCGGCGGCCATGCCCCGGATGGCTTCCGCCTCCTCGTCCTTTGACAGGGGCGGCGGGAGCACATCGCTCCCGCCGATGTACTCCACCGTGGGTACGCCCCCCAGCCGGGCCAATACTTTCAGTTTCAGCATCATCCAAAAGATTCTCCATGATTTCCGCATACTGTGCCTCCTAATAGATTGCGTGATACGCCCCGAAGGCGCTGAGAGAGTTGGGTGTGACGGCGATGAGGATGTTGTCCTCTGCCGCTCCGTCGATGGTGATCCGGTCCGGCCGGACGGCCAGCAGCAGCCCCGTCCCGCCCACGCTGCTGAACGGGATCAGCCGCAGCCGCCCGGCGAATTCCCTCCTTTCCCCCAGACGCTCCATGGTGCGGGCGGGATCGGCCGCGTCCAGCAGGGCGGCGCTCTCCCCGAACAGCGCCGCCGCCGTCTGCTGTTCACATACCAGCACACCGCTGTTGCTCATGGGGTCATACAGGCTGTTCCCCGTATCCCGCAGGGCAGGGAAGGACACCCGGCGGTCTCCCAGCACTGCCTCCACGGTGTGCACCTCCTGCCGCCCTGTCCGCTGGAACCGGCCGAATATCCGGGTCAGCACCCAGTAGGCCAGGGCAAAGGTCAGCACCAGCACCTTCCCGTTGATGGGGAAGTACACCACGCCGCCCCGCGCTCCGGCCCCGCCCAGTATGGACACGGCCCACAGCGCCCCGCCGAACCCGGCGGATACCGCCAGAAAGATCAGCACGCACCGGAGCAGCCGTGCCTCCCGGAAGAAGGCGGTCAGGCACATCCCCACCGCCGCCGCCAGCTTCACCAGCGGGTGCAGGGCGAACTCCATCCCCGGCAGCACGCACAGGCAGGCATACACCCCGCCCAGTGCGGCCCCCAGGGCGATCCACCCCCGCCGCAGCCGTGCCCCGGCGATCTTCCCGGCGCACAGGAGGATGAAATAATCTGTGATGAAATTGATGAAAAAGAGGGTGTCTATGTAGATGGTTTCCATGCCAGGATTATAAACTTTCTGTGACGAAAAATTTGTCGTTTGCAACGGGGCAAGAATGTGGTACAATGTACTTATCTCTGTCGGAGCATTCCGGCAAAACCCGACCGTTCCTGCGGGGCGGAAGGGGTAGAATGCAGCTCGAAACAAGGAGGGATCCCTTTGAACCAGGAAAAACCGGTCTATCATCGGGTCCTGCTGAAGCTTTCCGGAGAGGCGCTTTCCGGTGAGAAAGGCACAGGACTGGATTTTGCAGTAATGAAAGAGGTCTGTCTGGCCGTGAAGGCCTGCACGGATATGGGCGTCCAGGTTGGCATCGTCGTTGGCGGCGGCAACTTCTGGCGGGGCGTGAAAAACGGGGAAGGCTACATGGACCGCTCCCGCGCCGACCACATGGGTATGCTTGCCACGGTGATGAACGCCCTGGCCCTGAGCGATGTGTTTGAGCAGAACGGCGTGGACGCCCGGGTGATGACCGCCGTGCCCATGACGGGCTTCGGCGAGCCGTTCAGCAAGGAGGAGGCTGTGCGCCATCTCCAGGCGGGCCGGGTGGTCATTTTCGGCTGCGGCACCGGCAACCCCTATTTCACTACGGATACCGCCGGTGTGCTGAAAGCCCTGGAGACTGACGCGGAAGCCATCCTGCTGGCCAAGAATATTGACGGCGTCTATTCTGCCGACCCGGCCAAGGACCCCACCGCCGTGAAATACGACACCATCACCTTTGACGAGATGCTGGCAAAGCATCTGGCCGTCATGGACACCGCCGCCACCTCCATGGCCATGGAGAACCGCCTGCCGGTGGAGGTGTTCGCCCTGAAGAACCCGGAGAACATCGTCCGGGTGGTGTGCGGACAGAAGATCGGCACATCCGTCATTATGTAAACTGAAAAACTGAAATTGAACATACAGGAGGAAAGGAACATGGCAGATTATAAGGAATTTGAAGGCAAGATGAAAAAGACGCTGGACTTTCTCGGTCAGCAGTTCGACACGGTCCGGGCCGGCCGGGCCAACGCCGCCGTTCTGGACCAGATCCAGGTGAATTATTACGGCTCCCCCACTCCCATCCAGCAGCTGGCCTCTGTCTCCACCCCGGATCCCCGGACGCTGATGATCCAGCCCTGGGACGGCAGCGTGCTCCGGGATATTGAGAAGGCGATTCTGGCCTCCGAACTGGGCATCAATCCCCAGAATGACGGCAAGGTCATCCGTCTGGTGTTCCCCCAGCTCACCGAGGAACGGCGTAAAGATCTGGCCAAACAGGTGAAAAAATACGGTGAAGAAGCCAAAGTGGCTGTCCGGAACATCCGCCGGGACGCTATCGACAAGTTCAAGAAGCAGCAGAAAGCCTCCGAGATCACCGAGGATGACTACAAGACCATTGAGAAAGACATCCAGAAGATGACCGATGACTATATCAAGAAAGTGGAGTCCATGACGGAGAAGAAGGAGAAGGAGCTCTTCGAAATCTGAGCAGGGACGAGGCAACTATGGCATTCTTTTCCAAAAAACAGACGAAGAAGGCGGAGGAGGTCGATTTTTCGAACCTCCCCCGCCACATTGCCATTATTCTGGATGGCAACGGCCGCTGGGCCCAGCAGCGGAACCTGCCCCGCACCGCGGGACACGCCGCCGGGGCGGAGACCTTCCGCAAAATCGCCACCTACTGCCGGGACATCGGCCTGGAGTATCTGACGGTGTACGCTTTCTCCACGGAGAACTGGAAGCGGCCCAAAAATGAGGTGGACACCATCATGTCCCTGCTGGAGAAATACCTGTATGAGGCCATCGACCGGATGGAGCGGGACAAGGTGAAGATGTGCTTTTTCGGCGACACCACCGTGCTGTCCCCGGAGCTGCAGGAGCTGATCGCCCGCACCCGGGAGATCTCCCTGCACTATGAGGGCTGTCAGGTGAATATCTGCCTGAACTACGGCGGCCGGGACGAGATTCTCCGGGCCGTGGCGCAGTATGCCCAGGAGTACAAAGCCGGCACCGCTCCGGAACTGACGGAGGAGAGCTTCTCCCGGTATCTGTATTCCGCCGGCGTGCCGGACCCGGATCTGCTGATCCGGCCGGGCGGGGAGCTGCGGTTGTCCAACTTCCTCATGTGGCAGTCCGCCTATTCCGAGCTGTATTTCACCGACACCCTGTGGCCGGATTTCACCGAAGCGGACATCAACCGGGCCATTGCGGCCTATCAGCACCGAGACCGTAGATTTGGAGGCATCAAACCGTGAAAACAAGGGTCCTTGTGGGAGTCATCGGAGTTCCCGCTATCATTCTGATCATTCTGTTTGCGCCCGGCTGGCTGTTCGGCGCCGTGGTGGGGGCCGTGGCGGCCATCGCCGCCTGGGAGCTGCTCCATTGCGTGCAGCCGGATATGCCCAAACGCATGGTGGCCTATGCCGCCGTGGGCGCGTTCCTCCTGCCCCTGTGCACGGGTCTGGGCTGCTATGAACTGGTGGAGCGGTTTGTGCTGTGGGCGCTGGTGGTGATCATGTTCTGCGAGGTCATGCTCACTTTCCGGGGGGAAGAGCGTCTGGACTTCTCCAATGTGACGCTGGTGGTCTTTGCCGGATTCGTTCTGCCCATGCTGTTCACCTCCCTGGTGCGGCTGGATCTGCGGGAGAGTGGCTGGGCCTATGTGTTTCTGCCCTTTGTGGCGGCGTTTTCCAGCGATTCCGGCGCTTATTTTGCAGGAATGGCCCTGGGCAAGCATAAGCTGGCCCCGCACCTGTCCCCGAAAAAGACCATCGAGGGCAGCATCGGCGGCTTTCTGGCCGCCATCGTGCTCATGCTGGTGTACGGTCTGATTCTGAAGGTCTGCGGCCTGACCGTGAACTTCCTGATCCTGGCCATCTACGGCTTTTTCGGCTCCCTGGCAGGACAGCTGGGAGACCTGGCATTCTCCGCCATCAAGCGCCAGCACGATGTAAAGGATTACAGCCACATCATCCCCGGTCACGGAGGCATCCTGGACCGGTTTGACAGTATGCTGTTTATCGCACCCATGATCGAGCTGCTGCTCATGTGGGTGCCCGCAGTTATGTGAGGTGGGCCATGGTAAAAGCAATTTCCGTTCTGGGCTCCACCGGGTCCATCGGCAAACAGACCCTGAATGTAGCCCGGCATCTGAAGATGCCGGTGAAGGCCCTGTCTGTTCAGAAAAGCGTGGCCCTGGCTGAGCAGCAGGCCCGGGAGTTTCACCCGGAGCTGGTGGCCGTTTTTGATGAGGCAGCGGCAAAGGAACTGGCCCAAAAGCTGTCCGACACGGACATCCGGGTGGTGTCCGGGGAAGCGGGCCTGATCGAGGCCGCCACCATCCCCTCCGCCGACTGCGTGGTCACCGCCGTGTCCGGCGCCATCGGGCTGAAGCCCACCCTGGCTGCCATTGACACCGGCCGCCGCATTGCCCTGGCCAATAAGGAGACCCTGGTGTGCGCCGGGGAGATCGTCATGGCCCGGGCGCAGGAGAAAGGTGCGGAGATTGTCCCGGTGGACTCAGAGCACTCCGCCATCTTCCAGTGTCTCACCGGCCGGGACCGGAAGGAACTGAAAAAAATCCTGCTTACCGGCTCCGGCGGCCCCTTCCGGGGAAAAACCGTGGCGGAGCTGGAGCACATTACCCCGGAGCAGGCGGTGAAACACCCCAACTGGAGCATGGGGGCCAAGATCAGCGTGGACAGCGCCACCATGATGAACAAGGGCCTGGAGTTTATCGAGGCCATGCGTCTGTTTGACTGCACCCCCGATGATATTGAGGTCATCATCCACCCGGAGAGCATCATACATTCTATGGTGGAACTGGTGGACGGCACGGTGATCGCCCAGCTGGGCGTGCCGGATATGGAGCTGCCCATCCAGCTGGCGCTGACCTGGCCGGAGCGGGCTGCATCCCCGGCGGACCGGCTGGATCTGACGGCGGTGGGGAAGATGACCTTTGAAAAGCCCGATTTCGCAAAGCTGCCCTGTCTGGAACTGGCCATCCAGTGCGCCCGCCGGGGCGGCACGGCTACCACCATCCTCAGTGCCGCCAATGAGATCGCGGTTGCCCTGTTTCTGGGACACCGCATCGGTTATAATGATATTTACCGGAGTGTGGCCGGGGCGCTGGAGCGGATTCCCGTGGTGTCCGCCCCCACGCTGGAGGAGATCCTCGAAGCGGACCGGCTGGCCCGCAATGATGTCAGGGAGCATTTTGGCACATGTATGTAATCATCGCAATTCTCATTTTCGGCATTCTCATTGCCATACACGAATTCGGCCATTTCATCACCGCCAAGCTGTGCGGTGTGCGTGTCCTGGAGTTTTCCATCGGCATGGGTCCGCTCCTGTGGAGCCGACAGGGGGAGGAGACTGCCTATTCCCTCCGGCTGCTTCCCATCGGCGGATTCTGCGCCATGGAAGGGGAGGACACCGCCTCGGACGATCCCCGGGCTTTCAACAACCAGAATCCCCTGAAAAAAATCCTGATTCTGGCGGCAGGTGCCGGCATGAATTTTCTCTTGGGTTTCCTGCTGATCGTGGCGGTCCTGACGGTGGGCCACGGCCAGACCCCGGAGATCACCGCCTTTATGGAGGGCTGCCCCTATGAGGGGGAGGACGCCCTTCAGGTGGGGGATGTGTTCTGGAAGATTGACGGCCACCGGATTTATGTGACCGCCGATGTGTCCATGTACCTGGCCGACGGCGACACCCACGACCTCGTGGTGAAGCGGGACGGGGAGACCGTCACCCTGGAAAACATGACCCTGACCAAACGGGAGTACCCCGGCGAGACCCAGCTGCGCTACGGGTTTTATTTCGGCGCTCAGGTGTCCGGCGTGGGGGAGACCCTGCGGTATTCCTGGTATCAGTCCCTGTACTATGTCCGCTCCGTATGGGACAGTCTGCGTGGGCTGGTCAGCGGAATGTACGGCGTGAATGATCTCAGCGGCGTGGTGGGTATCGTGGATCTGATGAGCGATGTGGGCCACCAGTCCGCTTCCGCATTCTACGCGTTTCTGAATCTGGCGAACCTGTCCGCGTTCATCGCCATCAACCTGGCGGTGATGAACCTGCTGCCCATTCCGGCGCTGGACGGGGGACGCATTTTCTTCCTGATTGTGCTCTGGCCGGTGGAGAAGATCCTGGGCCGGAAGCTGGATCCCAAATACGAAGGCTATGTTCACACAGTGGGTCTGATGCTCCTCATGGCGCTGATGATCTATGTGACACTTCATGATGTGATAAGGATATTTGGCTGATATGAAAAGAAAACAAACCAGCGTGATCCATGTGGGCAATGTGGCTGTGGGCGGGGATGCCCCCGTCTCCGTCCAGTCCATGTGCAACACGAAAACCCAGGATGTGGAGGCCACCCTCCGGCAGATCAGCGCCCTGGCCGCCGCTGGGTGTGAAATTGTGCGCCTGGCCGTGCCGGATATGGAGGCCGCCCGGGCATTGAGCGCCATCAAAGAACGCTCGCCCCTGCCCATCGTGGCAGACATCCATTTTGACTACCGCCTGGCCCTGGAGGCCGCGGAGCGGGGCGTGGACAAAATCCGCATCAACCCCGGCAACATCGGCGGGGACGACCATGTGAAGGCCGTGGCCGACGCCTGCCGCAAAAGAGGCATCCCCATCCGCATCGGCGTGAACGGTGGCAGTCTGGAGCCGGCTTTGCTGGAAAAATACGGCCGCCCCACCCCTGAGGCCATGGTGGAGAGCGCCCGGCATGAGGTGGCCCTGCTGAACCGTTTTGACTTTGACGACATCTGCCTGTCCCTGAAAGCGTCCTCCGTGCCCCTGACCATCGCTGCCTACCGGCTGGCATCGGAGGAATTTTCCTACCCCCTCCATGTGGGCGTCACGGAGACGGGCACGCTTCGCAATGGCATCATCCTGTCCTCCGTGGGTATCGGCACGCTGCTGAATGAAGGCATCGGCGACACCATCCGGGTGTCCCTCACCGGCGATCCGGTGGAGGAGGTCAAAACCGGCGTGGCGATTCTGAAGGCTGCCGGGCTGCGTACCGGGGGTGTTCGGTTCATTTCCTGCCCCACCTGCGGGCGCACGGAGATCGACCTGATTGGTCTGGCCAATCAGGTGGAACAGCGGCTGCAGGGACTGGACCGTGACATCACCGTGGCGGTGATGGGCTGCGTGGTGAACGGCCCTGGCGAGGCCCGGGAAGCGGATTACGGCATTGCCGGCGGCAAAGACTGCGGTATGCTGTTCAAAAAAGGCGAGATTGTGGAGCGGGTTCCGGAGGACCGGCTGTGCGACGCATTGCTTGAGATGATCATGAAGGACGAAGGGTAAATGGCGAAAGTACCGTTTCTGGATATATTTCCCGGCTGTGCCGGGATGGAAGATTTATGCGGCGGCCTGGGGAAGGCCGCCGTCAGTGAGGTGCTGATCACCCGGAGCGAGATGCTCATGGCGGTCAGCGCTGATTTTTGCCGTGCGCCGGCACAGGCGGAGCTTGTGGCGGTGGAGTCCCGGATTGCCGAAGATTATGGCTTGGACCGGGTGGCTATCAAGGCCTCTTTCCCCAGGGAGACGGAGCAGAAAAAGGGCGGCGGTGAGGTGCTCATGGGACGGAAAGTGGCCGTGAAAACCCCCACACCCATCCGGGATCTGACGCCGGACTCCGGCAATGTGGCCGTCACCGGGAAGGTTTTTTTCGTGGAGTCCCGGGACATTGCCAAGCGCAACGCCACCATTTTCACCTTTGATCTCACGGACTACACCGGTTCTGTCCGGTGTACGAAGTTCCTGAAGTCCGACGAGGAGAAGGTGGTCATCGACAAGATCCGGGAGGGGGACTATGTCACCGTCACCGGATACATGAGCTACAGCAAATACGAAGAGGATATGGTGCTGGAGCCGAAAAATGTGTGGAAGACCCAGCCGGAGAAGCGGAAGGATCTGTCAGAAGAAAAGCACATCGAGCTCCATTTACATACGAGATTTTCCAATACCGACGCCCTTACCGACCCCAAGGCCCTGGTGAAGCGGGCGGCGGACTGGGGGATGCCCGCCGTGGCCGTGACAGATCACGGCGTGGTCCAGGCCTTCCCGGATATGTGGCACGCGGGCAAGGACTATGGCGTGAAGATCATCTACGGCGTGGAAGGCTACTATGTGGATGACATGAACATCAAACAGCCGGTAAAGGGGAACAGCAGTCTGCCCCTCATGTCCGAGTTCATCGCCTTTGATATCGAGACCACGGGCCTGAGCCCCGTCAACGACCGGATGACCGAGATCGGCGCCATCCTGTTCCAGGGGGGCGAGATCAAGGAGCATTTCCAGTGCTTCGTGAACCCCCATATGCCCATCCCGGCGGACATCAAGCGCCTGACGGGCATCACCGATGACGATGTGAAGGACGCCCCGGACGAGGATGAGGCCATGCGCCGCTTCCTGGAGTTTGCCGGCGGCCGGCCCATCATCGCCCACAATGCGGATTTTGACACCAGCTTCATGCGCGAGGCCTGCAAGCGCTCGGACATCCCCTTCCACCCGGTGGTGATCGACACGCTGGTGCTGTCCCAGTGCCTGCTGCCGGATCTGAAGCGCTTCAAGCTGGACATCGTGTCCCACAAGCTGAAGCTGCCGGAATTCAACCACCACCGTGCCTATGACGATGCCGCCGTGGTGGCCCGGATCATGGCAAAGTTCATCCCCATGTTGGCCGAGCGGGGGGCCAGAACCGTCAACGACATCAACGGCGCCGTGGCCGACCTGCACCGGCTGGACATCGGCAAGACCCGGCACATCTGCCTGTTGGCCCGGAACAAAGCGGGCCTGAAGAATCTGTATAAAATCATTTCCGCCTCCCAGATTGAACATTACAACAAGAGCCGGAAGCACCCCACCATGCCCCGCAGTCTCATTCAGCAGTACCGGGAGGGCATTTTCGTAGGCTCCGCCTGCGAGGCCGGGGAACTGTATGACGCGGTGCTCCGGGGCAAGCCGGACGCCCAGCTGGAGGAGATCGCCTCCTTCTACGACTATCTGGAGATCATGCCCCTGTTCAATAACCGCTTCCTCATCGAAAACGGCACGGTGAAAAGCGATGAGGACCTGAAGAACATCAACCGGAAGATCATTGCCATCGGCAAGAAGCTGGGCAAGCCGGTGGTGGCCACCTGCGATGTCCACTTCCTGGACCCGGAGGACGAAATCTATCGGAAGATTCTCCTGTCCTCCAAGAAATTCTCCGACGCGGACAAGGAACTGCCCATCTATTTCCGCACCACCGAAGAGGTGATGAAGGAATTCGAGTATCTGGGAGAGGACCTGTGCAGGGAAGTAGTCATCACGAATCCTCAGCTCATCGCCGATCAGGTGGAGGAGTTCGAGCTGCTGCCCAAGGATCTGTTCGCTCCCAAGATCGAGAACTCCAAGGAAGAGCTGGAGCGGCTGGTCATGGAGAAGATGCATCGCATCTACGGGGACAACCCCAGCCCCATTGTCACCGAGCGGGTCAACACGGAGCTGAAGACCATTCTGGATCACGAGTACGATGTGATCTACATGAGCGCCCAGAAACTGGTGCAGAACTCCCTGGAGCACGGCTATCTGGTGGGCAGCCGTGGCAGCGTGGGTTCTTCCATCGTGGCCTATATGTCCGGCATCACGGAAGTGAACTCCCTGCCGCCCCACTACATCTGCCCCAACTGCAAAAACGCCGAGTTTATTACCGACGGTTCCTACGGCTGCGGTGCGGATATGCCCGACAAGATCTGTCCCGTGTGCGGCACGAAATACCGGAAAGACGGCTTTGACATCCCCTTTGAGACCTTCCTGGGGTTCCCCGGCAACGAAAAGACCCCGGATATCGACCTGAACTTCTCCGGCGAATACCAGGCCAACGCCCATAACTACACCCGGGAGCTGTTCGGTTCCGACCATGTGTTCAAGGCCGGCACCATCGGCACCCTGGCGGACAAAACCGCCTACGGCATGGTGAAAAAGTATCTGGAGGAGCACGACCTCCATGTGACCAAGGCGGAGGAAAATCGTCTGGCCAAGGGCTGTGTGGGCGTCAAGCGCACCACCGGCCAGCATCCCGGCGGACTGGTCATCATCCCCCAGGACAAGGAGGTCACGGATTTCTGCCCCATCCAGTGGGCGGCGGAGGACCCGGACTGTGGCATCATGACCACCCATTTTGAATACCACTGCATGGAAAACAACCTCCTGAAGCTGGACGAGCTGGGCCACGATGATCCCACCATGATCCGGATGCTGGAGGACATGACCGGCGTGAACGCCCAGGAGATCCAGCTGGACGACCCGGAAACCATGGGCATTTTCAAGTCCCCGCACCCCCTGGGTCTGCCGGACGATGACCCCATCGTGGGCAAGACCGGCACGCTGGGCATCCCGGAATTCGGCACCGGCTTCACCCGGGGCATGCTGGTGGACACACAGCCCGAGCAGTTTGACACCCTGGTGCGTCTGGCCGGTCTGGCCCACGGCACGGATGTGTGGAACGGCAACATCCACGACATCGTGGTCAGCGGCACTGCTACCGTCAACGAATGTGTCTGCTGCCGTGACGATATCATGCTGTACCTGATCCAGGTGGGCATGGAGCCCAGCCTGGCCTTCAAGACCATGGAGGCGGTGCGGAAGGGCAAGGTGAAAAAGAGCGGCTCCTTCCCGGGAGACGCCGAGGCCATCATGAAGGACAAGAATGTGCCCGACTGGTACATTGAGTCCTGCCGGAAGATTGCCTACCTGTTCCCGAAAGCCCACGCCGTTGCCTATGTGATGATGGCTTTCCGCATTGCCTGGTTCAAGGTCCATGAACCTCTGGCGTTCTACTCCGCTTATTTCTATCGCCGGAGCCAGAAGAACAGCTTTGACGCGGAACTGATGACCGAAGGTATCGACAAGGTGAAGGCCAAGATCAACGAACTGCGCAGCAAGCAGACCTCCGCCACCGAGGACGATGTGCTGACCACCCTGGAAGTGGTGTACGAATTCTATCTCCGGGGCTTCTCCTTTGCCCCCATGAGCGTGACGGAGAGCGACGCCACCAAGTTCCTGATTGTGGATGAGACCCACCTCCGGGCACCCTTTGTGGCCATCAGCGGCCTGGGCGAAGCGGCGGCCAACGATCTGGCTGCCGCGGCCCTCAGCGGCGGCAGTTTCGTGTCCATTGAGGAACTCTCCGCCGCCTGTCCCAAGGTCTCACAGACCCATCTGCAGACCCTGAAAGACATGGGCGCCCTGGGCGACCTCCCCGACACCAGCCAGATGACCCTGTTCTGAAGATCAGACAAAAAGACATCCCTGCCATATGGCAGGGATGTCTTTATTTTCGGAATTATTCAGCTTCGTCAAATCCGCCGCAGCGCAGCGAAATCAAATACCCAGCTCTGTCCAGAGGTCGTTGTACAGGGTCAGCGTCTCCTGGGGGAGATTGGTGTACAGCGTGCAGCGATCCAGAACCTCCTGGGGAGCGGCCATGATCTCGTACAGCTCCGGATCGATGGGCTCGCCGTATTCCCCCTCGTAGTAGGCAGGATACTGCTCCAGCACCTCGGCGTTGGGGGAGGCGTACCACAGGTAGTCCATGTTCCGCAGGCTTGCATCGGTTCCGGCGATGAAGTTGATCCACTCCTCGGCCTCTTCCTTATGCTGTGCGTCCTTCAGCACGCACATGGCGTCCACGAACCAGTTGGAGCCTTCTTCCGGCACCACATAGGCCAGATCCTCATTGTTCTCCAGCATGGTCAGGTAGTCACCGGCGTAATACATGGCGATGGCAGCGTTGCCGCCCTCCATCTTGTTGAACACCTCGTCCATGACAAAGGCCTGGTACACGCCCTTATTCTTGGCGTCAGCCAGCACCTGCCAGGCCTCCCGGATCTGGGCCTCGTCAGTGGTGTTGATGTCATAGCCCAGATACAGCAGGCCGGCGGCCAGAGCGTCCCGGGAGTTGCGGATCATCAGCACCTGTCCGGCGTATTTCTCGTCAAACATGGCGCCCCAGCTGGTGATGGGCTCATCCACCATAGTGGTGTTGTAGATGATGCCCAGGGTGCCCCAGGTATAGGGCACGGTATATTTGTTTTCGGGATCAAAACTCAGCCCCTTGTACTGATCGTCGATCAGGTCATAGTTGGGAATATTGCTGTAATCCAGCTCTGCCAGCATATCCTCTGCGATCAGACGGGCGATCATGTAGTCAGAGGGGACGATGACATCATAGTCACCGGCGCCGGTTTTCAACAGGGAGTAAAGGGCCTCATTACTCTCCACGGTCTGGTAATTCACTTCGATCCCGGTCTCTTCTTCAAATTCATAGATCAGATCTTCGTCGATATACTCACCCCAGCTGCACACATTGACGACCCGCTTCTCTTTGGCATCGCTGCCTCCGCAGGCGGTCATGGACAGGACGCAGCAAAGCGCCATGGCCAAGGCAATCAGTTTTTTCAATTGATCATTCCTCCAGTTCTCGGTTTGTTTTTGATGTATCTCATGGCATACGCCGTGGGACCTTAATGAAGTTTTTCCTTTTCCGCCTGCCGCTCCAGCCGGGCCTCCCGGATGTTCACGATGGCCAGCAGCAGCAGAACCGTCACGAACAGCAGGGTGGACACCGCGTTGATCTCCGGTGTGACCCGCTTTTTCGTCATGCCGTAAATGGTCATGGACAGGGTGGACACGGAGGAACCGGCGGTGAAATAGGAGATGACGAAGTCATCAATACTCATGGTAAACGCGGTGAGGGCGCCGGATACGATGCCGGGCTTGATCTCCGGAATGATGACCTTCCAGAAGGCCTGCATCCAGGTACAGCCCAGATCCTGGGCCGCGTCCACCAGATTACGGTCCATCTGCCGCAGCTTGGGGCCCACGGACAGAATGACATAGGGGATATTGAAGGTGATATGGGCGATCAGCAGGGTGCCGAAGCCCATGGTCAGCCGGGTGGGGAGGTGGAACAGCCCCAGGGAGTTGAACCAGGCGGCGAAGCTGCCCCAGCCGTTGAAAAAGGCCACAAACAGCAGGCACAGGCTGACGCCGGTGACGATGTCCGCGTTCATCATGGGGATGTTGTTCACGGTCATCAGCGGCTCCCGGACCTTGCGACGCATGGCGAAAAAGCCGATGGCGGCAAAGGTGCCGGCGATGGTGGCGATCACAGTTGCCAGCAGGGATACCAGCAGGGTGGTGTACACGCTCTGCATGATGAGTCGGTTGTTCAGCAGCTTTCCGTACCACTCCAGAGAGAAGCCCTGCCAGACGACATTGCTCTTGCCCGCGT
>JALFTG010000034.1 GCA_022779345.1 Oscillospiraceae bacterium | reverse complement strand
GATCACATTCCCGGCCTTCTTCACCTCATCGATCAGGCCCTTCATCCGGGACTCGAACTGGCCCCGGAACTGGGTGCCCGCCACCAGGGCGGTCATATCCACCAGGTACACTTCCTTGTCCCGCAGCTTATAGGGCACATCCCCCTTGGCGATGGCCAGGGCCAAACCCTCGGCGATGGCGGTTTTGCCCACGCCGGGCTCGCCGATCAGACAGGGGTTGTTCTTCTGCCGGCGGTTGAGAATCTGGATCACCCGCTCCAGCTCCTCTTTCCGGCCGATCATGTTGTCCAGCTTGCCCTCTCTGGCCCGGCCGGTGAGGCTGATGCAGTAATTGTCCAGGAATTTGCCTTTTTTGTTCTTTTCCTTCCGCTGATTGCCCGGCCGCTCTCCGGAACTCTCCGGGCCGGGGCCGGCAGGAGGGGTCTCCCCGCCGCCGAACAGGCGGTTCATGAAGGGGAAGGTGGTGGTCTTGCCGTCGTCGGTGCTCTCTCCGTCGTCATCCTCCGGTGCCATCAGGTCGGCCATGTTCTCCAATCCGCCCAGCATACCGGCCATTTCGCTGGTGATGGCGTCCAGATCCTCGTCGGAGATGCCCATTTTTTCCATCATGTCGTCCACGGGCTTGATGTGAAGCTCCCGGGCGCACTTCAGGCACAGGCCCTCATTTTTTGTCTCGCTTCCTTCGATCTTGGTAATGAATACCACCGCCGCGTTTTTTTTGCAGCGGGAGCACAGTTGTGGCTGCATATGCTATCTCCTATATTTTCAAAAAAATAATATACAATCTCAATGGGCTTTTGCAGGAAGGCCTCGCAGATAAGTAAGGTCCCAAATCTTTGATTTGGCCGACCGAACTTATGCGTCAGCTGTTTGCGCCTGCGGGCGCAGTCGGCCGCAGCCTTCTTCATCGAAAAAACAATGGGGTTTTCGATGAATTCAGATGCCGATAAACCGGGAGAGGATCCCGATCTTCACGAACAGCCGGCCCAGCAGGGACTCGCTCAGGGTGTCCGGGCCGATGAGGATGCCCATGAACTTCAGCGCCCAGGCAATGAGCATACAGAACAGCACGCCCCGGCACAGACCCACAATGGCGCCGCCGATCTCATCCACTTCCTCCATGTTGGGCAGGCGGAAGGCCAGGTTTGGAATGTTGCCGATGAACACCAGCAGGATCAGAATGATGAAGAAGCACAGGATCACCCCGGCCACATACACCAGACGGTTGCAGAACACCTCCGCCACCGCCTCCTTCAGCGTCACCTTGTTCTCGGATGACCAGGACAGACTCTCCTCCCCCATCTGCTCCGCCGCGGTGTCATAGATGCCCATGCACCGGAAAGTGGTCACGGCGAATTCCCGGGCCGCGTCGTTGTCCTGATCCACAATGTCGTTGATGGAATACCGCTCCTCGGGGGGAACCTCATCATCATAGATGAAGCCCATCTCCTCGGACACATCGTTGGCAATCACCCGGTCGATGTAGCCCCCGGCAAAGGGCCGCACCGCCGACACCACCTCATAGGAAAAGGTGCTGGACAGCAGGCACGCGCCATACAGCGACACCAGAATGCACGCCACGCCGCCCACGCCCATGATCAGGCCTTTTTTATAACCGTTCCAGACACACAGGGCCAGAACCGCCAGTAATATCAGATCGATTGCCCATCTCATAGCTCATATCCCCAATCTTTTATCTTTCGTCTCAGTCTCCTGGTTTTTTCAGAAATTCAGCGGCTCACAATAGCCGGAATACAGCAGAAAGCCCCGGTCCTTTTCCGTGAGCACCAGATTTTTGGCGCCCTGAACGCCGGACGCCCGGCGCTGTTCCTCCAGCACCTGGTTATACACCGCCGCGCTGTCGCCGTAGCGCACGGCGATCTGCTTTTCCCGGACGCTCACATTCTGCACCGCTTCCGCCAGCGTCAGCTGGCCGGTGACGGTGCCGCCGTAGGTGACGGTGCACATCTCCCCGGTATTGCCGGACAGATACTGGCTGAGCAGGACGGTCACAAACCCGTCCCCGCCGAAGGAATAGCCGGACAGATACCGCCCGTCAAAGGACCAGCTCCCGTCGTCGGCGCCGCCGGTGGTGAAAAACACCAGCCCGCCGTCCTGGACGGCGCACAGCCGGTCGTTGCCCAGAAAGTCCATGTCAAACAGCAGCAGGCTCTCCGTCCGGTAGACGGCGTACTCTGTCTCGCTGGACAGGGAGAAAATATGCACGGCGCTGCCCGTCTCCTCCATGGTCAGGGCCGCCATGGTCCTGCAGTCCGGGCTGATCCGGGCGGAGAGGACATAGTTGCCGGAATGCCAGTAATACACCGGCTGCATCTCTGCATTATATACGGTGACCTTGCCCTTGTATCCCGTTTCTTCCGTGACCAGGGCCATCCAGCCGGCATCGTTCATGTTTGCGGAAATGATGGTGTCGGCAGTATCCAGCGTGGTCACCGTGCCGGCGCTGTCCCCCACCCGGAGGATCGTCCCGCCCACATCGTAGACGGCGGCGCTGGTGCCGGACACCGTCAGCGCCGGGGTGGTCACGGACACCACGCTCCGGGCAACGGTGTATCCGTCGCTGTCCAGGATCTGCAGGCCGGTGGAGGACCCCACTGCCACGCCGCCGTCCACGGCAGCAAACACCTGCTGGGCGCCGGTCTCAAAGGAATAGCGCTCGTTTTCCTGGAGCAGACGCTCCTGCTCCGTCTCCCGCAATGTCCCGGCCCGGTAGGCCATCACCGCAGCCAGCGCAGCGATCAGGACCAGTCCCGTCAGGAGCCAGACCCAGGGGTGTTTCTTTTCTGTTCGCTTTTCTCCGGCCACCGTGCCTTCACCTCCCGGCCGAGACGACTGTATGTCAATTTTAATTTATAGCATATAAATATGAACAAATATACATTCAGGTGAAATTTGCAAGGATTTGCCAGGGCAGACGGGGTTATTTCATCATCATTTCCCCCACAGCCCCCTCGTACCACAGCCGGTTCATATACAGGCCCTGGGGGGGCATGGTGGGTCCGGTGAGGCGGCGGTCCCCCTGCTCCAGCAGGGCGGGGATGTCCTCCGGCTCCAGCTTCCCGTGGGAGGCGTACACGCAGGTGCCCACGATGGCCCGGACCATGTTATACAGAAACCCGTCGGCGCACACCGCCAGGGTCAGGATGTCGTTCTCTTTCGTCACCTCGCACCACTTCACGGTCCGCACGGTGGTGCGGGTCTCGGTGCCCACGCTCCGCACCGCCCGGAAATCGTGGGTGCCCACAAAGGCGTGGGCCGCCGCCTGCATCCGGTCAAAGTCCAGCGGGGATGGGTAGAAGCACACCCGGTTCTGGAGAAACGGGTCACGGATACGGGAATTTTTGATCTTGTAAATATATTCCTTCTGCACACAGGACTGGATGGCATTGAATTCCCAGGGCGCCTCGCAGGCGTCCACCACGGCGATGTCCATGGGCAGCCGGGTGTTCACCGCCAGAGGGATCCGGTCCGTGGGGATGGTGGCATTGGTGCGGAAATTGGCGCAGTACCGGTTGGCATGGACCCCCGCGTCCGTGCGGCCGCAGCCCACCACCTTGATGGGCTCCCCGCAGATCTTCGTCAGGGCCTTTTCCAGCGTCTCCGCCACGGTCACTTCCGTTTTCTGCACCTGCCAGCCGTGATAGGCGGTGCCGTCGTACATCAGGCGCAGGGCGATGTTTCTCATAGGCCCATCACCCGCATTGCGATCATGCCCGCCACCAACGCCGCGCCCAGCAGCAAGGCGGTAT
Source organism: Oscillospiraceae bacterium (assembly GCA_022779345.1). Taxonomy (GTDB): domain Bacteria; phylum Bacillota; class Clostridia; order Oscillospirales; family Oscillospiraceae; genus HGM13010. The sequence continues at coordinate 2,893 of JALFTG010000034.1, read as the reverse complement.
AGTCCAGCCGCTGATAGCGCAGCTGCTTCATCCGGGTACGGCCCTCGCCGCCGTGATAACACCGGCTCTCCATGGCGATGGCCAGCTCGTCCGCCCGGCGGAAGGCCGACACGAACAGGGGCACCAGAATGGGCAGCAGGGCTTTCGCCCGCTGGATCAGGTTGCCGGACTCAAAGTCCGCGCCCCGGGCCTTCTGGGCGGAAATGATCTTGTCCGTCTCCTCGATCAGCGTGGGGATGAAGCGCAGGGCCATGCTCATCATCATGGACATCTCATGCACCGGCACATGGAGCTTCTTCAGGGGGTTCAGCAGCAGCTCCAGCCCGTCCGTCAGGGCCACCGGGGCGGTGGTATAGGTGAGCAGGAAGGTGCCGCAGATGAGCATCACGATGCGGATGACCATGAAAAATGCCTTGATGATGCCCTCAACGGTGAGCTTCAGCTTCCAGATCTGGACGATCACATGGCCGTCCGTGTAGAACATATTCAGCACCGCCGTCAGCACAATGATGATGACGATGGGCTTCAGTCCCCGGACCAGAGCTTTCGGGGGAACCTGGGAAATTTTAATGACCGTCACGGTCACCAGCGCCATGACGGCGTAGGACAGGAAATTCGTGGCCTGGAACAGCGCCACGATATAGAGAATGACCAGAATCAGCTTCGTCCGGGGGTCCATCCGGTGGAACACGGAGTCGCCGGGGAAATACTGGCCCAGGGTGATATCCTTCAGCATCTCACTCCCCCTCCTTCCACAGCTTCAGAATCGCCTTGCGGAGATAGGAAGTGGTGTAAATGGCGTCGGTGATGGGCACGCCCATGGCCTTCAGCTCCATGGCGATGCGGGTGGGCATGGGGACGCTCAGGCCGATGGCGGTCAGCGCTTCGGCGTGGGAGAACACTTCCTCCGGCGTGCCGTCCATGACCACCTGTCCCTCGCTGAGGACGATGAGCCGGTCGGCGATGCGGGCGATGTCATCCATGCTGTGGGTCACCAGCACGATGGTGGAGTCCGTGGCCAGCCGGTAGTCCTGGATGTTTTTGAACAGGTTTTCCCGGGCCTCCGGGTCCAGCCCGGCGGTGGGCTCATCCAGCACCAGCACGCCCGGGCGCATGGCGATGACGCCGGCAATGGCCACCCGGCGCTTCTGCCCGCCGGACAGGTCCAGGGGGGATTTGTCGAACAGGTCCTCGTCGATGCCCACGAACCGGGCCGCCTGACGCACCCGGGCGTCCACTTCCTCTTTGGACAGCTTCTGGTTCTTCGGACCGAAGGCGATGTCGGCATAGACCGTCTCCTCAAACAGCTGGTATTCCGGGTACTGGAACACCAGTCCCACCTTGAACTTGACATCCCTTGTGGCGGCCTTGGAGGCGAAGATGTCCCCGCCCTCATAGTAAACCGTGCCCGCCGTGGGGGCAAGGAGGCCGTTCAGGTGCTGGATCAGGGTGGATTTCCCGGAACCGGTGTGACCGATCATGCCCACGAACTGGCCCCTGGGGATTTCCAGATTGATGTGGCTGATGGCGGTATTCTGAAACGGCGTGCCCACGCTGTATTCGTGGGTCAGATCTTCGGTTTTGATGATTGGTGTCATACTTTGTTGATCCCTTTGTTCTTTAGTGCTTCCGCAATGGCGGCGGCGCAGTCGTGGACGCTCAGGGCGTCCATGGGCAGGTCCATGCCGTTCTGGTCCAGCTCATAGATCAGCCGGGTGGTGGCGGGGACATCCAGTCCCTCCGCCCGGAGCATCTCCACCTGGGAGAATACCGCCGCCGGGGCGCCGTCGGCCACGATATGGCCGCCGGACATGACGATCAGCCGGTCGGCGCCGATGCACTCGTCCATGTGATGGGTGATGTGCACCACGGTGATCCCCTGCTCCCGGCACAGGCGGGTGACGGTGGCGATGACCTCCTGCCGCCCCACCGGGTCCAGCATGGCGGTGGGCTCGTCCAGCACGATGCACTGCGGCCGCATGGCGATGACGCCCGCAATGGCCACCCGCTGTTTCTGTCCGCCGGACAGGAGATGGGGGGCGTGCATCCGGTAGTCATACATGCCCACCAGCTTCAACGCCTCGTCCACCCGCGCCCGGATCTCCCCGCTGGGGACACCCAGATTTTCCGGGGCGAAGGCCACATCGTCCTCCACGATGTTGGCCACGATCTGGTTGTCCGGGTTCTGGAACACCATGCCCACAGTGCGGCGGATGTCCAGCGCCTTCTCCGGATCGGAGGTGTCCATGCCGTTCACATACACCTTGCCAGAGGTGGGGCGGAGGATGCCGTTGAAGTGCTTGGCCAGGGTGGATTTCCCGGACCCGTTGTGCCCCAGAATGGCCACAAATGTGCCGTCTGCAATCTCCAGAGACAGATCTTCAATGGCGGGGGCCGCTTCCGCCGGGTATTGATATGTCAGATGTTCAACTTTGATCATGTCGTCGTTTGTTTCCTTTGGTTCATAAGTAGCGTTCATGCCTCCCCCTCCGGGGGAGGTGCCCCGCAGGGGCAGAGAGGGCTGTGATCTGACAAACCCTCTCAGTCACGGCCTGCGGCCGTGCCAGCTCCCCCAGAGGGGGAGCCATATGGGGTGCGGTGGAGAAACGAATCCTGTTTCAACGGGCAGCCGGTTGGGTTTGGAGCCCACCCCTGCGACGGAACAAGGTCATTCCTGATTCACTTCTCCCAGCGGCAGGTGGCGCCGCAGGGGAGGACAAGACCGGTGTCTTTCACGGGCAGGCCCAGTTCCTCGCTGTGGGACTTCCCGCCGAATTTCTTCGTGAAAATGCTCTCGCACACATAGGTCAGCACCGACGGGGACAGACCCGTGGTGTAGGAATTGATGATCACAAAGGCGGGGTTGTCGCTGAGGACCTGGGAACACAGCTCC
>JALFTG010000028.1 GCA_022779345.1 Oscillospiraceae bacterium | reverse complement strand
GTTCACCTGATAGGGCAGCTCCGTGATGACGATGCGGGTGCGGCCGTTGTTGAACTCCTCGAACTCGTGGCGGGCGCGCACCATCAGCCGTCCCCGGCCGGTGGCGTAGGCGGCGCGGATGCCGCTCCTGCCCATGATGATACCGCGGGTAGGGAAGTCGGGTCCCTTCACATGCTCCATCAGGTCGCTGAGGGTGGCGTCCGGGTTGTCCAGCACGCAGATGCACGCGCCGATGACCTCCCGCAGGTTATGGGGCGGGATGTTGGTGGCCATGCCCACGGCGATACCGCTGGAGCCGTTCACCAGCAGGTTCGGGAAGCGGGAGGGAAGGACCCGGGGTTCCTTACGGGATTCGTCAAAGTTGGGGTCCCAGTCCACGGTTTCCTTGTCGATGTCCCGCAGCATCTCGTCGGAGATCTTCGCCAGACGGGCCTCGGTGTAACGGTAGGCCGCCGGGGGATCGCCATCCACGGAGCCGAAGTTGCCGTGGCCGTCCACCAGCATGTAGCGCATGGAGAAGTCCTGGGCCAGGCGGACCAGGGCGTCGTACACGGAGGCGTCGCCGTGGGGATGATACCGGCCCAGCACGTCGCCCACGCAGGTGGCGGACTTCTTGAAGGGACGGTCGGAGGTCAGGTTGTCCTCGTACATGGCGTACAGGATGCGGCGGTGGACGGGCTTCAAGCCGTCCCGCACGTCCGGCAGGGCCCGGCCCACGATGACGCTCATGGCGTATTCGATGTAGGATTTTTCCATTTCCGGGACCAGGGGAGATTCCACGATCTTCTGGTCCGGGTAGCGGATCTCCTCAGGGTCGTATTGGGGTTTTTTACTCATAAATGTCTATCCTCCCGAAAGTAGGGGTCAAAGTTCATGGTCAAGGCCTGCCAGACGCAGAATCTTTCCACGGAGCAGACGGTCGAAAAGGTGCACGGCACGGCCGATAAAAATGGCGGAGATCACGGTGGAGATGCCGATGCTGGTCCAGATGGTGCCGAAGGCCGCGTCGATGCAGAACGCGCCGGCCACACAGCATCCATCCAGAATATTCTTACCAAGTCCCATATCCCGCTTCAGGGCCCAGCCGATGGTGTCCGCCAGGCCGTCCGCCGGGTTGGGCACGACCCGCATGTTCACCATCAGGGCAACGCCCAGTCCCAGCAGCAAAATGGATGCTGCCAGCACCGCCAGCCGCTGCCAGAGGGCAGAGGGCACCTGCATCCATCCGCCAAACACGCCCAGCAGGGCGCTGTACACCACGCTGAAGGGCAGCTGCAGCAGGTCCCGCCAGCGGCGGTGCTTTCCCCGGATCAAAAATTCCAGGGCGATAATACCTGTATAAAACACGAACACCGCCATGGAAAAGCCGATGGGAAACGCGCTGGACAGGGCAAAGGGGATGGCGTTGATGGGGGAGATCCCCATGCCGGTCTTGGTTCCCAAAGAACCGCCCAGGGCGAGAACCAAAACCCCGGCGCCGTAGATGGCTGCCCGCCAGAGATGCTCTTTTTTCATATCAGTAGTCCAGATTCACCGCGTACTGGGCGTTCTTCTCGATGAACTCCTTCCGGGGCTCCACCTTTTCGCCCATCAGAATGGTAAAGGTCTCATCGGCCTTCACAGCATCGTCCAGCGTGATGCGGCGCAGGGTGCGCTTCTCCGGATCCATGGTGGTCTCCCACAGCTCATGGGGGTTCATCTCGCCCAGACCCTTGAACCGGGAGATATCCACCTTCACGTTGGGATTGCCGCCCCGCAGCTCGGCGGATACGGCGTCCCGCTCCTCGTCGGAGAAGGCCACCCGGGTAGTCTTGCCCCGGGTCAGCTTATACAGGGGCGGCACAGCGGAATAGACGTAGCCCTGCTCAATGAGCGGCCGCATAAAACGGAAGAAGAAGGTCAAGAGCAGCGTGCGGATATGGGAGCCGTCCACATCGGCATCCGCCATAATGATGACCTTGTGATACCGGAGCTTGGCGGGATCGAACTCGTCGCCGATGCCGGCTCCAAGAGCCGTGATGACAGGCTGGAGCTTGTCGTTGCCGTACACCTTGTCCGCCCGTGCCTTTTCCACGTTCAGCATCTTGCCCCACAGGGGGAGGATGGCCTGGAACCGGGAATCCCGTCCCTGGGTGGCGGAACCGCCGGCGGAGTCACCCTCGACGATGTAAATTTCAGTCAGCTCGGGGTTATTTTCATTGCAGTCCCGGAGCTTATCCGGCATGGCCGCGCCGCCGAGCGCAGTCTTGCGGCGGATGGATTCCCGGGCTTTTTTGGCGGCCTCACGGGCCCGGTTGGCGGTGAGGGCCTTATCCAGAATCATCCGTCCCACCTGAGGATTCTCCTCCAGGAAGGTGTCCAGCTTCTCCGCCACGATGTTGTTCACCAGCGTCCTGATTTCGCTGTTGCCCAGTTTCGCTTTCGTCTGGCCCTCGAACTGGGCCTCGGTGAGCTTCACGGAGATGACGCAGGTGAGGCCCTCCCGGCAGTCCTCGCCGGAGACCTTCTCGTCATCCTTTAGCATCTTGATCTTCCGGCCGTAGTTATTGAGCACCGTGGTCAGAGCCCGCTTGAAGCCCTCCTCATGCATGCCGCCCTCGGGGGTGTGGACGTTGTTGGCAAAGGAGAGAATGGTCTCATTATAGCCGTCGTTGTACTGCAGAGCCACTTCCGCCACAGAGTCATCCTTCTGGCCCGCCATATAGATGACATCGTTATGCAGGGCGTCCTTACTCTTGTTCAGCCAGGTGACGAACTCCCGGATGCCGCCCTCGAAGCACATGCTGTCTTCCTGCTCCTTGCCGGGCCGCTTGTCCACGGTGCGGATGCGCAGGCCGGCGTTCAGAAAGGCTTCCTCCCGCATGCGGGTGTGGAGGGTGTCATAGCTGTACACCGTGTCCTCAAACATCTCCGGGTCCGGCTTGAAGGTGACGGTGGTGCCGGTATGATCGGTGGTACCCACCACGGTTATCTCCTCCGTCACATGGCCGCGGGAGAACTTCATCTCATAGATCTTGCCGTCCCGGTGGACCTGGACCGTCAGCCATTCGCTCAGCGCGTTGACCACGGAGGCGCCCACGCCGTGGAGGCCGCCGGAGACCTTGTAGCCGCCGCCGCCGAACTTGCCGCCGGCATGGAGGACGGTATACACCACCTCCAGGGCGGGCTTTCCGGTCTGGGCCTGGATGTCCACGGGGATGCCGCGGCCGTTGTCCTCCACGGTGATGGTGTCGTCCTCGTTGATCTGCACGAGAATATCCGTGCAGTAGCCGGCCAGAGCCTCGTCGATGGCGTTGTCCACGATCTCGTACACCAGATGGTGCAATCCGGAGGTGGACGTGGAGCCGATATACATGCCGGGCCGCTTGCGGACAGCCTCCAGTCCCTCCAGGACCTGGATCTCGGAGGCGTCGTATTCGTTGGCCGCATCCACGGCGGTGGAGTTTAAAATCTCATTTTCTGCCATGTGGTTTCTCCTTTCAAGGGGGTCGTTTTCCTTATACAAGGCAAGAAGAGCCGGGCCGGAGCCCTTTCCGGCCCGTTTCTCCTTGCCTCGTGCTTTTGCTTATAATTCCAGTTTCCGGCTCTCCGCCCGGTTTTTTAGGGTGGAAGGCGCCAGCTGGCTCAGATACACGATCTGGGGGTGGTAGGGGTGGTCGCAGACCACGAAGGACTTGGGCAGGTCGCCGGACACATCCAGCACCACGCCCTCCTGCTCCGCCGCCGCCAGATATTCCCGGGTGCGCTTTCCGTAGCTGCATTTATCCAGGTCAAAAATACCGATGATGCGGTGGTCGGAGACGATCTCGTTCTGGCCTAAATGAAGGTACAT
>JALFTG010000022.1 GCA_022779345.1 Oscillospiraceae bacterium | reverse complement strand
GATCACCCACAGCAGGGTCATACACATAGCCGCAGGGGCATACATACTTATCCATATCGGTGTCCTCCGTTCCGGTTCAGAACATTCTCTTCAGGAAGCCTTCCAGAGCCTTGCCGTGACGGGCCTCGTCGCGGGCCATCTCGTGGACGGTGTCATGGATGGCGTCCAGGTTCAGCATCTTGGCCTTCTTGGCCAGTTCGAACTTGCCCTCGGTGGCGCCGTACTCGCACTCCACGCGCCAGGCCAGGTTGGCCTTGGTGCTGTCCTTCATGTTGGGCTCCAGGTCCTCGCCCAGCAGCTCGGCAAACTTGGCAGCGTGCTCAGCCTCTTCATAAGCGGCCTTCTCCCAGTACAGGCCGATTTCGGGATAACCCTCGCGGTGGGCGATGCGGGCCATGCACAGGTACATACCGACCTCGGAGCACTCGCCGTTGAAGTTGGCCATCAGCTGGTCGAAGATGTACTTCTTGTCTTCCTCGGAGATGTCGGGGTTGTTCTTCACAGTCTTGGCGTAGATGCCGTACTCATGCTCAGCAGCCAGGGTCATGGGGCCTTCCAGCTTCACAAACTTGCTGGCGGGAACATGGCAGACGGGGCATTCTGCGGGGGGGTTATCGCCTTCAGCAATATATCCGCAAACGGTGCATTTCCATTTCATAGATTTGTCCTCCTACATAATAAGATTTCAGATATTCGGATCGGGGCCTTCCCGGTCTTTACACATAGGGCACAGCCCGGTGAACCGCAGGCTGCTGGGATCGATCGCCATGCCGCTGCGCTCAGCCAGGGTCCGGCACTGGAGCTTCAGTTCCTCCGTCAGTTCCAGATCCTGTACACCGCCGCAGACCCGGCAGATCAGGTGGGCGTGGGGGGTGACATGGGCGTCAAACCGGTCCTTCCCCGCCACATTGGATACGCAGATCACATCTCCGCTGGCCACCATGCTCTTCAGGTTCCGGTACACGGTGCCCAGGCTCAGGTCCGGATAATCGGGCTTGAGCGTCTGGTAAATGGTCTCTGCGCTGGGGTGTTCCGGTGACCGCATCAACGCATCGTAGATCGCCTGGCGCTTTCTGCTGTATCGCTGTGTGGTTTCCATCGGTTATCCCCTTTCTTAATAATAATGATTCTCTTTACGGTTTCAGTTATACCATAGTCCACCCTGTTTGTAAAGAGAAATTTTCAAAAAACTTCTGTAAAGTTTCTCCGGATTGTGGAAAACAGGGAAAATCCGGGAAACGGTTGCATTTCCCGGGAAATCGCACTAAAATGAGACAATTTCACGGCATGGGAAGGATGAGGACAATGACGGAACACAGCCGGATGGTGCGGGGCGTGATCTGCACCCTGCTGGGCGGGTGCTGCTGGGGTTTTTCCGGGTCCTGCGGGCAGTTCCTGTTCAGCCGGTACGGGGTGGATCCGGCGTGGCTGACGGTGATGCGCATGGTGGGGGCCGGCAGCATGGTGACGGTGTATCTGCTCCTGCGGTACCGGGAGAAAATCCGTGTGCTGCTCCATGAAAAGCGGGACCTGCTGACCCTGGTGGTCTATGCCCTGGCGGGGCTGCTGTTCTCCCAGTACACCTACCTGGCCGCCATTGAGTACACCAACGCGGGCACGGCCACGGTGCTGCAGTACATCGGGCCGGTGATGCTGATGGTGCTGGTGTGCCTGTGGGACCGGCGGCTGCCCGACCGGCGGGAGGCAGTGTCCATTCTGCTGGTGCTGGCGGGCACTTTCCTCATCGCCACCCACGGGGACCCGGGATCCATGGTCATCTCCTCCAAAGGACTGTTCTGGGGCCTGCTGTCGGCCCTGTCCCTGGTGTTCTATACCCTGCTGCCCAAACCCATCATCCCCAAATACGGCGCCGTCATGGTCACGGGACTGGGCACCTTTGTGGGCGGTGTGGTGTTCCTGGTGCTGTACCGCCCCTGGCCGCTGCTCATTGATCTGGACCTGCCCGGCATCCTGGCCCTGGGCGGCATGGTCATCTGCGGCACCCTCATGGCCCACCCCCTGTACCTCCAGGGCGTGAATGACATCGGCCCGGTGAAGGCCAGTATGCTGGCCAGCGTGGAGCCGGTGGCCGCCACAGTCCTGTCTGTAGTGTGGCTCAAGTCGGATTTCGTGTTTATGGACTTTATCGGTTTTGTGTGCATCATCGCCACGGTATTTCTCCTGGCGAAAGCCGATTCTGAGAAAGCCTCGCCGGAATCTGTCGAATCCGCAGGAGATACATTATAAATTCACTATAAGAACACTTGACCCAATGAGCCTCCCGGCTGGGAGGCTCATTGCTTATCGTCTCCGCACCCCGGAGGAGATGTCCGTCAGGGCCGCGGCGGCTTCCATATCACAGCCGCAGTTGCAGGCCAGATCTCCCAGGGAGAGCATCCCAACCACCTTACCGTTCTCGCATACCGGCAGGCGCCGGACCTGAGCTTTGCCCATGAGGGCTGCGGCGGTCTCCGTACTGTCTGTCGGAGAGACGGTGTAAATTCCCGTGGACATGATATCCCGGATGGGGGTCCGGGCCGGGTCCGTCCCGGCGGCCACGCACCGCAGGGTGATATCCCGGTCCGTGAGGATGCCCTGCAAATGTCCGGACTCATCGCACACAGGCACGGCACCGATATTGTCCCGCTTCAGCAGCCGGGCCGCGGCAGCCACCGGCTCGTCCTGCCCCACGGTGACGGTGTGTTTTGTCATGACCTCTTTGATTTTCATTTGAAATAGCCTCCTTTCGGCTGATGGCTTCATCATGGCCGGAAGGAGGCGGTTTTATACTACTGAATGAGCTTTGCCAGGGCCGGACCGGCGGACCGGGCGAACAGATCCACGGCGGTGAGGGCCTCCCGGAGGGTGTTGCCGCTGCTGCCCACCTCCATGATCAGAGACCCGGTGGTGAGCTGCTGGTTATACCGCTCTTTCACCAGTTTCACCGGCCGCATGAGGGTGGGGTGCTGGGGATTGACTGCGCTTTGCAGATACAGGGCCAGCTTCAGATTCTCCTGCCAGTTGGGGTGCTCCAGCCCGCTGGCGTTGCTGCCCACCACGAACATGATCTGGGCAGAGGGGTCGGTTTCACTCTCCGCCACGGTCTTATACACCACATCCCCGTCCCCGATGGCGTCCCGGTGCAGGTCGATGACGATGGCAATGGAGGGGTACTGGTCCAGATAGCTCTGGATGGCCTCCCCCGCCCGGGTGTAGGACCCGGTATAGCTGGGATAGTCATAGACGCCCCGGTCATGGATGACATTCAGGCCGCAGGCAGTCAGCCCCTCGGCCAGTTCGTCCCCCACCCGGATGATGTTATAATTGGCGTCCTGGGTCCGGCTGGTATCTGACGGTTCATACCGGTCGAAGTCATCCATGGTATAGGCTTCGCTGGAATGGGTGTGGATGATGAGGATCTGGGGCTGGTCTTTCTGCAGGGTGATGGACGGTCCTTCGGTGAGCAGGGCGGCGGTGTCCACGGTGTAATCCGTTTCATTCTGGAGGGTCATCCCACCGGTGATGCTGGTCTCCAGAATTTCCTCCGGCTGTTCCGGTTCCGCCGCTGCCGCCGGAGCGGGGGTGGGCGTGGATGCCGGCGCAACAGTCTCCTCCTGCCGGGCGGACGGGGCGGCGGCGGTGTGCAGTCCCCCCAGCTCCACCGCCACCGAGGCGGCGATCAAGTCCTGATCCGATAGCAGTTTCCCCGCCAGCTCCCCCACACCGTCATAGCCCCCGGCGGTGAGGCCCAGACGCAGCAGGAGATACCCCGCCCCCAGCAGGGCCAGCGTCTTCCGGGCGTTCATGGCGCCGCCTCCTTTCGCTGAATATCACTTCTATGGATATGCCCCCGGCGGGCGGAATATGATGGTTGCAAATTTGTAAAAATATGGTATCATGAATAAATGACAAATTTCGCGGAAGAAAAGGTGATGTACATGAAACTGACCTATCGGCCCAGAGGCACCTGCTCGGTGCAGATGGATGTGGAAGTCCAGGACGGAATCGTGACGAATGTGGAGGTTCTGGGGGGCTGCAGCGGCAATCTGCAGGGTATTTCCAGACTGGTTGTGGGGATGCCCGCCCGGGAAGTGGTGGAAAAGCTCCGGGGCATCCGGTGCGGCATGAAGCCCACTTCCTGCCCTGATCAGCTGTCCAAAGCCCTGGAACGGTGCCTGGAACAGGAGGAAAAGGCCGCCGGGAAATAACAAATTCAGTTTACATAACACTATAAACTCATTACAAAACCGGATACAAAAAATGTCGAAAAATTAAAAAAGTCGTCGTTTTGTTCTTTTTGTTGAATTTGCACAACACAATATCTTGTGTCCCGGAGTCCACCGGAAGCGGATTCTGAGCCCAAGGTCTTGCGATATTAGTTATTTTATACGAATTCGACAAACCCTGATTGTGCAAAACATAAATTGAAACCGCTTTTTCATTTTTTTATAATAAGAGTGCAAGCAAGTCATTTTGTATCATATGACAGACCAGTACTCTGAAAAGAGGAAAACGAAGGAGCGTATTATGACAAAACGATTACAAAAGAATATCGCTTTGGTTTGCGCCGTTTGCCTGCTGACACTGCTGATGAGCGGTTATGCCGCCATGGACAACGATCTGCCTGCAGAAGATGAGGGTGTTCTCTATGAGAAAGTGGCTATCTCCGTAGACGGAGAGCTGCTGTATTCCGGTTATGTGATTGACGGCCGGACCTATATTCCCTTCCGGTCCTTCTGCGGTGCGCTGAATCTGGGCGCTGTGGTATTCTGGGACCCGGAAAGCGCCACTGCCATCGGCCTGGCCGAAAATTTTATGGTGACAGCCGGTGAGGGCGATCAGTATATCACCGTAAACGAGCGCTGCTTCTATGCGGAAGGCGGCGTGGTGAACTACCGGGGAATCCTGCTGGTGCCCCTGCGGGTGCTTTGTGACGCCTTCTCCGTGGAGATTCAGTGGGACGAGGACACCGGCGATGTGAACCTGCTCACCGATGATCTGGAGATTTGCCTGTCCGGTGCGGCCTTTTATGATGAGGACAACCTGTACTGGCTGTCACGGATCATCAGCGCCGAGGCCAAGGATCAGAGCATGACCGGCAAAATCTGCGTGGGCAATGTGGTCATGAACCGGGCGGAGAGTGACAATTTCCCTGATACCATCCGGGAAGTCATCTTTGACTCCACCTACGGTATCCAGTTCTCCCCCGTAAGCAATGGATCCATTTACAACGAGCCGGACGAGGAGTCCATCGTGGCGGCCAAGCTGTGTCTGGAGGGCGTGGAGCTGGCAGGCGACAGTCTGTACTTCGTGAATCCGTCCATCGGCAGCACAAAATGGTTCAATGTGAACCGGACCTTTGTCACCTCCGTGGGCGACCATGACTTCTATGCCTGAGCGGGAATTGGGCGGATCTGTAAATTTTTGCACTTTCCCTCCGGCGTATGGACGAACAGAAAAAAATGTGATAGAATCGGATGTGCTTTTTTGCACATCCGATTTTTCAGGTGGACGATTTTTATGGAAGAAATCCTCACAAGCGGCTTTGCCCAGCTGGGTATTCCCCTGCCCGACGGGGCAGCGGAACGCTTCCGGGCTTATTATGAGCTGCTGAACGAACGAAATAAGGTCATGAATCTGACGGCCATCACCGGCGAGGCAGAGACGGCCCGCCTCCATTTTCTGGACTGCGCCGCTTTGCTGAAGGCGGCGGATTTTGCCGGAAAACAGGTGATCGATGTGGGCACCGGCGCAGGCTTTCCCGGCGTGCCGCTGAAGATTGCGGAGCCGTCTATCCGGCTGACACTGCTGGACAGTCAGGCCAAGCGGATCCGGTTTCTGGACGAGGTGATCGCCGTGCTGGGGCTGACGGACACGGAGACAGTGCTGTCCCGGGCGGAGGAGGCCCCGGCCCGGTTCCGGGAGCACTTCGACATCGCCTGTGCCCGGGCCGTGACCCGGCTGGACGCCCTGGCGGAGCTGTGCCTGCCTCTGGTGCGTGTGGGCGGCGTATTCGTGGCCATGAAAGGTCCTGCCGCGGAGGAGGAACTCCGGGAAGCGGAGACTGCCATCCGGGTGCTGGGGGGCAGTGTCCGGGAGCTGGTATCCTGTCCCGTACCGGGCACGGATGTCACCCACCGGGCCATTGTCATTGAAAAGACAGCCCGGACGCCGGATATGTATCCCCGGCGGTGGGCCAAAATCCAGAAAACGCCCATTCGTTAAAGGAAGGACGGTAATTTTTTCATTGAAAGAGCGTATTGAAAACTGGATCCACATTCTGACCACCGCGTTTGAATCTCTGGTGGGCATTCTGCTGATCATCGCCCTGTTTGCCGCCGTGATCGGTCTGGTCATCCAGATCAGCCCCCTGGATCTGGTGGCAGACCCGGAGCGGTTTTCTGAATTCCTCGGACTGGCGTCCACGCTGGTCATCGGTGTGGAGTTCGTGAACATGCTGAGCAACCACTCCATGGGTGCAGTCATTGAGATCATGCTGCTGGCCATTGCCCGGCAGATGATCGTGGAGCACTCCAGCCCGCTGGAAAATCTGGTGGCAGTGCTGTCCATCGGCGTGCTGTACCTGATCCGGAAGTATATGTACATCCCCAAGCTGGACCGGGTGCGTCACCGGTTTCTGGCCGATCTGCTGGGCTGGAAATGGGCCCAGGAGAAGATGCAGGAGCAGGAAGCCGCCAGAGAACCGGACGACGGCATCTGGCATCCCCTGAATGACGCAGTAGACAAATAAAAAAACTGCTGATACCATTCAACCGGTATCGGCAGTTTTTCGTTTATTCAGAACACGCGGTCCAGGAGATTCCCCAGGGAGGCAAACAGCCCGGCCAGAGTATCCAGCACGGAACGGAGTGCGTCCAGGATGGCATCCATCGTCTGGCGGAACCGGGAGACCTTCTCCCCATACTCCTGCACCGTCTCCCCGGCGCTGTCCACGCTCTCCAGTCCCCGGCAGGCGGACACCAGAAAGTCCAGCTGTTCCTGGTTCAGCTTCACATGATATTCCCCGGCCATGGCCTGGATTTCTTCAGCCAGCTCCACATCGGACATACCCCGGGTCTGATCCGTGATCTCCCCCAGCCGGTCCAGAATCTGATCCATGACAGTTTCCGTATCCTCCGCCGCGGACACCGCCATGCATCCGGCCAGCACCGCAAGTACCAGCAGGCAAACAAGTATTCTCCGCATTTCCCTCCGATCCTTTCCGGTCAGAATCCGCCATCAAGAACGAAAACGGACCCTTCGCTTCCTGCGTATTCACGCCTCACCATTACTTCTTACTTTCCAGAAATCCCGCATGGGCA
>JALFTG010000010.1 GCA_022779345.1 Oscillospiraceae bacterium | reverse complement strand
AGCGGGCCGACACACAGGTCGGCCCCTACCCGGTGAAATGGGATGGACCGTATTTGGCTCCCCCTCTGGGGGAGCTGGCACGGCCGCAGGCCGTGACTGAGAGGGCTGTTGGTTTACGGCCCTCTCCGCCCCCTCCGGGGGCACCTCCCCCATAGGGGGAGGCTTTGTGCGCCCGGCGCGGGACCCACAGCGGGCCGACACGCAGGTCGGCCCCTGCCCGGCGGAACGGGTGCGTCCGTTGCCGGAAAAATTCCTCATTCCTGATTCCCGCCCCGTCTGTTAAAGAAATATCATTGGTTGTGCCGGGGCGCGCTTCTTGTTATAATGTAAAATGGAAGATGATGGCGGGGCTATGACGCTCCGCCGGGAAAATAAGGAGGTACCATCATGGCAAACTTCAACCCCGTCACGCCGGAACTGGCCGAACAGCTGAAAGCCATCGTCGGCGAAAAGCGTTTCCAGTACGGCGACAAAGTCAAGGAAGATTATTCCCACGACGAAATGCCCATCTACGGCAAATTTGCCCCCGAAGCAGTCTGCGAGGTGGAGAGCACTGAGGAAGTGTCCGCCATCCTGAAGCTGTGCAACGAAAATCACATTCCTGTCACCCCCCGGGGTGCCGGCACCAGTCTGACCGGCGCCTGCGTGCCCATCCAGGGCGGCGTGGTGGTGTGCACCGCCCGGATGAACCAGATTCTGGGCTATGACATCCCCAACATGGCCGTCACCGTCCAGCCCGGCATCCTGCTCCAGGACCTGGCCGCCGATGTGGATGCCCACGGTCTGTATTATCCCCCCGATCCCGGTTCCAAGACCTCCACTGTGGGCGGCAATGTGGCCACCAACGCCGGCGGTATGCGCGCCGTGAAGTACGGCTCCACCCGGGACTATGTGCTGGCCCTCACCGTGGTGCTGGCCAACGGCGAAGTGATGCACCTGGGCAAGACCGTGTGCAAGACTTCCACCGGCTATTCCCTGCTGCACCTGATGATCGGCTCCGAGGGCACCCTGGGCATCATCACCGAGATGACCCTGAAGCTGGTTCCCAAGCCGGGCATGAATGTGTCCGTCCTGCTGCCCTTCGAGAAGCTGGAGGACTGCATCGCCACCGTGCCCAAGATCCGCATCGCCAATCTGGACCCCCAGTCCATCGAGTTCATGGGCGAGGACATCGTGCGCTCCTCTTCCGAGTTCACCGGCAAGAAGCTGTTCCCCACCGAGTACAACAAGAAGAATGTTGCCGCCTCCATTCTGGTCACCTTCGTGGGCGAGAATGAGGACGAGCTGTACGACAAGATGGAGAAGCTGGACGCCCTGGGCGCTGAGAACGGCGCCATCGACACCCTGGTCATCGACACCCCCACCCTGAAAACCGATGTGTGGGCCGCCCGCTCCGCCTTCCTGAGCGCCATCGAGGGCGACACCAAGCTGCTGGACGAGCTGGATGTGGTGGTGCCCGTGGACCAGATCGCAAACTACCTGAACTTCGTCCGCTCCGTGGGCGACGAGGTGGGCCTGACCATCCGCAACTTCGGCCACGCCGGCGACGGCAACCTGCATATCTACGCCTGCACCAACGACCTGGAGTTCGATGAGTTCTGGCGCCGGAACAAGATCCTCATGGCCAAGTGCTATGCCGAATGCAAGCGCATCGGCGGCCAGCTGTCCGGCGAGCACGGCATCGGCTGGGCCAAGAAGGAATATCTGGAGGAATCCGTGGGCGAAGTGCCTTACCGCATGATGCAGGCCATCAAGAACCTGTTCGACCCCAACGGCATCCTGAATCCGGGCAAAGTTTGCTCTTGAATGGGAGGGAATCGACTATGCTGAAAATTCTGGTTTGTGTAAAACAGGTGCCGGATGTGAATCTGGTGAAGATCGACCCGGTCACCGGCTCCCTGATCCGTGACGGCGTGCCCGCCATCATGAACCCCCAGGACAGCAACGCCCTGGAAGCGGCTGTCCAGCTGAAAGAGACCTACGGCGGCGAGATCACCGCCATCACCATGGGCCCCGACGCCGCGGCTTCCGTGCTGCGGGAGTGCATCTCCGTGGGCGCCGGCCGGGCCATCCTGTGCTCTGACTACGCCTTCAAGGATGCCGACACCCTGTCCACCAGCTACACCATCGTGCAGGGCGCCAAGATGTTCGGCGACTACGACATCATCCTGTGCGGCAAGGAGACCCTGGACGGCGGCACCGGTCAGATGGGCGCCCAGCTGGCCGAGCGGTTCAACGCCAGCCTGGTGTCCTCCGTGGCCCTGATCCAGGAGGTCAACGAGGAAAAAGGCACCATCGTGGCCGAGCGCGACACCGAGTACGGCGTGGAGATCATGGAAGCCAAGATGCCCGTGCTGTGCACCATCGAAAAGACCAACTACCAGCCCCGCATCCCCAACTTCAAGGGCAAGAAATTCGCCCGTACCGCCCCCATCACCAAGCTCACTGCCGACACCATCGAGGGTCTGGACAGGAGCAAGATCGGCGCTCCCGGTTCCGGCACCATCGTGCCCCGTACTTATCCCCCCGAGAAGAGCGAGGGCGGCGTCATGATCGACGAGGGCGATTCCCAGAAGAATGTGGCCAGAGTCATGGAAATCCTGGCTGACAAAGGTATGATTTAAGGAGGTGCCGGTATGGAAAAAACTGCTTACAAAAATATGTGGGTCTATATCGAGCACGACGGCAAGACCGCTGCGACGGTCTCCCTGGAACTGTGCTGCGAGGCCCGGAAGCTGTGCGATGTGACCGGCGACAAGCTGGTGGCCGTGATCGTGGGCGAGCTGCCTGAGAGCGAGATCGCCCGGGTCCGGGAGTGCGCTGTGGATGAGGTCATGCTGGTGTCCGGCACCGGTATGGAGACTTACAGCAGCGATGCCTACACCCACCTGTTCACCGTGCTGTGCCAGAAATACAACCCCTCCGCCGTGTTCGTGGGCGGCACCACCAACGGCCGCGACTTCGCCCCCCGGTTCGCTGCCCGGCTGAACACCGGCTGCACTTCCGACGCCACCGAGGTGGTCTACAACCCCGAGAGCATGGACATCGAGTTCATCGAGCCCGCCGTGGGCGGCAAGATGATGGCCGTCATCACCGTGCCCATCCTCCGTCCCCAGGTGGGCACCATCCGCCCGGGCACCTTCAAGTACGAGCCCGCCGGCGAGAAGCCCGAGGTCACCGTGATCCGGGAGACCGTGGACTTCGATCCCGCCCTGATCCGCACCAAAGTCCTCAGCTTCACGCCCCCCGTGGACGACGGCAGTGTGAATCTGGCCGAGGCCGAGGTGGTCGTGTGCGTGGGCAACGCCATTTCCGGTGCGGACAAGCTGCCCAAGTACCAGGAGCTGGCCCGTCTGCTGGGCGGCGAAGTGGGCTGCACCCGTCCCGTGTTTGACCGGGGCATCCTGCCCTTCAAGCAGATGATCGGCCAGTCCGGCGTGGTGGTCAAGCCCAAGCTGTTCATCAGCTTCGGTTCCTCCGGCGCCATCAACCACACCGCCGGTCTGAAGGATTCCGGCCTGATCATTGCCGTGAACACCGATCCCGAGTCCGCCATCTTCGGCGTGGCTGACTACGGCATCGTGGGCGACATGGACGAGGTCTGCGACCTGATGATCGAGGCCCTGAAAGCCCGCGGATAAGCAGATATGAAAATCCCCCGACCTCCGGTCGGGGGATTTTTTCGTTCCGGTGAGACGCCGCTGTCCCAAAGGCTCCCCCTTTGGGGGAGCTGGCACGGCCGCAGGCCGTGACTGAGAGGGCTGTCAGACTGCGGCCCTCTCCGCCCCCTCCGGGGGCACCTCCCCCAGAGGGGGAGGCTTTGTGCGCCCGGCGGCGGACCCGCAGCGGGCCGACACGCAGGTCGGCCCCTGCCCGGTGAAACGGGTGCGGCGCAGTTCAGAATCTGTCATTGCGAGGAGCGAAGCGACGCGGCAATCCGCGTCCCCTTGTGTGCGATGCGGGACCGGGAAAGAGAGAGCGGATTCCCACGGCGGCCTGCGGCCGCCTCAGAATGACAGGATCGGG
>JALFTG010000178.1 GCA_022779345.1 Oscillospiraceae bacterium | reverse complement strand
GCCGATTTCTACAATGTTCTGGACATGATCCACGACCGTCTGAAGTGCAATGCAGTTCCCATCCAGCTGCCTATCGGTGCGGAAGAGAACTTCAAAGGCATCATCGACCTGGTGGAGATGAATGCTGATGTGTATTATGACGACATGGGCAAGGACATGCGTGTCGAGCCCATTCCCGAAGACATGGTCGATCTGGCCAATGAGTACCGTGAGAAGCTGATCGATGCGGTTTCCATGTTCGATGATGAGATCATGGAAGCATATCTGGAAGGCGAGGAGATCCCCGCTGACAAGATCCGCAAGGTCATCCGTCATGCAACTGTCAACAACGAAATGGTCCCCGTGGTCTGCGGCACCTCCTACAAGAACAAGGGTGTGCAGAAGCTGCTGGACGCCATTGTTGACTATATGCCCTCTCCTCTGGATGTCCCCCCCATCAAGGGTACCATCCCCAAGACCGACGAAGAGGCCGAGCGTCCCTCCGACGACAACGCCCCCTTCTCCGCTCTGGCATTCAAGATCATGACCGATCCCTTTGTGGGCAAGCTGGCCTTCTTCCGTGTGTACTCCGGTCAGCTGGAAGCCGGTTCCTCCGTGCTGAACTCCACCAAGGGCAAAAAAGAGCGTATCGGCCGCATCCTGCAGATGCACGCCAACCATCGTGAGGACATTGACCATGTGTACTCCGGCGATATCGCCGCTGCCGTGGGTCTGAGAAGCACCACCACCGGTGACACCCTCTGCGATGAGAAGGCCCCCATCATTCTGGAGTCCATGGAATTCCCCGAGCCCGTTATCCGCGTGGCCATCGAGCCCAAGACCAAGGCTGGCCAGGAGAAGATGGACATCGCCCTGCAGAAGCTGGCAGAAGAAGACCCCACCTTCAAGACCTACACCGACGAAGAGACCGGTCAGACCATCATCGCCGGTATGGGTGAGCTGCATCTGGACATCATCGTGGACAGAATGCTGCGTGAGTTCAAGGTGGAGGCCAACATCGGTAAGCCCCAGGTCGCCTACAAGGAGACCATCACCAAGACTGCTATCCAGGACGAGACCTACAAGCGTCAGTCCGGCGGCAAGGGCCAGTTCGGCCATGTCAAGATCCAGGTCGAGCCCAACGAGCCCGGCAAGGGTTACGAATTTGTCAACGCCATCACCGGCGGCGCCATTCCCAAGGAATATATCCCCAGCGTGGACGCCGGTATTCAGGGCGCCATGCAGTCCGGTATCCTGGCTGGCTTCCCCGTGGTGGATGTGAAGGTCACCCTGCTGGACGGCTCCTATCACGAAGTGGACTCCTCTGAAATGGCGTTCAAGATTGCCGGTTCCATGGCTTTCAAAAATGCCTGCGCCAAGGCCGGCGCCACGCTGCTGGAGCCCATCATGAAGGTGGATGTCACTGGTCCCGATGACTTCATGGGCGACATCATGGGCGACATCAATGCCCGCCGCGGCCAGGTCACCGGCACCAACATTCACAACGGCACCGCTGAGGTCCACGCAGAAGTGCCTCTGGCCAATATGTTTGGCTACGCCACCGATCTGCGCAGCAAGACCCAGGGCCGTGCAAACTACAGCATGGAGCCCCACAGCTATGTGGAGCTGCCCAAGAACCTGCAGACCGCCATCTGCGGCGAGCGGAGCAAGAATAACTGATTGACAACCGTCAATTCACCCTGTACAATCTAATTAAATTCTATTAGGAGGAAATTATCATGGCAAAGCAGATGTTCCAAAGAACTAAACCCCATGTCAATATCGGCACCATTGGTCACATTGACCACGGCAAGACCACTCTGACCGCCGCTATCACCAAGTACCTGGCTCTGCAGGGCAAGGCTGAGTTCGAGGATTACGCCTCCATCGACAAGGCTCCCGAAGAGAGAGAGCGTGGTATTACCATC
Source organism: Oscillospiraceae bacterium (assembly GCA_022779345.1). Lineage (GTDB taxonomy): Bacteria > Bacillota > Clostridia > Oscillospirales > Oscillospiraceae > HGM13010. The sequence continues at coordinate 25,105 of JALFTG010000178.1, read as the reverse complement.
AACACCGCTCATGTTGAGTACGAGACCGATTCCCGTCACTATGCCCATGTCGACTGCCCGGGCCATGCTGACTACATCAAGAACATGATCACCGGTGCTGCTCAGATGGACGGCGCTATCCTGGTTATCGCTGCTACCGACGGCCCCATGGCTCAGACCCGTGAGCACCTGCTGCTGGCCCGTCAGGTGAATGTGCCCTATGTTCTGGTGTTCCTGAACAAGTGCGACCAGGTTGACGATCCCGAGCTGCTGGAGCTGGTCGAGATGGAAGTCCGCGAGCTGCTGGACAAGTACGACTTCCCCGGCGATGACACCCCCATCATCAAGGGTTCCGCTCTGAATGCTCTGATCTCCGATTCCACCGATCCCAACGCTCCTGAGTATGCCTGCATCAAGGAACTGATGGATGCTGTTGACACCTGGATCAAGACCCCCGACCGTAAGGCTGACATGCCCTTCCTGATGCCCATCGAGGACGTGTTCACCATCTCCGGCCGTGGCACCGTCGTTACCGGCCGTGTCGAGCGTGGTACCGTCAAGGTCAACGACAAGGTTGAAATCGTCGGTATCAAGGAGACCCAGGAGACTGTCGTCACCGGCACCGAGATGTTCCACAAGACCCTGGAGTACGCCGAGGCTGGCGACAATGTCGGCTGCCTGCTGCGTGGTATTGCCAAGAAGGATGTTGAGCGTGGTCAGGTTCTGGCTGCTCCCAAGTCCATTCATCCCCACACCAAGTTCAAGGGCCAGGTTTACGTCCTGTCCAAGGATGAAGGCGGCCGTCACACCCCCTTCTTCAACAACTATCGTCCCCAGTTCTACTTCCGTACCACCGACGTGACCGGCGTCATCACTCTGCCCGAAGGCACCGAGATGTGCATGCCCGGCGATAACGTCGACATGGATGTGGAGCTGATCACCCCCATCGCTATCGAAGTGGGCCTGCGTTTCGCTATCCGTGAAGGCGGCCGTACCGTTGGTTCCGGCGTTGTTATCGCCATCAACGAGTAATTAAAAAACCGAAAAAGGCCGCCGCAAGGTGGCCTTTTTCCGCAAACAACATACATACTATACCGGGAGGTAACAATATGGTCGTCATTATCTCTACTGCTACTGTGGCACCTGAGCGCCGTCAGGCTTATCTGGACGCTGTGAAGGCTTGCGGTGCCGTTCCCGCTACCAAGGAAGAGCCCGGCTGCATCAGCTATGATGTGTTTGCCGCTGCTGCCAATGATGATCTGCTGTGCATCGTTGAGCGCTGGGATGGTTTCCCCGCCATGCAGGGACACATGAAGGCTCCCAACATCGGCAAGCTCATGGCCGTGAACAAGGAGTTCGGTGTCAATTATGACGCCAAGGTATACAACGCCAACCCCATGGGTTGAGTATTGATCCGCTAAATCTGGTTCCGTCCCGGGAATTCCATTTTCTGGAATTCCCGGGACTTTTATGTTTTGTTCACGGAATTGTCACAGTTATGTGTTATACTGCGACAATCGTGGACGAATTACTTCAGTGCATGCATGAAACCGTCCAGTTCTGACGAGTGGATATCCCCGCCGATGACTTTGCCCTTGCATGTCATGAGACAGGCCAGCACATCGCCGCTGGTGTTGGGATAGTTGGTGACAGGGAAGAGGTACACCGTGATCTCCTGCCCAGCCTGCTCCGTCAGATCGAAGCCCTGCTCCAGCTGGAGCTTGTTGTAGGCGGAAATTGTGTTGTCGAAGTATTCCGGCAGCACCGTTGTCTGGATGGTGACGGCGTTCTGATCCACCTCCCAGCCCAGTCCCAGCAGATATTCCGCCGCATCCTCTGCCGATTCCACTTTTCCGCTGGCCGCATTGCGCTGGATTCCCGCCAGAACCACGATGAGAAACAGCGCCGCCGCAATGGCCAGCACAATGCATACCGCCGCTTTGCGGCTCATTTTGATCCGATTTTCTTTCATGCCGTCCCCTCCTGCACCGGATTGTACGCTATGTCTGATTTGTATGCGGGACGGGGCGGACTTATGCGATCTTCCGGAGGCGAAGCCCATGAAACGACTGGATAAACTCCTTTCTGACGCCGGCGTGGCCCCGCGCCGGGAACTGAAGGCCATCATCCGCTCCGGCCGGGTGGAGGTGAACGGCACTGTTGTGACTGCGCCGGAGACAAAGGTGGATGAGACCGCCGCGTCTGTCGCCGTGGACGGCGTCCCGGTGGACACAGGGCAGTTCGTGTACTATATGATGGATAAGCCGACGGGTGTGGTCTCGGCCACTGAGGACCGGACGGAGGAGACCGTTTTGGATCTGCTGCCGCCGGAGGTGCGCCGCCGGGGGGTATTTCCGGTGGGACGGCTGGACAAGGACACCACGGGTCTGCTCCTTCTTACCAATGACGGGGCGTTTGCCCACCGGATCATCTCGCCCGTTTCCCATGTGGAAAAGTGCTATGCCGCCCGGGTGGATGGGATTCCGGATGAAACGGATGCGGCGGTCTTTGCCACCGGGGTTATCCTCCGGGACGGGACGGAGTGTCTGCCTGCCCGGCTGGAAACGGATGGGACAGACCGGTGCCTTGTGACCGTCCGGGAAGGAAAATACCACCAGGTGAAGCGGATGCTGGCCAGCCGGGGAAAGCCGGTGCTGGAGCTGCGGCGGCTGACCATCGGAGCCCTTCGGCTGGACGAAACCCTTGGACCAGGCGGCTTCCGGCCTCTGACACCGGAGGAGCGACAGCAGGCATTGCGGGAAACAATGTTGTGAGTTTCATACAATTTCAGAAAGAGTCTTTTTGCAACAAACCCAAGCCTTGGAATGAAATATACAAAAAACGAGTAAAAAAATATTGAAATTTGGACAAAAACATTGTATGATGGGAGACATAGCAAATCAGACATCGGAAAAGGTGTGAGTGGGAGGAAAAGCTATGTCAAACAGAGTGTTCCAGAGCGTCATCAACCAGATGAAGGATGCAACTGACCGGCAGGTAGGTGTGGTCGATGATCAGGGGTATGTGGTGGCGTGCAACGAGCTCTCCATGATCGGCACTCAGCTGAGCGATATCCTCGAGGTGAATGGGGAAGTGACCGACCAGGTCATTACCCTCCCGGAGAGAAGCTATCGACTGCTTGGTACAACGGGTTCCCGTTTTGAATTTGCCGTATTTGTCAAGGGCAATGATCAACTGTCTGTTTCTCTTTGCATCGTCATGGGCGTGGCCATGAATGAGGCAAAGATCAATTATGATGAGAAATACAATAAGGCGACTTTTGTGAAGAATATCATCTCGGACAATATCCTGCCCGGCGATGTGTATGCCCGTGCCAAGGATCTGCGGTTTGTCACAGATATTCCCCGGGCAGTCATGGTGGTGCAGCAGGTGGACCGGACGGATGTGATGGTTCTGGATGTGATCCAGCGGCTGTTTCCGGACAAGCAGTCCGACTTCGTGTTCAGCGTCAGCGAGACGGACATCGTGGTCATCAAGGAACTGAGCACTGCGGAGGATCCTGCGGAGATGGAGGATCTGGCCCGTCAGATTGAGAATGCTGTGCGTTCGGAGCTGATGGTGAAGGTCATCATCGGCATCGGAACTGTGGCCGGTCATCTCCGGGAACTGGCCGACCGGTACAAGGAGGCCCAGGTGGCCATCGAGGTGGGCAAGATCTTTGAGCCGGAGAAGAGCATCATCCGCTATGAGAATCTGGGCATCGGACGGATCATTTATCAGCTGCCCACCACATTGTGCGAGATGTTCCTGTCTGAGGTGTTCAAGAAGAACCCCATTGAGTCTCTGGACGCGGACACCATGGACACCATCAATAAGTTCTTTGAGAACAACCTGAATGTGTCCGAGACATCCCGGAAACTGTATGTTCACCGGAACACGCTGGTCTACCGGCTGGAGAAGATCAAGAAGCTCACCGGCCTGGACCTGCGGGAATTTGACCACGCCATCGTGTTCAAGGTGGCCATGATGGTCAACCGGTATCTGGAATACCAGAAAGAAAAATAAATCCCAGGAATACGGGCACTTGCCCGTATTCTTATGTCAGGCTCCTGCGGGAACCGGACTGCGGGCGGACTGCCCGGGCGGACCGCAAGGAATACAGAAGGACCCTGTTTCCCGCTTCCTACGGGGAGGGGACAGCAGGTACAACATGGAGGTTACAATATGCTTCAGATGAGTGAAGTCCATAAGGTGTACGAGAACACCGGCTCCGAAGCGCTGAATGGTGTGGATATCACCATCAACGATGGGGAATTCGTGTTCCTCGTGGGCCCGTCGGGCTCCGGCAAGACCACGATCATCAAGTTGCTCACTGGTGAGCTTCGGGCTACATCCGGCGCCATCAATGTGAACGGCTTCGACCTGCGCGCCATCAAACGGCGGCAGCTGCCCAAATACCGGCGTACCCTGGGCGTGGTGTTCCAGGATTTCCGCCTGATCGACAAGATGACCGTGTATGAAAATGTGGCATTTGCCATGCGTGTGGTGGGTGCGCGGAAAAAGGAGATCAACGAGCGGGTGCCCTATGTGCTGAACCTGGTGGGCCTTGAAGAAAAGGGGAACCGGTATCCCTCGGAGCTGTCCGGTGGTGAACAGCAGCGTGTTTCCATTGCCCGGGCACTGGTGAACAATCCCAGCCTGATCATCGCCGACGAGCCCACCGGCAACCTGGACCCGGCCCGCAGCCTGGACCTGATGTTGCTGCTGGAGAAGATTAACTCTCTGGGCACGACTGTGCTGGTGGTTACACACGAAAAAGAACTGGTCAACGCATTCTCCAAACGAGTTATTGCCATCGACAGCGGCAAGATCGTTGGAGACGGAATGGATGGGTACTACGCATATGAGACTGAATAATATCGGATACCTCACCAAAGAGGGTTTTAAAGGCATTTTCAAGCATGGCTTCATGTCCTTCGCCTCTGTGACGATCATCATGGCCTGCCTGTTGATTATGGGTGTGTTCACCCTTCTGGCCATGAACATCAACAGCATCATCAGCGAGCTGGAACAGCAGAATGAGATTGTGGCCTTTGTGGATGATTCCTATACGGAAGCGGAGGCCAAGGGCCTGAAAAACGCGGTGCTCTCCGTGAACAATGTGGAATCCGTGGAATTTGTCACACGGCAGGAGGCCATGGACACTTTTGCCGAGGATTATGACAGCGGTCTGTTCGACGAGATTGACGCCACCACTTTCCGGGACCGGTACATCGTCCATGTGACGGACATCAGCAAGACCGCCCAGACCAAGGATGATCTGGAAGAGGTGGAGGGTATTGCCAAGGTCAACGCCCATCTGGAATATGCGGATGGCTTCATCAAGGTGCGGAATGTGGTGAGTATTATCTCCGGCATCCTGGTGCTGATCCTGGCGGTGGTGTCCGTGTTCATCATGTCCAACACCATCAAGCTGGCCACCTTCACCCGCCGGGAGGAGATTGCCATCATGCGTATGGTGGGTGCGACGAACTCCTTCATCCGAATGCCGTTTATCATTGAGGGTCTGATTCTGGGCATCCTGGGCGGCGGTCTGGCATTCCTGGCCGTCTGGGGACTGTATGAAGCTGTGTGCTCCCACCTGCTGGACGGCGTTGTGGGCGGTCTGATCTCCGTTGTACCGTTCAGCACCATCATGTGGCCCATGCTGGCCGTATTCCTGGGGGTCGGCATTATCGTCGGCGTGTTCGGCGGAAATATTGCCATCCGCAATTACCTGAAAGTTTAAGCAACCATGACCCGGTGGGTCATTTCCGGCCGTAGGAGGGCTGACGCATGAAGAAACGAAAACTGTTTATCCAGATCGTTGCTGTTGTTCTGGCGGTTCTGATGGTGTTTTCCCTGGTATTCTCTGCGCTTGGGTCGGTGCTGGCTTCGGCGGCGTCCCAGTCGGACCTGGACGCACTGGAACAGCAGAAACAGGCGCTGAACCAGCAGAAACAGGAAAAGAAAAATGTTCTGGCTTCCCTGCGGGATCAGCAGGCCGGCTTTGTGGAGCAGAAGGCCGCGCTGGACGAGAAAAATGAGATTGCCCAGCAGGAGATTCTGGTGATCATGGAGCAGATCGCGGCCTATAATGATCTGATCGCCGAGAAGGAGATCGAGGCTGATGATGCCCAGGCTGCCGCCAATGAGCAGCTGGCGGTCTATAAGGAGCACCTCCGGGCCATGGAGGAGAATGGAATCTTCAACTTCTACCTGTCCGTGCTGTTCGGGGCCAAGGATTTCGGAGATCTGCTGGCCCGGATTGACATGATCAGCGAGATCATGGAAAAGGACAAGGCCGTGGAAGATTCCTATAAGGAAGCCCGGGACTATGCCCTGGAAGTGAAAGCCGAGTACGAGGATTACAAGGCTGAACTGTCCGAAAAGCAGACGGAACTGGAAACGGAGATCACTGAGCTTCAGGCTGAAATTGCCGAGGCGGACAATATGATTCTTGCCCTCCAGGGGGATATTGATGCCTATATGGCGGAATATAACCAGATGGAAGCGGATGAGCAGGCTGTTCAGGCCCAGATCAATCAGATCGCCCAGCAGCTGAAGGAACAGGAAGAAGCGGCCAAAAAAGAGAACGAGGAAAATGGTACCACAAAGCCCACCAGTCCTGGTTCTGCCAATGTGACTGGCTCCTACATCTGGCCCGCCCCGTCCTGCACCCTTGTCACCTCCCGTTACGGTAACCGGATTCATCCCATTTTCGGCACCGAGAAGTTCCACTCCGGCATTGATATCGGCGCGGGTTATGGTGCCAGCGTGGTGGCGGCTGACGGCGGCACGGTGTCTGTGGCTACCTACAGCTCCTCCTACGGGAACTATGTGATGATCTATCACGCCGACGGATCCTCCACGCTGTATGCCCATATGAGCTCTCTGGCCGTGTCCGCAGGACAGACCGTGAACCAGGGGGATGTGATCGGCTATGTGGGCGATACCGGCTGGGCCGATGGTCCGCACCTGCATTTTGAGGTGCGTATCAACGGCGGCACGGTGGATCCCCTGGGCTATTTCTCCAACTACACTCTGGCCTCCGACGCCTGATCGTCGGGAACCATCCGGCAGGGCACGGCGGATCTGAGAAGATCGCACCGGGCCCTGCACTTTTTCCCGGCTGCCGGGAATATTTCATCCACAGGAGCACGCAAGTGAAAAAACTGAACGAAAAACTGGACCGTTTCTTCTCCCGCACCACCAGCTATGACCGGGTGTTCACCGCCTGTCTCATCACGCTGCTGGCCGGTATTCTGGGCACCATGGCTGCTGTGATCACGCTGATCGGCGGCTGGGATAATCTCGCCGCCACTGCCAAATTCGCCCAGTTGCTGGGGGTGGTGGAACACACCTATATCGGCGAGACGGATACGGACGCCGCTGTGGATGCGGCGTGCAATGCCCTGATCGACTCCCTGGGCGACCGGTGGAGCTATTACATGAACGAGGAAGAATATGAGAATTATCAGGCCCACAGCGCCAACCAGTACACGGGCATCGGTATCACCATCCAGTCCGGGAAGGACGGGACGCTGACGGTGCTGAGTGTGGCGGAGGATTCCCCCGCCATGGAGGCAGGCATGACCGCCGGACTGGTGCTGACGGAACTGGATGGGGAATCCCTGGAGGGCATTACTGTTTCCCAGCTGGGGGAGCGCATCCGCGCCGCTGACGGCCCCTTCACCCTGACGGCCCTGACCCCGGAGGGGGAGACCCTCACCTTCACCCTCTCTGCCGCCACGCTGTATTCCAATCCGGTGGCTTACCGGCTGCTGGACAGCGGGATCGGCTATGTGGACCTGGCCAATTTTGACGAAACCTGTGCCGACGAGGCCATTGCCGCTGTGGAGGACCTGCTGGATCAGGGGGCGGCCGGCATCATCTTTGATGTACGGGATAACGGCGGCGGCTATGTGTCGGAGCTGACGAAACTGCTGGATTATCTGCTGCCCGCGGGGGAGATCTTCGTCAGCGTGGACCGGGACGGCGGGGAGAAGGTCACCTCCTCTGATGCGGACTGCCTGGAGATTCCCATGGCCGTGCTGGTGAACGGCAACAGCTACAGCGCCGCGGAATATTTTGCCGCCGTGCTCCGGGAATATGACGCCGCCGTCACCGTGGGCCAGCCCACCACCGGCAAGGGCCGCAGCCAGATCACCATTCCCCTGGCGGGAGGCGGCGCGGTGCACATCTCCAGCCGCCGGTATCTCACCCCCGGCCGGGTGGATTTGTCGGAACAGGGTGGTATTGTGCCGGACATGGTGGTGGAGCTGACGGATACGGATACCCAGCTGGCTGCTGCCGAGGAATTTTTGTTGACACAGGGATAATATCTCACTATAATATATTAGATTTACCGGAATTCCGGGAGAAGTAAGTAAAATACTATGGATTTGAAATAAACTTTTGTAAGGAGAACAAGTCATGGCTGCCGAAAAATTCAAAATGAGTCAGGAGCGGTACGACCAGCTCAAGGAAGAACTGCATTATATGGAAACGGTCCGGGAGAAGGAAGTGGCGGAGCAGATCAAGGAAGCCCGTTCCTTCGGCGACCTGTCCGAGAACAGCGAATATGACGAGGCGAAAGCGGAGCAGGGCAAGCTGTATTCCAAGATCGCCGAGGTGAAGAATCTGCTGGAAAATGCCGAGATCGTGGAAAACGAAGTGCGGGACAAGAGCACAGTGGGCATCGGCAGCAGAGTGAAGGTGCAGGACCTGGAGGACGGCAGCGAGGACGAGTTCCAGCTGGTGGGCTCCCAGGAGGCCAACCCCATGCTGGGCCGCATCTCTGATGACAGCCCCATCGGCCGGGGACTGCTGGGCCATAAGAAGGACGAGGTCGTGACTGTGGAGGCCCCCGCCGGCACCATGCAGTTCAGGATTCTGTCCGTGGAAAACGACTGAAGGGAACGAGAGAAACTATGAGTGAAGAGATCAAGACCGAACAGGAGCTGTCGGAGATTCTGCAGATCCGCCGGGACAAGCTGAAGGCCCTGCAGGACGAGGGAAGAGACCCCTTCCAGCAGACCAAATTCAACCGCACTGCCTGGTCCATGGAAATCAAGGAGAAGTATGAGGCCATGGAGGGCAAGACTGTGTCCGTGGCCGGACGCATCATGTCCAAGCGTGGCATGGGCAAGGCCATCTTCTGCCATATCAAGGACGACAAGGGCCAGATCCAGCTGTATATCAAGAAGGACGCCGTCTCCGAGCAGGAGTTTGCCGACTTCCGGAAATACGACATCGGCGATATCATCGGTGTCACCGGCTATGTGTTCAAGACCAAGACCGAGGAGATCTCCGTCCATGTGGAGCAGGTGACCCTCCTGTCCAAGTCCCTGCGCCCCCTGCCGGAGAAGTTCCACGGCATGACCAATGTGGAGCTGAAGTACCGCCAGCGGTATGTGGACCTGATCATGAGCGACGAGAGCCGCCGGAATTTCGAGATCCGCTCCAAATTCATCAGCTATGTCCGCCGCTTCCTGGACGGCCGGGGCTATATGGAAGTGGAGACCCCCGTGCTGAACACCATCTCCGGCGGCGCCACTGCCCGGCCTTTCATCACCCATCACAACACCCTGGACATCGATATGTACCTGCGTATCGCCACGGAGCTGAACCTGAAGCGGCTGATCGTGGGCGGTATCGAGCGGGTGTATGAGATCGGCCGCATCTTCCGCAACGAGGGTATGGACACCAAGCACAACCCCGAGTTCACCACTGTGGAGCTGTACGAGTCCTATGCCGACTTCAACGATATGATGGACCTGTTCGAGGACCTGCTGTCCGGCGCGGCCCAGGAGATTCTGGGCACCTATCAGGTGCGCTGGCAGGACGAGGACATCGATTTGACCCCCGGCTGGCGCCGCATGACCATGGCCGAAGCCGTGAAGGAGACCCTGGGCGTGGACTTCATGGCCATCGACTCCGACGAGGCCGCCGTGGCCGCGGCAAAGAGCGTGGGTGTGGATATGGAAAAGGTGGAGCCCACCTGGGGCCATGCCCTGTATGAGTGCTTCGACCAGAAGGTGGAGGAGACCCTGATCCAGCCCACCTTCATCACCATGCATCCCGTGGATGTGTCCCCCCTGGCCAAGCGCAGCCCCAAGGACCCCCGCCTCACCGAGCGGTTTGAGCTGTTCATCTGCCGCAGCGAGATGGGCAACGCCTTCTCCGAACTGAACGACCCCATCGATCAGAAGCAGCGCTTCCTGAAGCAGGTGGAGATGCGTGCCAAGGGCGACGATGAAGCCGGCATGATGGACGATGACTTCATCAACGCTCTGGAGTACGGTATGCCCCCCACGGGCGGCCTGGGCATCGGCATCGACCGCTGCGTCATGCTCCTCACCGGCTGTTCCTCCATCCGGGATGTGATCCTGTTCCCCACCATGAAGCCTATTGACTGAGCGATCGGCAACCCGCGCGCCATACGCAACCGCGTATGGCGCGTTTTTTATACATCTCCGGCTCTTTGTCCGATTGCATTGCCGGGTAGGGCGTGGTATGATTTTGTAAAACAAATACCCGGCGGCCGGGACCGGCCGCAAAGGAGGAATTCCATGTCGATCCTGTCAAAACTGAACAGCCTGCCCATGTATGCCATCTGCGGGGCCATCATCACCTTTGTGGCGGCGGCCTGCGTGGTGTTTATGGTCCGGGCCTACCGGGCGGGGCTGGCCATTGGAATGGACCGCACCCGGATGAACCGGGCGATCACATCCAGCGCCACCTTCTCCCTGCTGCCCAGCGTGGGCATCCTGCTTGGCGTCATCGCCCTGTCCGGCAGTCTGGGGACACCCTGGCCCTGGCTGCGTCTGTCGGTGATCGGGGCACTGCACTATGAGACCCAGGTGGCCCAGGCCGCGGCGGAGCAGGTGGGGATGTCCGGCCTGTCCGCGGCGGAGATGACCCCGTCCGGTTTCACGACCATCGCCCTGCTCATGAGCGTGTGCATCATCTGGGGCATCGTATTTTCGGTCTTCTTCAACAAACGCTATCTGAACAAGCTGGGCAGCGGCGGGGAATCCGCCTCCGGCGGCGCCGGCTTCGGGGACACCGCCATGAGCGCCATGTTCATCGGCCTGGTGAGCGCTTATATCGGCAGCTACATCGGCGGCTTTGTGTCCGGAAACGGTGTATTCTCCTTCGGCGGCGACTGGATGCCCCTGGTGGTGGTCGCAGTGTCCGGTGCGGCCATGGCGGGCTTTGTGTGGCTGGCGGAAAAGAAGCAGCTGGCCTGGGTGGACAGCTTTTCCGTGGCGGGAAGTATGCTGCTGGGCATGGCGGCCGCCGTGCTGGTAAAGCTCTGGATCTGAGGAGGTGCACACATGAACGAACAGGAAAAACAGGCCTGGTTTCAGGCGTATAATGCCCGCACCCATGTGCTGGGCCGGGTGATCAGCGTGATCACCCTGGTACTGCTGGTGGGTGCACCCTTTGTCATCGGCATCTATCTGGGCGCCATGCCCGATCTTGGGGCCGTGGCCCGGGGCTTTTTCTCCGTGGGACTGGTGTGGATGGTGAGCAGTATTGCGGAATTTCTCATTTACACCCCCATGCTGGGGGCTGGCGGCGGGTACTTGGCCTTCATCACCGGCAACCTGATCAATATGAAGATCCCCTGCGCCGTGAACGCCCGGGACATCGTGGGTGCCAAAACCGGTACGGCGGAAAATGAAATCATCTCCACGCTGTCCATTGCCACCTCGTCCCTGGTGACCATTCTGGTGCTGGCCCTGGGCGTACTGCTGCTGGTGCCCCTGCAGCCCATTCTCCAGAGTGAGGCCCTCCAGCCCGCGTTCTCCAATGTGGTGCCCGCACTGTTCGGCGCCATGGCATACAAATATTTCCGGAAAAACATGAAAATTGCCCTGGCCCCGCTGATTGTCATGAGCGTACTGTTCATTCTGGTTCCGGCCCTCACCGGGTCCACCAGTTTCATGATCATCCCCAGCGGTGCGCTGGCCATCGGGATTGCCTATTTCTTTTACAAAAAACAGACCAGGGAGGCTGAACAGAAATGAAAGCACGCTATCTTGCCTTGATTCCCGCGGCGGTGGCCGGTGTGGCCGTGGCCCGCACGGCGCTGATGCCGAAAAAGAAAGCGGACTATGTCCCCGCTCCGGCGGAGGAACGGAGTCTTGCATATGCCGAAAAGCTGTCCGCCATGGTGCAGTGCGATACCACCTCCCATGCCAACATCCGGGAGCCGGAGAAATTTGAGCGGTTCCATCAGGTGCTGGAGGAGCAGTTCCCTCTGGTCCACCGGCATCTGGAGCGCACGGACATTGACGGCAACCTGCTGTACTGCTGGAAGGGCCGCCGGAGCACTGACCCCATCGTCCTCATGAGCCATCAGGATGTGGTGCCCGCGGAAGGGGACTGGGGGCACCCGCCCTTCTCCGGGGACATTGCGGACGGCAAGGTCTGGGGCCGGGGCACGGCGGACACAAAAGCCTCTCTGATGGCCTTTTTCCAGGCAGTGGAGGAACTGCTGGCAGAGGGCTATGAGCCGGAGCAGGATGTGTACCTGGCCTCCTCCTGCACGGAGGAATGGGCTGGTGACGGCGCCCCCAAACTGGTGGCGGAGCTGAAGCGCCGGGGCGTACGGCCGTTCCTGGTTCTGGACGAGGGCGGCGCAATCATCACCGACCCCATCGGCGGCATCCAGGGCAATTTTGCCATGGTGGGCGTATTTGAGAAGGGCAAGGCGGATGTGAAATTCACCGCCCGGAGCAGCGGCGGCCATGCCAGCGCCCCGTCCCCCAACAGCCCCATCGCCCGGCTGTCCGCTTTCGTAAACGATGTGGAGACCCGTCCGCCGTTCCGGAGAAAGATCATGCCGGAGGTCCGGGCCATGTTTGAGGAACTGGCCCACTATGCCCCCTTCGGCCTGCGGCTGGTGCTGGGGAATCAGTGGCTGTTTGGCCCGGTGCTGAAGCAGGTGCTGCCGAAGATTTCCGCCCAGGCCGGGGCCATGCTCCAGACCACCATCGCCTTCACTACCCAGTCCGGCTCTGACGCCAGCAATGTGCTGCCCCAGGAGGCCACGCTGGGGGCCAATATGCGCTTCATTCCCCATCAGGGCGAGCAGGAGAGCCTGGAGATCATCGGACGCCTGGCCACAAAGCACGGTCTGGAGATGGAGGTGCTCCACTCCAACGACTATACCGCCCCCGTGGATCTGAACGGCAAAGCCTTCCGGCAGGTGGAGCAGGTAATCCGCCAGACTTTTCCGGGTCTGCCCTGCAGCCCCTATGTGGTCACCGGCGCCACGGATGCCCAGTTCTATCAGGAAATCTGCGACAGCTGCATCCGCTTTGTCCCCATCATTTACGGCCCGGACCAGATGAAGGGCATGCACGGTCTGAATGAGACCGTGGCATATAACTGTCTGCCCGGTGCGGTGGATTTCTACAAAAATCTCATCCGTGCCCAGGAACAGAACTGAATCTGATCGCATGGAAAGTTCCGGACTTTCCATGCGATTTTCTGTGCCGGTTTCCGGACCGGATGCGTCCGGAACGGAAAAAGGCGTTGACTTGTGGGGGACTGGGAATTATATTATTAAAGTAAAATGGAAAAATACAGGCGGTGCGGCATGGAAAAACTCACATCCAGAAAAAATCCGGTGATCCAGCACCTGCGGCGGCTGGCCTCGGACAGCGGATACCGGAACGAACAGGGCGAATATGTGCTGGACGGCGTAAAGCTGCTGCGGGAGGCCATGGCCTTCGGCGGCAGGGTGGGCTGCGTCCTGTGGCCGGGAGAGCCGGAGTTCCCGGTGCCCGGTGCGGACATCTATACGGCGCCGAAGGATCTGGTGGAGTATGCCTCCCCCCTGAAAAATTCTCCCGGCCCGGTGTTCACCGTGGCCATCCCGGCGCAGACGGTGCCGGAGACCCTGGAAAAGGTGATCGTGCTGGAGAATGTCCAGGACCCGGGCAATGTGGGTACGGTGATCCGTACGGCCAACGCCCTGGGCATGGACGCCGTGCTCCTCACCGGCAGCTGCGCGTCCCTGTACGGGGCCAAGACCGCCCGGGCCGCCATGGGAGCGCTGTTCCGCCAGTGCGTGCTGGAGCTGTCCCTGGCGGACACACTGGCCCTGCTGAAGCAAAACGGCCTGAAGCTGTACGGCGCGGCATTGTCCGACCGGGCGGCGGATGTGCGGGATACGGACCTGACGAAGTGCGCTGTGGCCGTGGGCAGCGAGGGACAGGGATTGTCCCGGGAACTGCTGGATGCCTGTGACGGGGAGGTCATCATCCCAATGCAGCCGGGCAGCGAATCCCTGAATGCGGCTGTGGCCGCCGCCATCCTCATGTGGGAGCTGGCAAAATAATGCATTCCAATATTCTGTTTTGGAAAGTCCGGAAAGGGGAGAGCGGAAGTGTCAACAATGCGATACTGGGTGTGGCTGTCCGCGCTCCATACCCGGCCCAGGGCAAAACTGCTGCTGTTGGAGCGGTTCGGCAACGACCCCATGAAGCTGTATTTCGCCCGGGAAGAGGAACTGCTGTCAGTCCCCGGCATCCGGAAAGCGGATGTGGATTCCCTGGGTGTCCGGGAGACGGACACGGCCATGGAGATCCTGGCGCGGTGCGAGGAGACCGGCATCGGCATCATTACCTGGCAGGACGCGGCCTATCCCCGGCGGCTGAAGAATATCTATGACCCGCCGGTGGTGCTGTACACCCGCGGCCGTCTGCCCGCTGTGGATGAGGAACCGGCCATTGCCATTGTCGGTACCCGGGACGCCACGCCCTACGGCCTGAAAATGGCCCGGCGGATGGGCTATGAGATCACGAAATGCGGCGGACTGGTGGTGTCCGGCCTGACCCGGGGCATCGACCGCACCGGCGCCGAGGGCGCCCTTCGTGCCGGCGGCCGGGTGATCGGCGTGCTGGCCACGGGGCTGGAGGAAGCCCGTGGCGGGCTATATGACGATGTGGCCGCCGTGGGTGCGCTGGTGTCGGAATATCCGCCGGGAAAGACGGTATATAAATCCAACTTCCGCCAGCGCAACCGGATCACCGCCGGACTCAGCGAGGGCGTGGTGGTCGTGGAAGCGCCGGAGAGAAGCGGTGCGCTTCTGTTTGCTGATGAGGCCCTGGAGCAGGGCAAGGAGATCTTCGCCGTGCCCGGCAATGCGGACGCGGTGAATTCCGTGGGCACCAACCGGCTCATCCGGGATGGGGCCAAGAGCGTGGTCACCGGCTGGGATGTGATGAGCGAACTGGAGGGATTGTACCGGGGAAAGGTGCGCCGTCCCGGTGCGGAAGCCCTGAAACTGCCGGAGGATGCAGCGGAAAATCCCCCGAAAAGCTGCGCCGATTTCGTGAAGGTCCGGGAGCCGTCGGCAAAAAAAGTGATTGACAAGCAACAAAGCGTGGAATATATTGACTTGGAGAAACAGCTGGAAGGATGTTCCGAGACCCAGCTGAAGATTCTTGCGGCCATCACCGGCCCCAATACCCATATCGATGATATCATCGACGCTTCCGGCCTGGACTCCCAGACGGTCCTGGCGGAGCTGACCATGCTGCAGATTGACGGCATGGTGACCCAGGAGCCGGGGAAGCGGTTCTCATTAAATATCGTAAGAGGTTGACACAAGCATGGCGAAAGCAAAAAAAGATCTGGTGATCGTGGAATCTCCCGCGAAAGCCAAAACCATCGAAAAATACCTGGGCGGGAACTACACCGTGGTGGCCTCCATGGGTCATCTCCGGGACCTGCCCAAGAGCACCATGGGCGTGGACATTGAAGGCGGGTTTATCCCGGAATACATCCCGGTGAAGGGCCGGGAGGATGTCATCGAAGATCTGCAGAAGAAAGCAAAAGCGGCCAACACAGTCTATCTGGCAACCGACCCGGACCGGGAAGGGGAAGCCATTTCCTGGCATCTGAAGGAACTGCTGGCCCTCCCGGATGAGAAGGCCAAACGGGTGACCTTCAACGAGATCACCAAGCGGGTGGTCACTGAGAGCATCCAGCATCCCCGGGAGATCGATATCGACCTGGTGAACGCCCAGCAGGCCCGGCGGATTCTGGACCGGATCGTGGGCTACAAGCTGTCTCCGCTGCTGTGGAAGAAAGTGAAGCGCGGCCTGTCCGCCGGCCGTGTCCAGTCCGTGGCCACCCGGATGGTGACGGACCGGGAGGACGAGATCAACGCCTTCCAGCCCGAGGAATACTGGCTTCTGGACGCGGTGCTGAACTGCGGCACCCCGGACACCGCCTTCACCGCCCGGTTCCACGGCAAGGGCGACAAAAAGGCGGAGCTGCACAGCGAAGAAGAAGTGAATGAAGTGGTGTCCGCCATTCAGCAGGCGCCGTTCAAAATCAAAAGCGTCAAGCGGGGAGAGAAGCAGCGCAGCCCCTCCCCTCCGTTCATCACCTCCACCCTCCAGCAGGAGGCGTCCCGCCGTCTGGGACTGACGCCCCGGCGGACCATGTCCATCGCCCAGCAGCTGTATGAGGGCGTGGAGATCGAGGGACAGGGCACCATCGGTCTGATCACCTATATGAGAACGGACTCCCTGCGGATTTCCGACGAGGCCGTGGCCGCCGTCCGCCAGTTCATCACCGGCCGGTACGGCACCGACTACTGTCCGGCGGTTCCCCGGAAGTTCAAGACCAAGGGCAACGCCCAGGACGCCCACGAGGCCATCCGCCCCACCAGCGTGGAGCTGACGCCCGATGCGGTGCGCCACTCCCTGACCCAGGAGCAGTACCGGTTGTACCGGCTGATCTGGGGCCGGTTCGTGGCCTCCCAGATGGCCAATGCCGTCTATGACAATGTGGTCATGGATACGGAGTCGGCCGGCTATGTGTTCCGGGCCAATTATTCCGAACAGAAATTCGCCGGATATACCGCCCTCTATGAGGAAGCCAAGGACGAGGAATCCGATGAGATCACCAAACCCCTGCCCGACCTGAAAGAGGGCGAGCAGGTCTATCTGAGCAAGACGAATCAGGAGCAGCGGTTCACCCAGCCTCCCACCCGGTATACTGAGGCCACCCTCATCCGGGCCATGGAGGAAAAGGGCATCGGCCGCCCCTCCACCTATGCCCCCACCATCACCACCATCCTCAGCCGGGAATATGTGGTGAAAGAGGGCAAATACCTGAAGCCCACCATTCTGGGCACGGTCATCACGAACCTGATGAAAGAGCGTTTCCCGGATATCGTGGACATGGGCTTCACCGCCGACATGGAGAGCCACCTGGACGAGGTGGAAGAGGGCAAGCGGGACTGGAAGGAAGTCCTGTCCACCTTCTATGAATCCTTCAACAAGGAGCTCACTGATGCGGAGACCGCCCTGGAGGGCGAGCGCATCAAGATTCCCGCGGAGGTCACGGAAGAGAAGTGCGATGTATGCGGGGCGAACATGGTTGTGAAATCCGGCCGGTTCGGCCGTTTCCTGGCCTGTCCCAACTATCCGGAATGCACCTTCACCAAGCCCCTGGTCATTGAGATGCCCGGCAAATGCCCGAAGTGCGGCAGCCGCATCCTGAAGCGCACCTCCCGGAAGGGATACACCTTCTATGCCTGCGAGCGGGGCGCGGAGTGCGGCTTCATGAGCTGGGATGTGCCCACCAAGGACTTCTGTCCCGAGTGCGGCAAGACCCTGTTCAAGCGGGCTGGCAAGGGCCGGAACAAACCCTACTGCATCAACGAGGCCTGCCCGGCCTTTGTCCCCGAGGACAAACGGGGTTATAAGAAAAAGACCGCCCCGGCGGCGGAGGGGGAACCCGCTCCCGCTGAGGAAACGAAAGAGGCCGAGCCGGTGAAAAAGACCACCCGGAAGTCCAAAAAGGACGCGGACACCGGGGAGAAGCCGGCCAAAAAGAGCGCGGCAAAGAAAACCGCCGCAAAAAAATCCTGAACGAAAGAGATTTGACAGCATGGCAGAAGTATTGGTAATCGGAGCGGGACTGGCCGGATGTGAGTGTGCCTGGCAGCTTGCGAAGCGGGGCATCCATGTGACGCTGATGGAGATGAAGCCCCACCGGATGTCTCCGGCCCATGTTTCCCCCAATTTTGCGGAGCTGGTGTGCTCCAACTCCCTGCGCAGCGATGAGCTGACCAACGCCGTGGGCCTTCTGAAGGAAGAGATGCGGCGGATGGGCTCGCTGATCATGGAATCCGCGGAAGTCAACCGGGTGGCCGCCGGCGGTGCGCTGGCAGTGGACCGGTTCGGTTTCTCCGCCTATATCACGGAAAAAATCCGCAGCCATCCCAACATCACCGTGGTGGAGGAGGAAGCCACTTCCATCCCGGAGACCGGGGAAGTGGTGGTGGCCTCCGGGCCCCTCACCAGCGATGCCCTGGCCGATTTCATCGGCGGCCTCTGGGAAGAGGACGACCTGCATTTCTATGACGCCGTGGCTCCCATCGTGACGCTGGAGAGTGTGGATATGGAAAGCGCCTGGTTCGGCTCCCGGTACGATAAAGGAACAGCAGATTATGTCAACTGCCCTATGACGAAAGAGGAATACATTGCCTTTGTCCATGAGCTGGTCAACGCCCGGGAGGCGGAGGTCCACGGCTTTGACGATGCGGGCGTGTTCGAGGGCTGCATGCCCGTGGAGGTCATGGCCCGCCGGGGGGAGGACACCCTGCGGTACGGACCCATGAAGCCCGTGGGCCTGGTGGATCCCCGCACCGGGGAGGAGGCCTACGCCGTGGTGCAGCTGCGCCAGGATAATGCCGACGGCACGCTGTATAACATGGTGGGCTTCCAGACCCACCTGACCTGGGGCGAGCAGAAGCGGGTGTTCACCATGATCCCCGCCCTGAAAAACGCCGAGTTTGTGCGCTACGGCGTCATGCACCGGAACACCTTCCTGAATTCCCCCCGACTGCTGGACCGGTATTACCGGCTGCGTTCCGATCCCCGGATCAGCTTTGCCGGACAGATGACCGGCGTGGAGGGCTATGTGGAATCCAGCGCATCCGGGATGCTGGTGGGCATTGAGACCGCCGCCCGGCTGCTGGGAATGGAGCCGGTGGACTTCCCCCAGGAGACCGCCATCGGCGCCCTGGCCCGGTATATCTCCGGCGGCAGCACCGGAGAGTTCCAGCCCATGAACATCAATTTCGGCATCATCTCTCCCCTGGGCTACAAGGTCCGGGGCAAACGGAACAAAAACGCGGAGATCTCCCGGCGCAGCCTGGAGATCCTGGACGAACTGATGAAAAAGGAGATTTTTACGGTTGAAGATCATCATTGACGCCATGGGCGGCGATCACGCCCCGGAGGAGATCGTCAAGGGTGCCGTCCTGGCCCGGAAACAGCTGGGCTATGACCTGATCCTGGTGGGCCGGGAGGCGGATATCCGCCGGTGCCTGGCCGCAGAGGGTGCGGAAAACGACCCGGGCATCACCGTGCACCATGCCCCGGATGTGATCGATATGAACGATGACCCCACCGCCGCCATCCGGCGGAAGAAGGAGTCCTCCATGGTGGTGGCCCTGAACCTGCTGAAGGACGGGGAAGGGGACGCGGTGGTCTCTGCCGGCAGCACCGGCGCCCTGCTCACCGGCGCGACGCTGATCGTCCGGCGTATCAAAGGCATCCGCAGGGCTGCCATGGCCCCGGCCCTGCCCAATCTGGGGGCCGGCGCTCTGCTCATTGACTGCGGCGCCAATGCCGAGTGCACCCCGGATCAGCTGGTGCAGTTTGCCCATATGGGCAGCCTGTATGCCCAGCGGATGCTCCATGTGGATGCTCCCCGGGTGGCCCTGCTGAACAACGGCACCGAGGAGCACAAGGGCACGCCCCTGCAGCAGGAGTCCTATCAGCTGCTGAAAAACACTCAGCTGAATTTTGTGGGCAATGTGGAGGCCTCCCAGGTACTGTTCGGGGAAGTGGATGTGATCGTCACTGACGGCTTTTCCGGGAACATTCTGCTCAAGTCCATCGAGGGCACGGCAAAGTTCCTGCTGAAGGCTATCAAGGGTGTGCTCATGTCCGGCCTGAAAAACAAGCTGGCGGCATTGATGATCAAAAACGACATCGGTGCGCTGAAGGCCATGATGGACCCCAACGAGACCGGCGGCACGGCTCTGCTGGGCATCAGCAAGCCGGTGATCAAGGCCCACGGCTCCTCGGAAGCCCCGGCCATTGTCAACGCCATCCGGCAGGCGGCGGAGTTCGCCCAGTCCGGATTTATTCAGACCATTGCAGAAAGCGTGGAAACCATGCAGGTGGAAATAACACAATCATAAAGGAGAATCGCTATGAATATTCAGAACAGAATCATGGAAATGGTCGCTGACCGTTTCAACAAGTCCGTGGAAGATCTGACCCGTGACACCGAATTTGTGTCTGACCTGAGCGCCGACTCTCTGGATCAGGTAGAGCTGACCATTGACATTGAGGACGAATTCGGCCTGCCCGAGGTCCCCGAGGATGCTCTGGTGAAAATCGTCACCATCGGTGATCTGGTGGATTATGTGGAATCCGCCCTGGAAGCCTGAAATGACCGGACTGGAAGAAAAACTGGGTTATACCTTCCGGGACAAAAGCCTTCTGGAAAACGCCCTGCGCCACAGTTCCTATGCCAATGAGAGCCGGGACCCGGCTGTCACCAGCAATGAGCGGCTGGAGTTTCTGGGGGATTCCGTGCTTGGTTTTGTCACGGCCAAATATCTCTATCAGCACTATCCCCAGCTGCCTGAGGGCAGCATGACCAAGCTCCGGGCGGAGCTGGTGTGCGAGCACGCCCTCCACGCCGTGGCCCAGGAACTGGAGCTGGGGAAGTATATCCGCCTGGGCAAGGGAGAGGAGAATTCCGGCGGCCGCCAGCGCACCTCCATTCTGGCCGACGCGGTGGAATCCTGCATCGCCGCCATGTATCTGGACGGTGGTATGGCCGTGGCGGAGAAGTTCATTCTGGACCGGGTGCTGTCCGTACTGGACAAGGGCCTGCCCGTCCGGGACACGGACAACAAGACCCGCCTCCAGGAAAAAGTGCAGCTGAAGCATGGTCAGACCCTGGCCTATCAGGTGACCGGCGAGTCCGGCCCGGACCACCGGAAGGAATTCACTGTCAGCGTTCTGCTCAACGGGGAGACCGTGGGCACCGGAAAGGGCTTTACAAAAAAAGAGGCGGAACAGGCCGCGGCCGGCGATGCCCTCGCAAAACTGAAATGAGTGCAAAACAGACCATCATTCCCATATTCGTGCCCCATCTGGGGTGCCGGGCGGATTGTGTGTTTTGCAATCAGCGCCGGATCACGGGCGTCCGGGAGGCGGTCACGCCTGCCCGGGTGGCCTGTGCCGTCGAGCAAGGAGCCGCTCAGACCCCCGCCGGGGTCCGGCGGCAGCTTGCGTTTTACGGGGGAAGTTTCACGGCCATCCCGGCCGGGCAGCAGGAGGCCCTGCTGGCCGCCGTCCAGCCCTATCTCCGGGACGGGACCATCGCATCCATCCGCCTGTCCACCCGCCCCGACGCCATTGACGCACCGGTGCTGGACCGGCTGGAACGCTATGGCGTGGAGACCATCGAACTGGGTGCCCAGTCCATGGACGACCGGGTGCTGACCCTGTCCGGCCGGGGCCACACGGCGGCGGATGTGATCCGGGCGTCGGAACTGATCAAATCCCGGGGCTTTCAGCTGATCCTGCAGATGATGACCGGCCTGCCCGGTGACACGGGACCGGAATCGGTCCTGACGGCCCGCACCATCGCGGCTCTGCGCCCGGACGGGGTGCGGATCTACCCCACGGTCATCCTCCGGGATACGCCGCTGTATGACCTGTGGCGGGCGGGGAACTACCAGGAGCACACAGTGGAAGACGCCGTGGAAGTGTGCGCGAAGATCGTTCCCATCTTTGACGCGGCGGGTATCCCCGTCATCCGCCTGGGCCTGAACCCCACGGAGGACCTGTCCGGGGGCGACGCCGTGGCCGGGGCCTATCACCCGGCACTGGGGGAGCTGGTGCGCTCCCGCATTCTGCTGGACAAAGCCAGGAACCTGCTGGACGGGACTCCGCCGGGATCGGATGTGATTCTCACGGTCCCGAAAGGGAAACTGTCCCAGATGACCGGCCAGCACCGGCGGAATGTGACGCTTCTGACGGCGGAATTTTCCCTGCACAGCCTGAAGATCCGGGGAAATTTAACAGACGGAGCGGAAATGTCCGTGATTCCCGTTGCAAAAGCTGGGAAAATATAATAAAATATTCAATTACAGCAAATTGAAATCTGGAGTATATGAATGTATCTGAAAGCCGTGGAAATCCAGGGGTTCAAGTCCTTTCCGGACAAGACACGCCTGTCATTTGAAAACGACATAACGGCCATCGTGGGGCCCAACGGCTCCGGGAAATCCAACATCTCCGATGCCATCCGCTGGGTCATGGGCGAACAGCGCACGAAACAGCTCCGGGGCGAGAAGATGGAGGATGTGATCTTCGGCGGAACGGAGAAGCGGGGCAAGCTGGGGTATGCCCAGGTGTCCCTGATCTTTGACAACACCAGCCGGTTTTTCGACATGGACGCCAGCGAGGTGGTCCTGACCCGGGCCTACTACCGGTCCGGGGAGAGCGAATACTATATCAACCACGAGCAGGTCCGCCTGCGGGATGTGAACGAGCTGCTCATGGACACGGGCCTGGGCCGGGACGGGTACTCCACCATCGGCCAGGGCCGCATTGCTGAGATCGTCTCCGGCAGCGGCAAGGAGCGCCGGGAGGTTCTGGAAGAGGCCGCCGGCATCTCCCGGTACCGCTACCGGAAAGAGGAAGCGGAGCGGAAGCTGGACCGTACTCAGGAAAATCTGGTGCGGATCAACGACCGCATCGCGGAGCTGGAGCTTCAGGTCGCCCCCCTGAAAAAACAGGCGGAGGTGGCCAGACAGTGCCTTGCCTACCGGGAAGAGCTGAAAACCCTGGAGGTGTCCGTGTGGCTGAACGATCTGGACCAGCTCCACGACCGGTCCGCGGCGGTCATCAACGATTATGAGCGGTCCAAACAGGATCTGGACGCCGCTCACGCCGAGCTGGAGCGGCTGTATGCCGCCGGGGAGGCACTGAACGCCCGGATGCAGGAAAAGACCCTGGAGCTGGAGGGCCTGCGTGCCACCCTGTCCCACGGGGAGAGCGACGCAGCGGAACTGGAGTCCGGTGCCGCCGTCCTCCGGGCCAACCTGCAGAATGCTCTGGACGGTATCGAGCGGATGCGGGGGGAAATGGCGGAACAGGAGACCCGGGCGGACGCACTGGACCGGCAGATCGCCGGGCACGATGCACGCCTGGGCGAGATCGCCGCAGAACTGTCCACCGTTGCGGAGCAGAATGAAGAATTGATGAAAAGCGCGGCGGAAAACGCGGAGCACTCCGGCGCCGCCCGCAGGGAATACCTGGCCCTCACTGAAGAGGAGAGCGGGCAGAGCGGGGAACTGACCCGCTGCCGCACGCTGATGAATATGCTCACCGAGCGACTGGACGAGTGCCGGGCACGGGAGCAGGCCGTGCAGGACAACCTGCTGGCCGCCCATGAAAAACTCACAGAGATATCCTCCCAGCTCCAGGACTGCGAGGAGCGGTGCCGGACGGCGGAGCGCCGGGTGACCGAGACCCGGACGGCGGTGCAGCAACGGAAAGACGAAGCGGCCCAGGCAGCCCGGATTCTGGACGAGACCCGCACCCGGCAGAACACCCTGCTGTCCGACCGGAAAGTGGCGGACTCCCGCATCTCCCTGCTGGAGGATATGGAGCGGGAGCACGAGGGCTATAACCGGGCAGTCCGGTTTGTACTGAAAGAGAAGGAACGGGGCACCCTCCGGGGCATCCGGGGCGCCGTGGGCGAGCTGATTCACACGGAGGATGCCTACGCCATTGCCATTGAGACGGCCCTGGGCGCCGCCGCCCAGAATATCGTGGTGGAAACCCAGGAGGACGGCGCGGCGGCCATTGAGCTGCTGAAGCGCCGGGATATGGGCCGGTGCACTTTCCTGCCCATGAATGTGATCACGGGCCAGCGCCCCGGCGATCTGCCGGACCGGGACCCGGGATTTGTGGGTGTGGCAGACGCACTGGTCACCTGTGACCGGGATTATGGGGAGATCGTATCCAACCTGCTGGGCCGCACCGTGGTGGTGCGTACCATGGCAGACGCCATCCGAATCTCCCGGCAGAAATGGAAATACCTGCGGATGGTGACGCTGGACGGCCAGATGATCAATGCCGGTGGCTCCATGACCGGCGGCAGTCTGGCGAAAAACACGGGCATCATCTCCCGGGCCAACGAGCTGAAGCGGCTGAAGGCGCGCCGGGAGGCGCTGGACAGCGACCTGCGGGCCTGTGAGGCGGACCTGAAACAGCAGGCCAACACGCTGTCGGACCGGAATTTTGCCGCCGAAACCGCCCAGAATGTGCTGGATGCGGCGGAGGAGATTCTGCGCCGCCACCGGTCGGACGCGGAGCGGTACCGGCTGCTGCGGGATTCTGTACAGGCCTCGGCGGATGCGCTGACCCAGGAGGCGGAGGACGCCCGGAATCAGACGGCGGAGAACCGCCGCCGTCTGGAGGAGACCCGGCAGCAGACTGCCGCGCTGGAAGAGACACTCACCGCCCTGCGTTCCCGGATCGCCGGGATGACCGCCGGGCAGACGGAATATGAGCAGATCCGCCAGAATCTGGCGGACCAGCAGGCCCAGCTCCGGGCGAGGGATGCATCCCTCCGGGCTGAGCAGTCCGCTGTGGAGCGGGCAAAGGAGCAGGTGGCGGAGATGCGCCGGTCCGTGGACGCGGACCGTACCTCCCGGCAGACGGCCGTGGAGCAGGCGGAGACCGCCGTGGAAAGCCTGCGCGCCGCCATCACGGAGCGGGAGACCGCCATCGCTGAAAACGCCGGGAAGATCGCCCGGGTCAGGGCACAGATGGAGGAAGTCAACCGCCGGCGCATGGAGCTGGAGGGGGAGCGCACCCGGTCGGACAAACAGTCCCAGGAGTGCAACCGCCAGCTGCTGGAACTGGAACGCCTGTGTGCAAAATTCGAGCAGAAGAAGCTGGCCTCCGACCTGGAGGAAAAGCAGATCATCGACCGGCTGTGGGACAATTACGGCCTGAGCCATTCCGCGGCGCTGGAGCTG
>JALFTG010000118.1 GCA_022779345.1 Oscillospiraceae bacterium | reverse complement strand
CTGCAGCTGATCAAGACCAAGCCCGGCAACACCCTGGTGTCCTCCTGCTTCATTATGGTCCGGGGCGAAGAGATGCTGGCCATGGGCGACTGCGCCATCAACATCTCCTACGAGGACAAGAAGGACAAGGACGGCAATGTGACCCAGACCGCCGCCGAGCAGCTGGCTGAGGTCGCTGTGGAGACCGAGAAGACCGCCCGCATCTTCGGCATCGACCCCAGAGTGGCCATGCTGTCCTACTCCACCCACGGTTCCGGCAAGGGCGCCGCTGTGGACATGGTCCGCACCGCTACCGAGATCGTGAAGGCCGCTCATCCCGAGATGAAGATCGACGGCGAGATGCAGTTTGACGCCGCTGTGTCCCCCACCGTGGGCCAGCTGAAGTTCCCCGGCTCCCCCGTGGCCGGCTACGCCAACACCTTCATCTTCCCCGAAATCCAGTCCGGCAACATCGGCTATAAGATCGCCCAGCGTCTGGGCGGCTTCGCCGCTTACGGCCCCATCCTGCAGGGCCTGAACGCCCCCATCAACGACCTCAGCCGCGGCTGCGACGCCGAGGAAGTCTACCAGATGTCCATCATCACCGCCGCTCTGGCCTGATCCCGGTACATACACAAACTTAAAACGGAGGACGCTTCGGCGTCCTCCGTTTCGTCTGTCGGAAACCCCCTGCGGGGCATATTCTGCAAACTGAAACCAGAGAAATATCGGCGAAATTTTTGGGAGAACTGCCCAAAGAGAAACTTGATATTTCTTTGAACTCCCTGTTGACTTTATGCATTTAAAGTGATATACTTCCAAACTATAAAAGCCCCTCCCGGAGGGGACATAAGAAAATAGGAGATTTTAAAAATGAAAAAGAGACTGATCGCGCTTTGCTGCGCCGCCACCATGCTGCTGTCTCTGGCAGCCTGTGGCTCCAAGACTTCCGAAACCACCTCCACCCCCGATGAGCAGGATGAGACCGTTGTCTACAAGGTCGGTATCTGCCAGCTGGTCACCCATGACGCACTGGACGCCGCCACCCAGGGCTTCCAGGATGCTCTGAACGAGCTGCTGCCCGGCCAGGTGGAGTTCGATTACCAGAACGCCGCCGGTGACTCCAACACCTGCGCCACCATCGCCAACGGCTTCGTGTCCGACGGCGTGGATCTGATCATGGCCAACGCCACGCCCGCCCTGCAGGCTGCCGCCACCGCCACTTCCGACATCCCCGTCCTGGGCACCTCCATCACCGAGTACGGCGTGGCCCTGGGCATTGAAAACTTCAACGGCACCGTCGGCAGCAATGTCTCCGGCACCTCCGACCTGGCTCCTCTGGATCAGCAGGCTGCCATGATCCAGGAGTGGTACCCCGATGCCCAGACCGTGGGCCTACTGTACTGCGCCAACGAGGCCAACAGCCAGTACCAGGTGGACACCGTCCAGGCTTACCTGGAGGAAATGGGCTACACCTGTACCCAGTACCCCTTCTCTGACTCCAACGATATCGCTTCCGTGTGCCAGACCGCCGCGGACGCCAGCGATGTGCTGTATGTCCCCACTGACAACACCTGCGCCTCCAACACCGGCATCATCGACAACATCTGCCGCGGCAATGTTCCCGTGTTCTGCGGTGAGGAAGGCATCTGCGCCGGCTGCGGCATGGCCACCCTGTCCATCAGCTACTACGACATCGGCTACAAGACCGGTGAGATGGCCGCTCAGATTCTGACCGGCGAGTCCGATGTGGCTGAAATGGCCATCGAGTATGCTCCCGAGTTCGTGAAGAAGTACAATCCCACCATCTGCGCGGATCTGGGTGTTACCGCTCCCGAGGGCTACGAAGCCATCGCATAATTCCCTGCAAATTGTCCGAAAACAGCGGAAAAGGGATTTCCCTTTTCCGCTGTACTTATTCAGACCGGCCTCGCAGAGTTTGCGCCCGCAGACGCAAATCCATTCCAATCGGTTTTTTCGCCAGCTCCGCCGGTGAAAAAACACTTTCCGGCCAATGGAGTTAAGTGAGGCTCCAAATCTATGATTTGGTTAGCCGAACTTATGCGGCAGCTGTGCGGCCGGAGGGCGTGCATGGAATGGCCGCAGCTTTTCTGGCGGAAAGCCCCGCAGGGGATTTTCGACAAATTGAGCGGACAAGGGACTTCCCTTT
>JALFTG010000058.1 GCA_022779345.1 Oscillospiraceae bacterium | reverse complement strand
CGGTAGTCGTGGCCCTCATAGAGCGTGCCCTTCTGGCCCGCGCTGGTCTTGGGGGCCAGGGCCACCCCCAGCACCGCCCCCATGGGGTGCAGCGCCGCCGCCAGATCCCGGGTGAAGGCACTGAAGGCATCCCGGTCCGCCCGGCCCACATATTCCAGATCCAGCACCACGCCATAGTAGCTGTTTGCGTCCACCGCCGCCGTGATCTCCCGGATCAGCCGCTCCCGGGCGGCGGGATCGTTCAGCACCGCTGCCGTGACCTCCTGGGAAAAGCCCCCGCCCGGAACCGTGTTGGCCACAGACATAAGGGACGCCACCCCGGCGGCCCAGGCCGGGGCCACCAGATCCCGCCCGCCCGGCGGGACCAGACCCCCGTCCGCCTCCACCCGCCAGGTGAAGGGCAGAAGGTATGTGAGGTAGGGCAGGGATTCATTCAGCACGCTCTCCCGGATGGTGGGGTAGGCGTACCCCGCCGCCTCCGTCCGGCCCAGCGTCCCGCCGGGGCTGCCGTCGTCAATGACCAGCGCCCGGCCCACGGCGATCCGGTCCGGGTCGGCGATCTGGTTGTCGTACACCAGCCGGTTCACGCTCACCCCGAAGCGCCGGGCGATGGCATACAGACTGTCCCCCGGCCGCACGATGTAAATTTTCAAAAAAAGACCCCCTCCGTTCCGTACATTCTATGCGGAAACGGAGGGGAATGTGTGGCGCCGGGGAAACCTTGAACGCCTGCCGCGCCCATTTCACCGGGTAGGGGCCGACCTGTGTGTCGGCCCACCGTCCGTCCCCCACTTGGAGCAGCCTGACGCACCCCGTCGCTGTCATTGCGAGGAGCGGCAGCGACGCGGCAATCCGCATCCCCTTTGGGTGCCTCAATGAACGCGGAAGAGGAAAACGGATTCCCACGTCGGGCTTCGCCCTCCTCGGAATGACAAGATTTTCGGCGCGGCGAGCGTCAGCGAGGCGGATGAGGGTCAGGGAGCACCCGGTTCGGCTACGCACCCGGAGCAGCCTGACGCACCCGGTTTGCTGCCCTCCGCCGCCTATGGGCGGGGCGGGTACCGTGCGTATCTCAGTTGGGCAGCCCCTCATCCGTCACGGCTTGCGCCGTGCCACCTTCCCCCCAGGGGAAGGCTTTGGGCGTTTACCTTAAATAATACCATGCACTGTAAGCATCCCAGGTGCGCCAGTCGGCGGTGTAGTGATTCAGGGCGTGGTCCATGTAGAAGTCCCAGGTCTGCCAGTCCACGCCCGGCTCTCCGTAGGCCGCGGCCAGTTTGTTCAGCGCCGGGGCGGCGCCATAGCCCAGACTGCCCAGATACCCCGCGTCCAGCTCCGCTATCCGGCCGTCCAGATAGGCGTCCACATTGTATTCCGCCACCACGGCGTGGAGGTTCATGGCGCTGAGGACCAGCCACAGCACCAGCGCCGCCAGAAACAGCCACCGGTACAGCCGGAAACCCCGGACCACCAGTTTCACCGCCGCCAGCACCATGCTCACGGCGATGACCACCATGGCCCACAGGGTCAGCAGCCGCTTTACCGACAGACCGTATACGGAGATATACAACCCCATCCGGTAAGCTGCCGACACCAGCAGCACCCCGGTGAACACCACCAGCACGATCCCCAGTCCCCGGACGACGGTGCTGCCCTTCTCCGGCAGCAGCCGTACCGCCAGCAGGAGGGTGGCCAGATTCAGCGCACTGACCTTCACCAGCTGGAAAAAGCCGGACCGGGCGTATTCCGCGAAGCCGCCGGCCATGGCCACCGTTTCCACGCCGCCGAACAGATAGGTGAACTGGATGAACACAAACAGGGCATAGACGAGGTTCAGGGCGATGAGCACCACGGTGATGGGGGCCGCAGCGCCGGGCACCATTGCCGGGAAGTGAAATTCGCGCTCCACCCGGTCGGTGTCCCCCAGACTGTTCAGCAGGGAGAAGAGCATCATCCCCAGCACCGCCCACCGCAGCACCCGCCAGATGGTGCCGGGCAGGGTGTCCATCCGCAGCCATTGGGCCAGTTTGTTCACGGCACCGGCCACCCAGTCGTCGAAAATAGCGTCCGCCGAGGCAAGCAGTGGCACCACAATCACCAGCAGCACCATGGCCGCCAGCAGCCCCAGCAGCACCCCGCCCAGCTGCCGGGTGTTGCCCCGGGATTTCCACCGGGGGATGCTCCGGAGGGGCAGGGTGAAGTACCGGACCAGTCCCCCCATGGTCAGCAGAAAGCTCTCGGCCACAGCGGCGAAGCTGTCCCACCCAGCCGTGCGGCCGGTGAGGGC
Organism: Oscillospiraceae bacterium; assembly: GCA_022779345.1. GTDB lineage: Bacteria > Bacillota > Clostridia > Oscillospirales > Oscillospiraceae > HGM13010. Next base: position 181 of record JALFTG010000058.1, on the reverse strand, counting down.
AAACAGGCCCATCAGCCCCAAGGCCATGGAGACCAGGGCGTTGAGCAGATTCAGCCACCACACGCTGTGGAGCGCACAGGTCAATGCCGTCAGCGCCGCCGCACCCAGCAGCAGTTTTGCACCGCCGGGGACGGGGGATTGCCTGGGCATGCACAGCACCCCGGCGATGAGGAACAGCCAT
>JALFTG010000155.1 GCA_022779345.1 Oscillospiraceae bacterium | reverse complement strand
GGATTCCATGGAATCCTCTGCGGCGGTAAATGTGGCGGCATTTACCGATGCGCTGTCTGCCGCGCTGCCCATGCGGAACATTCCTGACGCGTTTCCTGCGTACAGAAGCACCGCCAGACAGGCGGCCAAGCCCGCAAAGCGGAGCACCTGCCGCCGGAGCCTGGGTTTCCGGTTCTGCAGCCGGACCTTTTCCATGACGGCGTCTGTGAAGCCCTCGGGCGGCTCCTCCAGATCATTCAGACAGGCGGAGACGGCGGCAAAAGCCTCATAGACCTGCATACAGTCCGGACAGGCGGCCAGATGCTCCGTGACAAGGGCGCGGTCGTCATCGCTCAGTTCGTTATCGACCATCATACTGATCTTTTCCCGGATTTCCTCACAACGCATGGACATCTCGCCCCCCTTCCTTCTGCTTTTTAGACGCGCCGTCCCCCGAAAGGTTCCCCTTTTTCGAAAGAATATCGCACAGTTTTTTTCTGGCCCGGAAGATCCGGGACTTCACGGTCCCTTCCTCCAGCTGCAGCTGCTGACCGATCTCCAGATAGCTCATGCCGCCCAGTTCCCGGAGCACCAGAATCTCCCGCTGCATGGGCGGAAGCTGGTCCAGTCCGGCGCGGACCTCCTGCTGGAGCTCCCGGCGCTCCGCCTCTGTCTCCGGAGAGAAGGTCTCATCGGGAATTTCCATGAATTCCTCATTCCCCTCGTCATCCTCATAGACCAGGGGAACGGTTTTATGCCGGTTCCGCTTCCGGATGTGATCCAGGCACAGATTTGTGGTCAGTTTATACAGCCAGGAGGAGAATTTGCACTCCCCCCGGAATGTGGCCAGATTCGTGTATGCCTTCAGAAATGCCTCCTGGGACAAATCGGCGGCGTCCTCCGGATCGCCCACCATCCGCAGCGCCAGGTTGTACACGATCCGGCTCTGATCCAGGACCAGCAGCTCAAAGGCGTCCGTATCCCCGGACAGTACCCGGCTGATGATCCGCTGCTCTTCTTCCTGCGTCAGCATATCCACCTTACCTCAGTTCCAGCTTGATCTCCCGGATCACCAGCTCCAGATCATGGAGGGATTCCACGGAGACCATCCGCTGCTTGTAATAGGCGGCGTGGGGCACCCCTTTCAGGTACCACGCCAGCTGCTTCCGGGCCTCGATGCAGGCCAGCCGCTCTCCCTTCAGCTCCGCCGAGCGGCAGACCTGGCGGTACGCCGTGTCCATCCGCTCCGGCAGGGGCGGCAGTTCCGGTTCCGGTCGGCCCTCAATGGCGGCACTGGCCCGGGCGAACAGCCATGGATCCCCGAAGCTGCCCCGGCCGATCATGGCCATGTCCGCGCCGGTGTAGCGCAGGATGTGGGCCGCGTCCTCCCCGGAGAAAATGTCGCCGTTGGCGGTGACAGGGATGGACACCGCCCGCCTGACATCCCGGATGATGTCCCAGTCGGCCTTGCCTGCGTACATCTGCACCCGGGTGCGTCCGTGGACGGCGATGGCGGCGGCACCGGCCTGTTCGCAGACCTTCGCGAATTCCACCGCATTTACGCTGCCCCCGTCCCAACCCTTCCGGAACTTCACCGTCACCGGCACGGGCACCGCGGCGGCCACGGCGGAGATGATCTCTCGTGCCAGCTCCGGCGTACGCATCAGGGCGCTGCCGTCCCCGGACTTCACCACTTTCCCCACGGGGCAGCCCATGTTGATGTCGATGATGTCCGCCCCGGAGACTTCCAGCGCGATTTTTGCCGCCTGAGCCATCACCTCCGGCTCGTGGCCAAAGATCTGGACCGCCGTGGGGTGGTCCCCCTCCGGGATGTACAGCAGCTGTTTGGTTTTCTGGTCGCCATAGACCAGGGCCTTGGCGCTGACCATTTCCGTGCAGGTCAGTGCGGCGCCCTGTTCCCGGCAGATCTCCCGGAAAGCCGCGTCCGTCACGCCCGCCATGGGGCCCAGGGACAGCTTGCCGGGGATGGAAACAGTTCCGATGTTCATAACGCAAACCCAAACGGGGCATGGCCCCGTGCAATCTCAGAAGTGAATGTCCAGTCCCACCGGGCAGTGGTCGCTGCCGGTGATTTCAGGACAGATGTATGCCTTGTCGATCTGCTCCCGCACCCGGTCGGAGCACAGGAAATAGTCGATGCGCCAGCCCGTGTTGTTGGCCCGGGCATTGCCCCGGTAGCTCCACCAGGAATAGGCCCCGGTGGCGTCCGGATACAGGTACCGGAAGGTGTCCGTGAAGCCCGCTTCCAGCAGTTCCGTGAATTTTGCCCGCTCCTCATCGGAGAAGCCGGGGTTGCCCACATTCGTCTTGGGATTTTTCAGGTCGATCTCCTCGTGGGCGCAGTTAAAGTCCCCGCAGACGATGACCGGTTTCTGCCGGTCCAGCGCTGCCAGATGCTCCCGGAAGGCGTCGTCCCAGGCCATGCGGTAGTCCAGACGCTTCAGCCCGTCCTGGGCATTGGGGGTATAGACGCACACCAGATAGAATTCCGGGTACTCCAGGGTGATGACCCGGCCCTCGGTGTCATGGATGGGATCGCCCAGATTATAGGTGACGGACAGGGGCTCATGCTTCGTGAAGATGGCTGTGCCGGAATAGCCCTTCCGCTCGGCGTAGCACCAGTACTGGTGATAGCCCGGCAGGTCCAGGGCGATCTGGCCCTCCTGGAGCTTCGTTTCCTGCAGGCAGAAGAAATCCGCGTCCAGGTCCCAGAAAATATCCGTGAAGCCCTTTTTCACCACGGCGCGCAGGCCGTTCACATTCCAGGAAATAAATCTCATGCCTGGTCCTCCTGATGCCCTTTGGCGTCGGACAGAAACGCGTTGCGGAGCCGTCCGGCACTGCCGGCGGAGCTGTCCTTCGTGTGCTCCGTGCGGGTTGCCACCAGCCGGTTGATGGGCATGCCCTCGGCATGGAATTTCGCCTCATAGTCCGTCATGATGCCCACGGGACCGTTGGCGTGCAGGTCGTTCGTCACTTCGCTCAGCGCCCAGCCCTCACTCTCAAACTGTTCCACGGACCAGGTGAACAGGGGGGTGTTGTCCGTCTTGAAGTGGATCTGCCCGCCCACAGGGAGCACATCCGCGTATTTCCGCAGGAAATCCGGGGCGGTGAGGCGGTATTTGGCGTCCCGGCTTTTGGGCCAGGGGTCGCAGAAGTTGATGTAGATCCGGTCCACCTCGCCCTTTTCGAAGATCTCCGGCAGACGCACCACATCCCGGTCCATGAACCGGGCGTTGGTCAGGCCCCGGTCGCATACCCGCTCCATGGCCACCACCATGGCGTCGGGCACCTTTTCAATGGCCACCAGCAGGACATGGGGGTTGGTTTCGGCGGTGTCGGCGGTGAACCGGCCCTTGCCGCAGCCCAGTTCCACATGCAGGGCATCAAATCCGGGAAACGCTTCTTTCCATCGGCCCCGGTATTCCTCCGGCTCCATCAGCTGCACGGCGGCGCACTTCTCCATGCGGGGGATCAGATTGGGTTTCTTACGCATTCTCATATTCGAAAATTCCTTTCCGGACAGGTCAAAATTCGCTTGGATCAGACAATTACAGCTTATCATAGCATAATCCGGTGAAAACATCAATTAAAAAAGCGTTGCGTTCCGTTCCGTCGTGTGATAAAATGCACTACGCAGCAAAAAATCCCCCACAGGGGGATTCATTTAAATATATTACCGGGTGTAGCGCAGTTGGTAGCGCGCCTGCTTTGGGCAGCGTGACCGAGTGCCGCCGGTGGCGGAAGAAACGAGGGAACGCTGGGGCAGCGGTCGAAGGGCGGGTGAGCGCAGGCGAGCCGCCTTCGGGCACCGCAACCCGGGCGAGCAAAGCAGTGCCCGAAGGGGCGGCCGCAGAAACGGAAACAAAGCAAATAACCGGGTGTAGCGCAGCTGGTAGCGCGCCTGCTTTGGGAGCAGGATGCCGCAGGTTCGAATCCTGTCACTCGGACCATAGCTGGACACCAATTTTGATACAATGCGTATCGAAGCGGGTGTCCAGTTTCTTTTTGCAAAAGCCCCTGTTTACAAGGGTTTTCCTATACGATTTAACGAAAGCAGGCTCTACAGTGATTCTGAAATGGTCACCGTGGAGCCTTTT
>JALFTG010000135.1 GCA_022779345.1 Oscillospiraceae bacterium | reverse complement strand
TGCACGCCGCCCTTTGCCCCCAGACGGTCCTCCAGCCCCAGCTTTGCCAGCGTAGTTTCCAGCTCCCGGATGGACGGGCGGCGGTAATCCCCGGCTCCGGCGCACAGGAGCACCAGATCGCTCTCCGCCCCGCACAGGCTGAGCATGGCGTGCTGCCGGATCAGGGCGACAGTGGCGTCCAGATCCTCCGGCCCGGTGAGGTGGGAGAGCACAATGGGCAGGTCGCCGGAGATGCCGTACTGCCACAGCAGCGCCCGTTTCCCCAGCACAATCCCGGCACAGGCGGGATGTGCCAGCTCCCGGAGCAGGTCCATGGCCCGGTCCATGTCCGTCCCGGACATTCCCAGCAGCACCGCCGCCGATTCCGGCAATGCCGCCAGCCGGTCCGGACCTACCGCCAGCATCCGGCGGCTGCCAGCAATGGCCGCATCAGCGGACGGGGCGGTGCACAGGGTGAAGCGGGCATCAAAGGTGCTGCCCGGTTCCAGACGGAACGGCACCCGGAGCGTCAGGGCCGGGTCGGACAGATCCCCCAGAGGGGACACGGTGAAGGGCTGGGAGCAGCTCACCGCCAGATACAACGCCGTCAGCCGTCCCCGGGGCGCCCGGCGGATGAGCAGTGTGCCATCCCGCAGCTGTGCCCGCAGTCCCAGACGGCAGAAGGCCGGGTGGGCCTGAAAATCGGCGGAGAAAGCCAGCACCGGCTCCAGAGAGAACATCAGCTCCCCCGGGACCTCCCGCTTTCCGGTCAGTTCCACGGTGCGGATCTCGCCCCGTTCCCCGGCGTCCACCGCCAGGGTGGTCCGGGCGGACAGGGCCGGGCCGTCCCAGCTCCAGGCGGCGGTGACGGAGGTAAACTGCCAGCTCCGGCCCTCCGGGGCTTCCGGCACGGGGAACAGGGCGTGGGCTGTCCCGTCCAGCACCACCGCCATGGCGGACTGCTCTGCCCGGTAGATGGTCACATCCTGACTGACGGCGGACTGCGGCCCGGTCTCGTCGGCGAGCAGAGTATAGCTGCCGTTGGACAGGATGCACCGAACCGGGTGTTCCCAGTCGATGCGTCCGTCCCCGGCGGACCACCCGGCGGAGACAGACCGCTCCGGCCGGGCGGGGGGCTGGACGGTCCGGCGGCGGAGAACCGTGCCGCCGATGGGCACCTTTTCCTCCAGCAGGCACCGGTGGGCCGCCATGGCCGGGTGGCTGAGGAACCGGCGCACATGGATGTCATTGCGCAGATAATTGCCGATGGCCGTCATGCTCATGCCCAGATGGTGTGCCATGAAGCACCGCACCGTCTCCCCGCTGTGCATCCGGCACCGCTCGGGGGTGAAATCCAGGGCTTCATAGAACCCGTACTGCCCCAGCGCCCCCAGCTTTTCCAGCCGGCGGAGATTTTTCATAGCCGCCGCCGGGGCTATGGGCAGGGTGAGGAAGGTGCTGTAGGGGGAGATGACCAGTTCCTCATCCATGCCCCGCTTCAATGCCAGGGCGGCGCAGCCGTGGGCCTTGTACCGGTAATTCAGCGCCGTGTCCAAAGAGAAGTACGCCGATTCCGACACGCCCCAGGGAATGTGCCGGGGCGGACGGCGGCGCTGGACATCTACGCAGAATTTCGCCGTCTCATACAGCAGGGAGTCCGGGCACAGGGGCAGAAACAGCTCCGGCATGAGGTATTCGAACATGGACCCGGACCAGGACACCATGCCCCGGTAGCCATCCTTGGCCACCTGGGCCCGGCTCAGCCGCCGCCAGTGCCGCCGGGGCACATCCCCTTTGGCGATGGCCACGAACCCGGTGAGCCGGGCCTCGCTGCTCAGCAGGTCATACCACCCCTGGGAGGGCTTCCCGGCGGTCAGGTCCATGCCGATATAAAACAGGTGCCGTGCGGGGTCGTACAGAGGCGAGAAGTCCATGGTGTCAAACAGGGCCATGGCCCGGTCTGCCAGATCGGCCCGGCCGTACTCCTCCATCCCGGCGGCCACGGTGAGCAGGGCGGCGGCCAGATTGCCGCTGTCCACCGTGGACACATATACCGGCGTCAGCGGCTTCAGGGTGCGGGTGTCATACCAGTTGTACAGATGTCCGTGCCATTTGGGCAGGGATTCCAGGGTGGTGAGGATGCGGGCAATGAATTCCTCGGCGGGCAGATCCCCGTCCAGCCCCAGGTCTCCCGCTGTCAGGGCGGCGGTCATGGCCAGGCCGATGTTGGTGGGGGAGGTCCGGTGGGCCGCACCTTTGGGCGGCTGCTCCTGCACATTGTCCGGGGGCAGGAAGTGGTCCTCCGCTGTGCAGAAGTCCGTGAAAAACCGCCAGATCTCCGCTGCCCGGGCAGTGAGGTATGCCCGGTCCCCGGGGGCGGGGGCGATGTCCTGCTTCCGGGGCCGGGACAGGCCCATGGCCGCCAGCGGGGACAGCAGCCACAAAATCCCCGCCGCCTTGCCGATGACCGTGCCCGGCAGAACCACCAGCGCCGCTCCCAGAATCAGGGACGGGGCCATGGCACGGAGCAGGGCGGCGGGGCCGCTCTTTTTCCCACTGGTCTGGGCGAAGGTTTCCCAGGCCAGAAGCCCCCGTTTGGACACCAGCATCCGCCACAGGGCCCGGCAGATGGCGGAGAAGGTGACCCACGCCTCCCAGGGCAGGAGCAGCAGCCGGAAGGATACCGTGAGCAGCGATCCTTTCACCCCGTGGAGGATGGTGCTGTGATACCGGGTCCGCACCTCCTGTTCCGGCCGGACGGATTCCTCCGCCAGGGTCAGCAGCAGCCGGGAAATCAGGGCCAGAAAGGCAGTCCAGGCCGCCAGCGCCCCGGCATCCGGCCGGAGAAAGCCGCACACCAGACAGATCAGCGTGGCCGGGGCCACCAGAGAGCGGCGGAGGGAGTCGAACAGCTTGAACCGGTCCATGTCCGTCAGCGCCCGCCCCCGGCGGGTAAAGACCCAGGGAGCGTTCTGCCAGTCTCCCCGGGTCCAGCGCTCCAGACGCTTCATGTAGCTCATGGGCGTGGCGGGGAAGCCGTCGGTGACCTCCGTGGTCCACAGGCAGCCCCCGTGGAGCAGGGCGCCCTCCAGAGCATCATGGGACAAAATGCGCCCGTCAGGCAGCTGCGCGGAACAGGCCAGCAGAGCCTCGGCGGACAGGATGCCCTTGCCTGCGAAGCCGCCCCGGTCGAACAGGTCCATATACAGCTCCCCGCAGGCCCCGCCGTAGGGGTCCGTGCCCCCCTGCCCGGCAAAAATCCGGGCAAAATCCGTGGCGGTGGCGGCGGTCAGGTCCACGGCGATCCGGGGGTGGAGCAGGCCGTACCCGGCGGTGACGGTGCCGGTGGCTTCATCGATCGCTGGGCGGTTCAGGGGGTGGAGCATGGCACCCGCCAGTTCCCGGGCGGTACCGGGGCACAGGCGGGTGTCCCCGTCCAGGGTCAGGATGAATCTGGCGCCCCGGATCCGGGACGGGTCCCCGGCCAGCGTGATCAGACCGGAGGACTGTCCCTCCATCAGCCCGGCCAGGGCGAGCAGGGCGCCACGCTTCCGCTCCCTGCCCCGCCAGCGGCCGTCCCGCTCGTCATAGGTCCGCTCCCGGTAGAACAGATAAAAGCCCCCGCCGTACTTCCGGTTCAGACCGTCCACGGCGGATTTCGCCGCCAGCAGAGCGGGGTCATCCCCCGGTGCGGAGGCAGTGGGGGATTCCGGCAGATCCGCCAGAATGCCCATGAGCAGGTTGTCCCCGCAGTCCCGGTTGGCCAGATGGAATTCCTCCAGCCGTGCCGCCGCCTCCCGGCCGGACTCCGGTCCGGTGAGCAGAGCAGAGATGACGCATACGGTCACGCCCTCGTCCGGGATGCCGTCGGGCAGTTCCATCCGGGGCACATGCCGGGGGCGCACATGGCGGGTCAGGAGGAAGTCCATCAGGTTTTTCACCACCTCCGACACGGGAATCAGCAGCAGGACGGCGGCCCATGGGCTGCGGAGGGTGAATCCTGCCAACAGGGAGAGAAACAGGGTGGACAGCAGGAACACCGCCACATAGCCCGTGCCCCGCCGGGGAGCGGCCCGGCGGCCCATGGGTTTGCGGAACAGGAAGTACCCCACATGGCGCTCCTCTTCCGTCCGGCTCTCCCGGGACAGGCGCAGCACCCGCCGGGCCACCCGGTACTCGTCCATGTTCCACTTTTTTGCCAGCACCGCCACCTGCCGGCGGTACTCGTCCCGGGTCTCCTCGGCCATGGCGGGATAGACTCCCGCCGGGTCCAGCCGCAGCAACTGCTCCACCGGGTTTTCCTCCTCAATGAGGGCACTGAGATCCAGAGTGCACAGCAGACGCAGGGTGGTGAACAGGGCTCCGGCGCGTTCCCCGTCCGGCTCCCCGTCGTGATACAGCTCCGCCAGGGCGTGAACTGCCGCGGCGTTCAGGGCCGGAACAAACAGACCCTGTTCCGCCCGGCGGAGGGGTGCGGCCTGCTGGAAGCCCCGGAGGTACATCCGGCACCGGCCCGTGTCCACGGCCCCCGCCCCGGCCCGGAGCAGGCTGTCCGCCAGCAGGCAGATCCGGGGCGTCCCCCCGGCGGCGGGCAGGTCCTTTGCCCAGCGGAAGGCCCGGACGGCGTCCTCTCCCGCCTGTACTGCCAGATACCAGTTGTCCAGCAGCCACTCCCCGGCCTGCCCGGGACGGACGGTGTCCGTCTGCCGTTCCAGCCGGGTGTGGGCCCTCTTCAGCCGGTGCAGGTCCTCCCGGATGGCGCGGGCTGTGCTCCGGCCGGACCGGAGGGCGTCCGGATGGAGGGAGCGGGCGGTGTTCTCCGCGAACGCCGCCAGATGCTCCGTGTCAATGATGATCCCCAGTTCCGAATAGTCCATGATGCACGCTTCCTTGAAATAGAGTAAGTCGTGTGCTATTTTTCCCGGCTTTGGAAGAAAGTATGCGGCGACCG
>JALFTG010000128.1 GCA_022779345.1 Oscillospiraceae bacterium | reverse complement strand
GATATGCGGCTCATCGCCCTGCAGGGCCTGAACCGGGAAAAGCTGGAAAACGAATATAAAGACCTGGAAGCCAAAATCGCCTACTACAACGAACTGCTGGCCGACCCGGAAAAGATCAAGGGCGTGCTGAAGGACGAACTGCTGGAGATTCAGGACAAGTACGGCGACGAGCGCCGCACGGAGATCCAGGATGTGTGGGACGATATCGACATCGAGGACCTCATCGAGGAACAGCAGTGCGTGTACACCCTGACGAAGGGCGGCTATATCAAGCGCCTGGGCACGAAGGAATACTCCGCCCAGAACCGGGGCGGCAAGGGCATCAAGGCCCAGACCCTCCGGGAGGAGGACTGCATCGAAACCCTGTTCACCGCCTCCAGCCATGCCCAGATTCTGTTCTTCACCAGCCTGGGCAAGGTGTATAAGATCAAGGGCTACAAGATTCCAGAGGCCAGCCGCACCGCCCGGGGCACCAATATCGTGAATGTCCTGCCTCTGGACGGCGAGGAGAAGGTGTCCGCCATGCTCCATGTGGATAACATCGAGGAAGAGGGCAAGTATATCAGCCTGATCACCCGGAACGGCACCATGAAGCGCATGGAGCTGAACATTCTGCGGAACATCCGCTCCAGCGGCATCCGGGCGCTGAGCCTGGCGGAGGACGATGTGCTCATGACCGCCCTGCTCACCGACGGGAACGACAACATCATCATCGCCACCCACGACGGGATGTCCATCACCATCAATGAAAATGATGTCCGTGCCATGGGCCGGGAGGCCGCCGGCGTCCGGGGCATCCGCCTCCGGGAAGGCGACTTCGTGGTGGGCGCGGAGAAACTCATCCCCGGCGCACAGCTGCTGTCCATCACGGAGAAGGGCTACGGCAAGCGCACGGACTTCGGGGAATATCCCATCCAGGGCCGGGGCGGCATCGGCGTGAAGAACTATAACTGCACGGAAAAGACCGGCAAGGTGGCCGGTGTCATGGGCGTGCTGGAGGATGTGGATGTGATGATCATCGCCGATGACGGCACCATGATCCGCACCGCCGTCACCAACATCAGCCAGTACGGCCGCTCCACCCAGGGCGTGAAGGTCATGCGCCTGAGCGAAAACGCTGTGGTCACCTCCATCGCCCGGGCCATGAAGGAAGAGGAGGAGCCGGGAACAAACGAGGGCGCCGAAGCGTCAGACTCCCCGGAAGCGTAACACGGCCCGCCGGGCCTGCATGACAGGAGGTCTGTATGAAACACAACAGAAACGGCCGCCGGGTCACCTACCGTCCGGGAAAGACGGCGGGGGTGTTCGGCATCATCTGGGGCGGCATTTTCGTCCTGATCGGCATTTTCGTGGCGATCCCCCATTTCGGCCCCTTCGGCATCCTGTGGACGCTGATGGCCCTGGCCATCACGGCCTTCAACGGCTATCAGGCTTTCGGCAAGGGGTATCAGGGCCCGGAAATCTATATCGACGAGGACGGGGAACCCACCCAGGCCCCGCCCGCCGGCGACACCCAGCAGCGTCTGGAACAGCTCCGCACCCTGTATGACCAGCGCCTCATCACCCAGGAAGAGTACGACGAAAAGCGGAAACAGATTTTAGAAGAACTGTGAAGGATTCCCTCTGCATGACGATTGGAACCCGCCCCTACCGCATATCATTCGTTTCTCCCGTGTCATTCCGAGGAGGGGCGTCAGCCCCGACGTGGGAATCCGTTCTCTTTTCTGCGTTATGCATCGCACCCAAAGGGGACGCGGATCACAACACCGCTGGTACTCCGGCACATCTGAAAGGACAACCATGAAACATATTACGATCTATACCGACGGCGCCTGTTCCGGGAATCCCGGGCCGGGGGGCTGGGGGGCGATCCTGAAATACGGCGCCCGGGAAAAAGAACTGGGCGGCGGCGAGGCGAGCACCACCAACAACCGCATGGAACTGCTGGGGGTCATCTCGGCCCTTCAGGCCCTGAAGGAACCCTGCGAGGTGGATTTGTACTCCGACTCCCAGTATATCTGCAACGCCATCAACCAGCACTGGCTGGACGGCTGGAAAAAAGCCGGGTGGAAGCGCAAGGGCGGGGAGCTGAAAAACTCCGACCTGTGGAAAACTCTGGACGAGCTGCTCCAGACCCATCAGGTGACCTTCCACTGGGTGAAGGGCCACGCCGACAACGCCTACAACAACCGCTGCGACCAGATCGCCGTCCGGGAGCGGGAAAAATTCGCATAATACGAAAAAAGAGCGGGAAACCGCTCTTTTTTTGCTGTGTGGAATGGAAAGCCCGCCGCACCCAAATAAAGCGGAAGCCTTCCCCTTTCTAAGGGAAAGGTGCCGAGCAAAGCGAGGCGGATGAGGTTGAGTGAGATGAACGGAATCATGCTGTTCTGTCGTACCCACCCTCATTCGTCACCGCCTGACGGCGGCGCCACCTTCCCCCTGTCAGGGGGAAGGCTTTGCAGGCGGGGGTTCCCCGGCCCGCGTACGATTTTCTGCCGGCACCGATTGACACGCGTAGGGGCGCACCGGCGTGTGCGCCCGGCGGGGGACGGACAGCGGGCCGACATGCAGGTCGGCCCCTGCCCGGTGAACTGAATGCGGTGCCGGACAGCCCTCTCAGTCACGGCCTGCGGCCGTGCCAGCTCCCCCAGAGGGGGAGCCATATCTGGTGCCGGCGCATCCGGGAGGGGGAATCCCGCCCCTACTTATTCACTCTTCACTATTACTTCCCCCTCCTCCGCCCCTACTGCTTCCGGAGTTTCTCCACCGCCAGCACCAGGAGCGGGACAACAAACGCCAGGGTCAGGTTCACGGCGGGCATAATGGTGTCGGACCACAGGTCCAGCTCCTGGGTGTCGTGGGCGATGAGCACCGCCGACACCGCCGCCGCGGCGGTGCACAGCCACACATATTTCCCGCCGCCGGTCCAGTACACCGCCCGGCCCTCCTGCTTCTCCCCGCCGAACAGGAGCATGAGGTTCTCCGACGCGATGAGCACCTCCACCGTCACCAGCACGAAATCCGGCAGCAGCCACAATCCCACCACCAGCGCCTCGATCCGCTCCACAGTGTTGAACACGCTCACATCCCGCACCATGATGAAGAAGGGGTAGGCCAGCCGCCCGGTGGTCACGGCGCCGAACACCCCGATGGTCACCACGCACACCGCCGTCCCCAGCAGACACACGGGGACCAGCCACTTGATAAACGACCGGGACCAGGATGCGTCCGTGTCCTCGTGGCCCCGGAGAAACGCCGCGTACAGCAGGGCCAGACACATGGAATTCATGGACACCAGCGCCCCGTTCAGAATGGGCACGGTGTCCCGAGCGGTGACGGGCAGAAGGTAGTCCCAGTGAATGTTGGGCAGGGCAAAAGCGATGACCACCAGCAGGACGATCACCATCAGGGGGTAGAAAATTTCCGTGGCCCGGGCCAGGGCCTTCACCGTGCCCATGGCCGCCAGCAGGGTCAGCAGCACCATGACGGCGATGAACAGCCACGGCTCGCTGTCCGGGAAGATGGTGGCGATGAACCGGTCCGCCCCGCTGCGGAGGAGAAAGCCCGCGTGGAACAGAATCCACCCCGTCCACGCCAGCAGCATCCCGCCGCCCACGCCTTTGCCGCACACCCGGAGAATCTGTCCGGCCATGCCCTCGCCGGGCTGTGCCCCCTGCAGCGCCCGGTCCAGCAGCCACACCAGCACCGCCAGCGCCGGAAATGCCGCCAGCGGGCACAGCCATGCCGCCCGGCCGGACAGCTCCGTCACCCGCCCGGGCAGCAGCCGCAGATAGGGCGACAGCATGGCCAGAAAGGCCAGCGTCAGCGTCTGCCGCCGGGAAATGGGTCGTTCCATGTTCGTCCCTCCTTATCCCCGCAGTTCATCCGTGCGGACAATTTCACATTCCGCCTGCACATCAAAGGTCAGGTCTCCGATGACCTCCGCCCAGGCTTTGGGCATGGCGTCCCATTTCTTCGGGTCCTGCATCCGCAGCCGGTTGCCGATGCCCAGAAAATCCGCCTCCGTGTCCGCCATGGCCTGGAGCACATGGAGCACCCACTGCTCCAGCTCCGTCTCCAGCGACTCCGTCAGCTCCGCCCGGTCCGGCGGGCCGGAGGGGTCGGTCTCCTCCACGAAAGCGCTGGCCTTGATGTCCGCCCGGATGCCCGTGAGGGCACCGTCAGATCCCCAGACGGGGGAGAGCTTCACATTGCCTTTGGACAGGACCAGACTGAAGGTCTGGGTGCCGGATTTGATGGAAAATGCCCCGGACCCGATCTCCCCCAGCAGCAGATTGATGCCCCGGGCGTCGGTCTGGGGGAGGATACCCGCCAGGGTGTTGTCTTTGAGAATGGCGTATCCGGCGGGCAGGGGGGTCAGCTGGTCCTCCTTGGCGGAGGGGTCCACATCCGTCATGGGCACCGCTTCCACCGCCGGGGCCAGGGCGGCGCCGTTTTCGGCGTTGGAGGCGATGATCTCCCCGCAGGTGAAGGTGTGGCCGTCCCCCAGCTTTTCGCTGTCCCGGACCAGGGAATCCAGGGCCTGGGTGATGTCGCTCTTCTCCCCGCCGCAGTGGAGCACCAGTTCCTCAGCGGTGCCGGTGTGGACCACGAACAGGGGCGTATCCGTGTGCAGCTGCTGGGAACTCTCCACATAGTCCAGAATCCCGCTCAGCCCCGCGGCGGCCCGGTCCTGGCCCACCAGCAGATACTGGGTGTGGGCATAGAACAGCTCCTCCCAGTCGGTGTAGTCCTGAATCCGGTTCATGCAGGCGGTGATGGACTGGCCGGAAGCGGACATCCGGGTGACGCCGTTTTCCGAGG
>JALFTG010000122.1 GCA_022779345.1 Oscillospiraceae bacterium | reverse complement strand
CGCTGTATAATCTTTCCATACCGGGGCATACTGTGGGTGATTTGACGCACGGGAGGCATCGGGTATGGAACAGGGCATTTCCATCTGGCAGGCGGACACCCCGGCACACGGGCATCCGGAGCTGGCAGAGCGCATCCGCTGTGACGCGGCGGTGATCGGCGGCGGGCTGGCGGGCATCCTGACGGCGAAGCTGCTCAGCCGGGAGGGCGCGGACTGCGTGGTGCTGGAGCGGGATGGCGTGGGCAGCGGCGAGACCGGTCACACCACCGCCAAAATTACCGCCCAGCACGAGCTGATCTATCAGCGCATCACGAAAGACCGGGGGGCGGACATGGCCCGGCTGTATGCCGCCGCCCAGACCGAGGCCATCGGGGCCTATGCCCGGTTCATCTCCACCCTGGACACGGACTGCGGCTTCACCTGGTGCCCGGCGTATCTCTACACCGTGGGGGACGACCGGCGGCTGAAGGCCGAGTGGAAGGCCGCCGCCGGGGCGGGATTATCCATGGCGCTGACCACCCGCACGGAACTGCCCCTGCCGGTGACATCTGCCCTGCGGCTGGACGGACAGGCCCGGTTCCGGCCCCTGGAATTTCTCCGGCAGGCCGCCCGGGGACTGACCATCTATGAGCACTCCCCCGTCCGGGACATCCGGTACCGGGACGGGGAGACGGTGCTGGTGACCCCCGGAGGGGCGGTGACGGCAAAGACCGTGGTGTTCGCCTGCCACTACCCCATCGTGAATGTGCCGGGGTGGTATTTCCTGCGGCAGCATCAGGAGCGCAGCTATGTACTGGCGCTGGAGAATGTCCCCGCCATGGAGGGGATGTATCTGGGCATCGACGAGCGGGGGCTGAGCTTCCGGCCGGAGGGGAAATATCTCCTGCTGGGGGGCGGAGGGCACCGCACCGGGGAGGACAGCGGACGGCCCTATGAGATTCTGCTGTCCCGGGCGAAGGCCATGTGGCCGGAATGCCGGGCGGCGGAGCGGTGGTCGGCCCAGGACTGCATGAGCGTGGACGGCGTGCCCTTCATCGGGCGGTATGCCCGGTCCCGGCCGGAGTGGTATGTAGCCACCGGGTTCGGCAAATGGGGGATGACCAACTCCATGGTATCCGCCCGGCTCATCACCGATCTGATCTGCGGCCGGGAATCCCCCTATACGCAGCTGTTTGACCCCGCCCGCTCCCTGACCCACGCCTCCGCCGCCCTGGCCAATGAGGCGGGCCACGCGGCAAAGGGGCTGACAAAAGGCCTTTTGAAAGGCCGGCGGTGTGCCCATATGGGCTGTCATTTGGAATGGAACGCCGCCGAGGGCACCTGGGACTGCCCCTGTCACGGCTCCCGGTACACCGCCGACGGCATCTTACTGGAAAATCCCGCAACGGAGGACTTGCACATTGAGTAACAGACTGAAAACAGAAGGCTCCCCGTACCTGCAGATGCACGGGGAGAACCCGGTGGACTGGTATCCCTGGGGAGACGAGGCGTTTGCCGCCGCCCGGGAACAGGACAAACCCATGCTCATCAGCATCGGCTATTCCGCCTGCCACTGGTGTCATGTGATCGCATCGGAATCCTTTTCCGACCCGGATCTGGCGGCGGTGGCCAACCGGTTTTTCATCTCCGTGAAGGTGGACCGGGAGGAGCATCCGGCGGTGGACGCGGTGTATATGAACGCCTGCCAGCTGATCACCGGCCGGGGCGGCTGGCCGCTGAATGTCTTTGCCACGCCGGAGGGGAAACCCTTTTTCGCCTTCACCTATCTGCCCAAAGACCGGCTGACGGAACTGCTGGCCTACATGGCCATGAGCTGGCATCAGGACCGCTCCGGGTGCGTCCGGGCGGCGGAGACCGTCACGGAGCAGCTGGAAAAGTATTCCCACGCCACCTATCCCGCCCGGCCCAGGGCAAAGCTGTGGGACAACTGTTATCAGCGGCTGGCGGCCGGCTATGACCGGGAGTGGGGCGGCTTCGGCCCGGCGCCCAAGTTCCCCACCCCCCAGAATCTCCTGTTCCTGCTGGAGTACCACCGGTACACCGGGGACCCGGCGGCCCTGGAGATGGCGGAGCACACCCTGCAGCAGATGTACCGGGGCGGCATCTTCGACCACATCGGCGGGGGCTTCTGCCGGTATTCCACGGATGAGAAGTGGCTGGTGCCCCATTTCGAGAAAATGCTCTATGACAACGCCCTGATGCTCTATGTGTGCGCGGAGGCCTACGGCCGCACCGGGTCGGCCCTGTACCGGACCATGGGGGAGCGGACGGCGGACTATGTGCTCCGGGAACTGCGCTCCCCCGGCGGCGGGTTCTTCGCCAGCCAGAACGCGGACAGCGAGGGCGTGGAGGGGAAATACTACCTGTTCACCCCGGAGGAAGTCCGCTCCGTGCTGGGGGACAACGACGGGGCCGTGTTCTGCCGTACCTACGGCATCACGGAGGAGGGCAACTTCGAGGGCGGGAGCATCCCCAACCTGCTGGACACCCCGGACTTCGCCGATGACACGGACCTGCTCCGGGAGATGCGGATGAAGCTGTACCGCCGCCGGCTGGAGCGCAGCCGTCTGGACCGGGACGAGAAGGTGCTCAGCGGCTGGAACGGGCTGATGATCGCGGCCCTGGCCCGGGCGGGTAAGGTGTTCGGCCGGGAGAAGTATCTGGATGCCGCCGTGGCCGGGGAGGAATTTCTCCGGGAGCAGCTCACACACAGGGGCGGGCTGCTGCGCCGGTGGCGGGACGGGGAAGCCCGGTTCGAGGCCACCCTGGACGACTACGCCGCCTGTGCCTGGGCGCTGACGGAGCTGGCGGACGCCGGGTGCGGGGAGGAATACCTGCTGGCAGCCCGGACCCTCGCGGACCGGGCGGAGACCCTGTTTGCCGACACGGTCCACGGGGGCTATTACCTGTGCTCCGACGCGGATGTCCATCTCCCCGTGCGGCCCAAGGAGGTGTGGGACGGGGCCTGTCCCTCCGGCAACGCCATGCTGCTGTTCGTGCTGCTGCGGCTGCTGGAGCAGGGCGGGGACCGGGATCTCCGCCGCCGTGCCCTGGCCCAGATGGCCTTCATGGCCGGGGCCGCCGGGTCCTATGACTGTCCCTTCGCCCTCACCGCCATGATGCGCTTCGCCGGCGAGTACGCGGAGCAGAGCGCGAGGCAATGAGGAATCAGGAGGTAACCCCC
>JALFTG010000115.1 GCA_022779345.1 Oscillospiraceae bacterium | reverse complement strand
AAAAAGGCGGGCTTCCCATCCGGGATGCCTGCCTTTTTGCGGAAAAACCGTTTGACATCCCGGAAGAAACAGACTATCATACATTACAATTTATCGGAAAGGGTGACAGCCTGTGAAATACATCGATCTGCATATCCATCTGGACGGGTCTCTTCCGCCGGAGACCATTGTCAAGCTGGCAGAGCTGAGCGGATACCGTCTGCCTGCTGATTCGCCGGAAGCCCTGCGGCCGTATCTGACGGTGGGGGCGGGCTGTACCGATCTGAATGAATATCTGCGGAAATTCGGGATTCCCCTGAAGGTTCTCCAGCGGGCGGACTGTCTGGAACTGGCGGCGTATGATCTCCTGCGCGCTCTCAGCGCCCAGGGCGTGATCTATGCCGAGCCCCGCTTTGCTCCCGGCTCCCACTGCGCCCGGGGCCTGACTCAGGCGCAGGTGACGGAGGCGGTGCTGTCCGGTCTGAAACAGGGAATGCGGGACTTTCCCATCCGGGCAAATCTGATCCTATGCTGTATGCGTGGTGCGGACAATCATGCTGCCAATCTGGAGACGGTCCGGGTCGCCGCCGGGTATCGGGACAAGGGGGTCTGCTGCATCGATCTGGCCGGGGCGGAGGCGCTGTTTCCTACCCGGGAGCACGGATATATTTTCGATGAGGCAAAGCGGCTGGAGATGCCGTTTATCATCCATGCCGGGGAGGCCGCCGGTCCGGACAGCGTCCGGGCAGCGCTGGACTTCGGCGCCCGGCGTATCGGTCATGGCATTGCCGCCGCCTCCGATCCGGCTCTGCTGGAGCGGATCCGCCGGGAAAAAGTGCCCCTGGAGGTGTGTGTGACCAGCAATGTGCAGACGAAAGCGGTGCCGGATGCGGCCCATCATCCCATTGTGAATCTGCTGGAGCAGGGGATTCCCGTGACCCTGAATACGGACAACATGACCGTATCCGACACCACGCTGGAAGGGGAGTTTGCCCTGGTCCGCCGGACCTTCGGCCTGACGCCCCGGCAGGAGCGGCAGCTGCTGGAAAATGCCGTGAACGCCGCCTTCCTGTCTGCCGGGGAAAAGTCTGTCCTGGAGCAGAAACTCCTGGAGGATATCCAATGAGCGGGGACGACCCGCTCATTGTTTTTTGACGGCGGACAAAAAAATAATTTCAAATTTCTGCTTGACAAATCTTTTTTTGCGCGTATAATAAAGCACAACAAGTCAATCACAACAAAACCTTTGATGCGGAAGTCAAACCATCAGCGCACACACAGAGAGCATGGGGTAGCTGGGAACCATGTTGAAAGCGGGTTGGCAAATGGGCCGCTGAGGGAAAGGCGAAAGCTCTGGATTCCGGAGTAGCCGGACCGTATGTCTGCGTTAAAGACGGGGATGTGATGGCATCCTGCTGAGTGCACGGCGTTCAGGCCGTGAAAAAAGGTGGTACCGCAGAATTTTTAGTTCTGTCCTTTTAGAAGGACAGGGCTATATTTTTTTGTGCGGGAGAAACGGGTTACACTTCCGGCGAGCCGGACCATGGCGGCAGACCTGGATGTAAATAAAACAGACAATTACCAAAAACATAATTTGGAGGAATAGAAAATGAAATTTATGAAGAAAGCACTTGCAGCAACAATGGCACTGACACTGACTCTGAGCCTGGCGGCCTGCGGCGGTCAGAAGACCGCGGAAACCAATGATACCCCCGATGCGGAAACCAGAACCGAATACAAAGTGGGCATCATCCAGCTGATGGATCACGCCTCCCTGAATCAGATCGCCGACAACATTGAGAGCCGCCTGGATGAGCTGGGTGAGGAACTGGGCGTTACCTTCAACTACGCCGACTATTACCAGAACGGCCAGGGCGACAGCACCCTGCTGAACCAGATCGCCGCTGACATGGTGGCCAATGAGGTGGATATCATCGTCCCCATTGCCACGCCGTCCGCCATGGCCGCCCAGGCTGCCACTGAGGACAATCAGATCCCCATCGTGTTTGCCGCCATCTCTGATCCCGTGTCCGCCAAACTTGTGGATTCCATGGATGCCCCCGGCACCAACATCACCGGCACCTCTGACGAGCTGAACACCGATGCCATCATGGACCTGATGTTCGCTGTGAACCCCGATTGTGATTATGTGGGCCTGCTGTACAATGTGAGCGAGGATTCTTCCACCGTTCCCATCGCCGATGCCAAGGCCTATCTGGATGCCAAAGGCGTGAAGTACATTGAAAAGACCGGCACCACCACCGATGAGATCCTGCTGGCCGCCCAGTCCCTGGTGAGTGAAGGCGTTGACGCCGTGTTCACTCCCACCGACAACACCGTCATGAACGCGGAGCTGACCATTTATGAGACCCTGGCAGAGGCCGGCATCCCCCACTACTGCGGCGCTGACTCCTTCGCCCTGAACGGTGCCTTCTGCGCCTACGGCGTGGACTACGCCAACCTGGGCAGAGAGACTGCCGACATGATCGCTGACATTCTGGTCAACGGCGCTGACCCCGCTGCCACCCCCGTCAAGACCTTTGACAACGGCCTGGCCACCGTGAACACCGAGACCTGCGCCTCCCTGGGTCTGGACCTGGAGGAAGTGAAGGCCGCCATTGAGCCGCTGTGCACCAGAGTGGACGAAATCACCACCGCACAGGAATTTGAATAAAATACCGATCCGGAATTGCCAGAAACGGGATTCCATGGTATCATAACTGTATAATGCGTGACCGGGGGCTGCTGTGCGGCCCCCGGAGCGTGATTTTTTGTGGGAACGAAAGGAAACGATATGGGAAGCTTGTTAACACTCGGAACATTGCAGACGGCGGTGGAACTGGGCGTCATCTACTCACTGGTGGCCCTGGCGCTGTTCCTCAGCTATTCCATGCTGAATGTCTGCGATCTGTCCACGGATGGATGCTTTATTCTGGGATGCGCGGTTGGTGCCTCGGTGGCCCTGACCGGTCATCCTATCCTGGCGATTTTTGCCGCCATGGGTGCCGGTATCGCTTCCGGATTCATCACGGCCACGCTCCAGACCCGCTTCGGAATTGAGAGCATTCTGGCGGGCATCATCGTGAATACGGGGCTGTATACCATCAATATCTTTGCCATGGGCAACCGGTCCAATCTGAGCCTGAACGGCACGGACACCGTGTTCACCATGATGAAATCCGCCCTGGAGAATACCCCTCTGGCCCCTTACTATAAATTAATGGTTGGCGTTCTGTTTGCGGGGGCGGCGGCAGTGCTGCTGATTTTGTTCCTGCGCACCCGGCTGGGCCTGTCCATCCGGGCCACCGGCGACAATGTGGATATGGTCCGTGCATCCTCTATCAACCCCGCCCACACTATCACCGTGGGCCTGTGCTTTTCCAATGCCATGACCGCCCTGGGCGGCTGCCTGCTGGGAGAGTACCAGAAGTCCTGTGACATCAATGTGGGCACCGGCATGGTGACCATTGCCCTGGCGGCACTGATCATCGGCGAGACGCTGTCCCGCAGCCGGGGAAGCATTGCACGCCGGGTGGTGTTCGTCATCATCGGCTCCTGCCTGTACCGGATCGTCATGGCCATCGCCATGCGGCTGAATATGCCCGCGTCCGCACTGAAGCTGGTGTCCGCCATCATCGTGGCTGTGGCCATTGCCATGCCCCATCTGAAGCAGAGCTTCGGCGACCATCAGAAAAAGCGTGCCGCCATGCGTATCGCGGAGAATGAAACGGAGGAGAGCGTATGCTGACACTGAAACATGTTTCCAAGACCTTCCATCCGGGAACGGTGAATGAAAAGCGGGCGCTCCAGGACCTGTCCCTGAAACTGGATGACGGGGAATTCGTCACCATCATCGGCTCCAACGGCGCCGGCAAATCCACCATGTTCAACGCCATCTGCGGCACCTTCCTCATCGACTCCGGCGCCATTTTCCTGGACGGGAAGAACATCACCGCCATGCCGGAATACAAGCGTTCCTCCAGCATCGGCCGGGTGTTTCAGGACCCCATGAAGGGCACGGCGCCCAATATGACCATTGAGGAGAACCTGGCTCTGGCCCATGCCAAGGGCAGCCGGGGACCGCTGGCGTTTGCCATCAACAAGAAAGAGAGTGCCTATCTCCGGGATTGTCTGGCGGAGTTCGGCATGGGCCTGGAGGACCGGATGAAGACCAAGGTGGGTCTGCTGTCTGGCGGCCAGCGCCAGGTGGTCACCCTGCTCATGTGCACGATTGTGCCGCCGAAACTGCTGCTGCTGGATGAGCATACCGCCGCCCTGGACCCGGCCACCGCCCAGAAGGTCATGGAGATCACAAACCTGCTGGTGGAACGCCACCATTTGACCACCATGATGATCACCCACAACATGAGCGCCGCCCTGACCACCGGCACCCGCACCATCATGATGGATGACGGACAGATTCTGTTCGATATGTCCGGGAAGGAACGGGAGGACATGACGCTGGATGAACTGCTGAAAATGTACTCCGCGAAAAAGAACCAGACCTTCGACACGGACCGTATGCTTATGACAGAATAAACTGATTGCCAGACTTGTAAATTAGTTGTGAACGAAATTGACAAAACGGCCGTTTTGTGGTTTTATTATAGTATTCTATCGTGGAGGCGTACCCCATGTCCAAGACCGTTATCATGACTGATTCTGCCAGTGATATTTCCCGGGAAAACGAGGAAAAATACGGCATCAAAATCATCTGTTTTCAGCACGCCTTTGGCGACAAAACCTATATCAGCCGCAAGGATTTCAACAACCGGGAATATTATCAGCTGCTGGAAGGATTTGACGGCATTCCCGCCACGGCCCAGGTGACGCCCTTTGAATTTCAGGAGATCTATGAGCAGGAGTATGCGGATGGCTGCAATGATCTGATCTATGTGTCCATCAATTCCAAGGGTTCCGCCACCCATGACAATGCGGTGCTGGCCTCCCAGCTGTTTTTTGACGAGCATCCCGAAGCCCGGGACACCATGCGTATCCATGTGATTGACGGCCGGGTGTACACCGGCGGCTACGGCCACGCCGTGGTGGAGGGCGCCAGAATGCTGGCAGACGGTGCGTCTGCGGACGAAGTGGTGGAATTCATCACCGACTGGTGCGACCATTGCGAAATCTATTTCGTGCCTTACACGCTGAAATATGCCGCCAAGTCCGGCCGCATCAACGGTGCCACGGCTTTTCTGGGTAATGCCCTGGGCATCAAGCCGCTGATGCTCATCAAGGATCAGACCATCAATGATGTGGCCAAAATCCGGGGTGACAAGAATGTGATCCGTACCATCAAGACCCACAGCATGGAGCGGATGAAAGAAGGCAAGCCCTATCTCATCGTCTACGGCAGCGATCCTGCACTGGGCAGGGAAATGGCGGATGCCATGACCGAAGCCGTGGGCGTCCCGCCCGCGGATCTGTATGAGATCGGCGCGGAAATTGCCGCCAATGCCGGACCCAAGGTCGTGGGCGTCATGTATTACGCAAAATAAAAAATACGCATAAAGCATCACCCCGGAGACACACTATCTCCGAGGTGATTTTTTATGACTCCGAAAGAATTGCTCTATCTGGATGACGCCCTGGCCCATACCCAGTTCCTCATGAACCAGGCCCGGGATGCGGCCAACACCCTGCAGGACCCCACACTGAAGCAGCAGGCCCAGCAGCTTGTGAACACCAATCAGCAGCTGTTCACAAAATTCCTGAATCTGGTATAAGGAGGCAGCAGAATGGACGACAAATGCACGATGGAGAATCTTCTCCTGACCACCAAGGGTGCCTGCGACCTGTATCTCCACGGCACCATTGAATCTCCCACCAGCAATGTCCATCAGGCGTTTTCTTCCGCCCTGAGCGACACGCTGGCCATGCAGGACACCATCTATAAGCAGATGCAGCAGCGGGGCTGGTACACCACCGAGCAGGCTCAGCAGCAGAAGCTGGACCAGATCAAGCAGAAGTACACCACCGCCACCAACTGAGCAGAAAAGGCAGGTCCATGACCTGCCTTTTTCCTATTCAGAACAGTCCCTCCGGCAATGGGATATCCCCCTGGCGCACCTTGTCCCAGGAAAATTCCGGCACCAGCTCTGCCGGACGCACCGGCACCGGTTCCGGCAGCAGCCCCGCCAGATACGCCAGCTTTCCGCACAGCTGCTCCGGCGTGTGATTCTGCCGCAGGGTCTCCATATTCAAATCCCCGTCCCGCTTGGACATTTTCCGCCCGTCCGGGGCCACCAGCAGGGGGGCGTGACAGTATTCCGGGGGCGTGAAGCCCAGTTCCCGGAGCAGCCAGATCTGCTTCGGCGTGGAATCCAGCAGGTCTCTGGCCCGGACCACCCGGGTGATGCCCATGTCCCCATCGTCCCAGGATACCGCCAGCTGATAGGCAAACACCCCGTCAGAGCGCCGGATGATGAAATCATCCCGCCCGCTTCTCAGCTGAAACTGCTGCGGCCCGCAATGCCCGTCCGGAAAGCCGATGGTACAGTCATCCACATGGACCTTGTACGCCGGTTTCCGGCCCTTCCGGGTCAGCGCGTTTTTTTCTCCGTCCGTCATGGTGCGGCAGCCGCAGCCTGTGTCCCGCACCTCTCCGGGATGGGGGGCCGATGCCGCCAGCCGCTGGGCCCGGCTGCACCAGCAGGGATAGACCCGGCCCTCGTCCATAAGCCGCTGGAATACCTGTTCATATTGCTCCGTCCGGGCACCCTGGGTGTATTCCAGACCGCCCTCCGGCCGCCAGCCCTCATCCCAGTCCAGGCCCAGCCATTCCAGATCCTCCGCCATGAGGGCGGCATAGTCCATATAGCTGCGCTCCGGGTCCAGATCCTCCAGCCGGAACACCATGGTCCCGCCCAGAGACCGCACATCCAGCCAGGCCAGCAGGGAAGAGAGCATATTGCCCAGATGCAGCCGCCCGCTGGGACTGGGCGCGAACCGGCCGCGAATCTGTTTTCTGTCCATTTTTCATCACCGGAGAAAAGTATAGCACGCACCGGCGGATTTGTCATTTGTTATTGAAAGAAAACCGGAAATGGAGTATAATATTACACTGTCATTGCCGGCAAAGCCTCACAGAGTTTGCGGGGGCAGACTTTGCCGACGAACTGAATATTACGGATATTTTCCCGGGAGGGATTTTTTGATATGGCAGAACAGAAGACCAATGTAATGCGGGTGCTGGAGCAGAAGAAGATCACCTACACACCCCACTCCTACCCCCACGGAGACGATGCCGTGGACGGCGCCACCGTGGCGCAGCTCATCGGCAAGGCGCCGGAGCAGGTCTATAAAACGCTGGTGACCGTGGGTGCCAGCAAAAATCATTATGTATTCGTCATCCCCGTACTGGCGGAGCTGAACCTGAAAAAGGCGGCGAAAGCGGTAGGGGAGAAGTCCATCGCCATGCTCCATGTGAGTGAGCTGCTGCCCCTCACCGGCTATGTCCGGGGCGGCTGCTCTCCCATCGGCATGAAAAAACAGTTCAGAACCGTGATCGATGCCAGCTGTGAAGCCCAGGATACCATCACCGTCAGCGCCGGAAAGATCGGCCAGCAGGTGGAGGTGGCCCCGGCGGATCTGCTGAAGCTGATCCGCGGTACCACCGCGGATGTGATCAATGAGGAGTAATCATGCGGGATACCATTTCCATCAAAGGTGCGCGTACCAATAATCTGAAGAATATCGACATCGAGATTCCCCGGGACAAGCTGGTGGTCATGACTGGCCTGTCCGGCTCCGGCAAGTCCTCTCTGGCTTTTGACACCATCTATGCCGAGGGCCAGCGCCGGTATGTGGAGAGTCTCAGTTCCTATGCCCGGATGTTCCTGGGCCAGATGGACAAGCCGGATGTGGACAGCATCGACGGACTGTCCCCGGCCATCTCCATCGACCAGAAGACCACCTCCAACAACCCCCGCTCCACCGTGGGCACCGCCACGGAGATCTATGACTATCTCCGCCTGCTCTGGGCCCATGTGGGCACGCCCCACTGCCCCAAATGCGGTAAGGAGATCCGGCAGCAAACCATCGACCAGATCGTGGATCAGGTGGAGCAGCTGCCGGAGGGCACCCGGATCCAGATTCTGGCCCCGGTGATCCGGGGACGGAAGGGCGAACACACCAAGGTGTTCGAGGATGCCCGGAAATCCGGTTATGCCCGTGTCCGGGCGGACGGGAATCTCTACGACCTGTCGGAAGAGATCAAGCTGGAAAAGAACAAAAAGCACAACATTGAGATTGTCATTGACCGTCTGGTGATCAAGGAAGGCATGACCCGCCGGTTGACGGACTCCATGGAGACGGCCTCGGCCCTGTCCGGGGGCATCATCCTGGTGAACAACGCCGCCACGGATGAGGACCTGACCTTCTCCCAGAACTATGCCTGCGAGGACTGCGGCATTTCCATTGAGGAGCTGACGCCCCGGCTGTTCTCCTTCAACAACCCCTATGGTGCCTGCCCCTGCTGCACAGGCCTGGGCGTCCAGCTCCGGGTGGACCCGGATTCCATCATGCCCAACCGGGACCTGTCCATTATGGAGGGCGGCATCTCCGCTCCCGGCTGGGGCTCCATCAAGGACGACACCGTGGCCAAAATGTATTTTGATGCCCTGGCCAAACAGTACCATTTCAAACTGACAACCCCCCTGAAGGACCTGCCCGATGAGATCATCGATATCATTCTCTACGGTACCAAAGGGGAGAAGCTGGAGCTGAAATACGACCGGGGCAACGGCTACGGCGTGCTGAAGCAGCCCTTTGAGGGCATCATCAACAATCTGGAGCGCCGGTACCGGGATACCCAGAGCCAGGCCTCCAAGCAGATGATCGAGGAATATATGTCCGAATACCCCTGTCCCGTGTGCGGCGGCCGCCGGCTGAAGCCGGAAGCCCTGGCCGTCACCGTGGGGGGCAAAAATATCAGCGAGTTCTGCGACCTGCCCATTGACCGGGCCGTGGACTTTATCAACGGTCTGGAGCTGACGGACCAGCAGACCATCATCGCCGGGCGGATTCTGAAAGAGGTCCGCTCCCGGCTGGGCTTTCTGAACAATGTGGGCCTGAACTACCTGAACCTGTCCCGGAGCGCGGGAAGCCTGTCCGGCGGAGAGAGCCAGCGCATCCGTCTGGCCACCCAGATCGGCTCCTCCCTGACGGGCGTGCTGTATATTCTGGATGAGCCCAGCATCGGCCTGCACCAGCGGGACAATGCAAAGCTGCTCACCGCAATGAAAGAGCTGCGGGACCTGGGCAATTCCCTGATCGTGGTGGAGCACGACGAGGACACCATGCGGGAAGCGGACTGGATCGTGGATATCGGCCCCGGCGCCGGGGTCCACGGCGGGGAAGTGGTGGCCCAGGGTACCGTGGAGGACATCTGCGCCTGTGAGCGGTCCATGACGGGCCAGTACCTGTCCGGGAAAAAGTCCATCCCCGTCCCCGCCAGGCGCCGTCCCGGTAACGGGAAGGCCATCCGGGTGGTGGACGCCACGGAGCACAACCTGAAGCATGTGACCGTGGATTTCCCCCTGGGCAAGCTGATCTGCGTCACCGGCGTGTCCGGCAGCGGCAAGTCCTCTCTGGTGCAGGAGGTGCTGTACAAGACCCTGGCCTCCGAACTGAACCACGCCCGGACCCATCCGGGGAAATGCGCCCGGATCGAGGGACTGCAAAATGCGGACAAGGTCATTGCCATCGACCAGAGCCCAATCGGCCGGTCCCCCCGGTCCAACCCGGCGACCTATACGGGCCTGTTCACCCTGATCCGGGACCTGTTCGCCCAGACCCAGGACGCCAAGCTCCGGGGCTACGGCCAGAGCCGGTTCAGTTTCAATGTGAAGGGCGGCCGGTGCGAGGCCTGCGCCGGTGACGGCCTGATCAAAATCGAGATGCACTTCCTGCCGGATGTGTATGTGCCCTGCGAAGTGTGCAAGGGCAAACGGTACAACCGGGAAACCCTGGAAGTGAAGTATAAAGGGAAAAACATCGCGGATGTGCTGGACATGACCGTGGAGGAGGCACTGAACTTCTTTGAGAACCTGCCCCGCATCCGCAGTAAGCTGGAAACCCTGTATCAGGTGGGCCTGGGCTATATCCGTCTGGGCCAGCCCTCCACGACCCTGTCCGGCGGCGAGGCCCAGCGGGTGAAACTGGCCACGGAGCTGTCCAAACGCTCCACAGGCAAGACCATCTATGTGCTGGACGAGCCCACCACCGGCCTGCACATCGCGGATGTGCACAAGCTGGTGGAGGTGCTGGACGCCCTGACCGACGCGGGCAACACGGTGATCGTCATCGAGCACAACCTGGATGTGATCAAGGTGGCCGACTGGATCATCGACCTGGGTCCGGAAGGCGGCGACGGCGGCGGAGAAATCGTGTTCGAAGGCACGCCCGAGGACTGCGTACAGTGTGAACACAGCTATACGGGACAGTTCCTGAAGCCCCTGCTGGAAAAGGGCTGATTTGAACGCAACCCCGGGACGCGGCATAGTATGATCCCGAGGAGGGAAGCGCCATGCTGTATAATCTGATCGGCACATTTGTGATCGCAGGCGGTGTGATCTTATTCATCTGGTTCCTCCGGGGTCTGATGCTGACGCCGCTGAAAAAAGGGGAACATACCCAGCTGACCGTGCTGGTGCGTGTCACCGGCCGGGAACCAGCCCTGGAGCAGACGGTGAAGGGGCTGGGCTGGCTCCGGTCCAACGGGACCCTGCCGGGAACGGTGGTCCTGGTGGATAACGGAATGGATGAAGAGACCGCCCAGGTGGCGGAAAAACTGGCCCGCAGCGTGGCGGGTGTCTGTTATCGAAGAGAGGAAGTGGATGTGTGGCCGCCGAGATCAGGCCCGAAGAACTGTACGGAAGGATCGACTCCGTAATCTACCGCAGTGATGACAGCGGCTATGCCGTCATCCGGCTGGATACCGGGGAGGAGGACCTTGTCACCGCCGTGGGCTGCATCCCCTGTGCCGCCCCCGGGGAGCAGCTCCACGCCACCGGCGCCTGGGTGAACCATGTGACCCACGGCCGGCAGTTCCGGGTGGACAGCTGTGAACGCACCCTTCCGGACACTGCCGAGAGCATCTATGACTATCTCTGTTCCGGATGCATCAAGGGCATCGGCCCGGCCACGGCGGCATTGATCGTGAACCGCTTCAGCGCCAACAGCCTGAACATCATTGAAAACTATCCGGAAAAACTGGCGGAACTGAAAGGCATCAGCATGCAGAAGGCCAACGAGATCTCCGCCGCCTTCCGGCAGGACAACACGGTCCGGCGGCTGACGGAGCTGCTGTGCCGGTTCGACATCTCCCCGGTGTATGCCCTGCGTCTGCTGAAATTCCACGGCACGGATGCCTATGAACTGCTGTGCGAGGACCCATACATACTATCTTCCGAAGCCATCGGCGGCAATTTCTTTGACGCTGACCGGCTGGCGGTGGAACTGGGCTTTGACGGGGACAGCATCTCCCGCATCTCCGCCGCCATTGCCTTTGAGCTGCGGCACAATGCGGGCAATGGCCACTGCTTTATCCCCCGGGGAAAGCTCATTGCCGCCACCGCCCAGCTGATCAGCGTGGAGGAGGCGGATGTGGCCTCGGCGCTGGATACCATGCTGGAGTGCGGGGAACTGGTGTGCGAGGCCATCGGCGGCGTGGATGCCTGCTATCTCCGCAGCTATTATGAGGCCGAGACCTTCACCGCTCAGACGCTGGTGAACATGATCGGCTCGGATTTCTCCGATGAAGCCGCCATCGACCGGCTCATTGACGGCATTGAGCGGGAGACCGGCATGAGATATGCCCCCCTCCAGCGCAAAGCCATCCATCTGGCGGCGGAAAACCGGGTCCTGGCCGTCACCGGCGGCCCGGGCACGGGCAAGACCACCTGTGTGAAAGCGATTATCGCACTGTATGACAAAATGGGCCTGGATGTGATGCTCACGGCCCCCACCGGCCGGGCGGCCAAACGCCTGTCCGAGCTGTCCGGCATGGATGCCCAGACGGTCCACCGCCTGCTGGGAGCCTCCATCTCCGAGGACGGGGAAAGCGTGATATTCAAGAAAAACAGCCGCCAGCCCCTGGACTGCGGCGCCGTGATCATTGATGAGTGCTCCATGGTGGACATCACCCTCATGCGGGCGCTGCTGGATGCTCTGCGTCCCAACTGCCGTCTGGTGATGGTGGGGGACGCGGACCAGCTCCCCAGCGTGGGGCCGGGCCGGGTGTTTGAAGATGTGATCACCAGCGGCGTGATTCCGTCCGTGCGCCTGACGGAGATTTTCCGGCAGGATGAGAACAGCCGGATCATCCGCTTTGCCCATATGATCAATAAGGGGGAACACCCCAATTTCCGGGAGAACACCGGCGACTTTTTCATGATGCGCCGCCGGGACGCGGCCTCGTCCGCGGATACCATTGTGGATGTGTTTTCCCGCCGCCTGCCGGAGAAGATGGGCTTCCCCATGCAGGATATTCAGGTCCTTTCCGCCACCCGCAGCGGGGAGCTGGGGACCAGAGCCCTGAACCGCCGCCTCCAGCAGGCGGCCAATCCCCCGGCTCCGGAGAAGAAGGAAAAGCCCTTCGGGGAGGTCACCTTCCGGGAGGGGGACAAGGTCATGCAGATCAAGAACAACTACGACATTCTCTGGCACCGGGAAGGCAGCGCCGAGGTGAACGCCGGTATATACAACGGCGACATCGGCTATATTACCCGGATAGATGAGCAGGCCGGCGTAATGGAGATCAATTTTGACGGCCGTCTGGCGTTCTACACCTTTGACCTGCTGGTGGAGCTGGAGCACGCCTGGGCGGTGACGGTCCATAAATCCCAGGGCAGCGAATACCCGGCGGTGATCATGGCCCTGGGCAGCTGCTCCCCCAAACTGCTCACCCGGGGTGTGCTGTATACTGCCGTGTCCCGGGCAAAAAAACTGCTGGTGTGCGTGGGAAATGAGGACGCCGCCAACCGGATGATCGATAATTTCGTCCGCTCCCGGCGATACAGCGGCCTGCGCCTGCGGCTCATCGCGCTGACAGGCGGTGCACCGGCATGAGAACCCTGTGGGAGCGCCTGCTGGATCTTCTGTACCCGCCGAAATGTGCGTTCTGCGGGGCGCTGATCCCGGCACAGCGGAACGGAATCTGCGCAATCTGTGAGAAAACCCTGCCCTATACAAAAAACGGGGGCAGGCAGAAGGGAAATTTCTTTACAGCCTGTGTGTCTCCGTTGTATTATGAAGAGGATGTCCGGGACGCCCTGCTGCGCTACAAGTTCCGGCACTGCTCCGGCTACTGCCGTCCGTTCGGCCAGCTGGTGGCGGTGTGCGCGGCGGAAAATCTGGACCAGCCGGTGGATCTGGTGTCCTGGGTGCCCCTGAGCAGCCGGCGGCTGCGGAAACGGGGCTATGACCAGGCCCGGCTTCTGGCGGAGGAGACCGCCCGGCGGCTGGAGAAGCCCTGCGTGCCGGTGCTGAAAAAGACGGTGCACACCGCACCCCAGTCCCGCACCGGCAGCGCCGAGAAACGGCGGGCGAATATCTCCGGCGCGTACCGGGTCACGGACCCGGCTCTGGTCCGGGGAAAGACCATTTTACTGATTGACGATATTGTGACCACAGGCTCCACTTTTTCCGAATGTGCCCGGATGCTGGGCATGGCGGGAGCCGACCGGGTGTTCTGTGCCAGTGTGGCCAGAAGCCGGGACTGAATAACCTGATGAGGTGACATTTATGCTCATATTCGAAAGAGACATTGCCATTGATGTGGGAACCTCCACCACCCTGATGTTTGCCCAGGGCAAGGGGATCGTCCTCCGGGAGCCCACGGTGGTGGCGGTGGACAAATACACGGGCCAGCTGCTGAAGGTGGGCCAGGAAGCCCAGCGGATGCTGGGGCGTACCCCGGCCAATGTGGTGGCCATCCATCCCATCCGCTCCGGCGTGATCTCCGACTACGACATGACCGTGGCCATGCTGTCGGAATTTGTGAAGAAAGTGACCTCCTTCAGCCTGTTCAAGCCCCGGATGCTCATCACCGTGCCGGGCAGCATTTCCGGCGTGGAAGAGCGGGCCATGATCGACGCCACCGTGGAGGCCGGCGCCCGGAAGGTGTATCTGGCGGAATCCAGCCTGGCCACGGCCACCGGCGCCGGGGTGGATATTTCCAAGCCCGACGGTCACATGGTCATCGACATCGGCAGCGGCAAGACCGATGTGGCTGTGGTCTCCTTGGGCGGCGTGGTGGAAAGCCGCTCCATCAAGACTGCCGGCACCGCGTATGACGAAGCCATCGTGCGTTACATACGCAGCAAATACAATGTGATCATCGGCCTGCGTACGGCGGAGGAGCTGAAGCGCAGTATCGGCGGCATCATCCGCCGGGATGACGCGGGTGTGGAGGAAGTGAAGGGCCGGTGCCTGGCCACAGGTATGCCCAAGACGGTGAATATCACCTCCGCGGAACTGGCGGAGGTCATGGTGGAGCCCACGAAAAAGATCCTGGAAGCGGTGCATATCGTGCTGGAGCGCACGCCCCCGGAGCTGGTGGGGGACATCGCCCGCAACGGCATCACCATGTCTGGCGGCGGCAGTATGCTGTACGGTCTGGACAAGCTGATTGCCCGGGATACCGGCATTCCCACCATTGTGGTGGACGATGCCCTGTCCTGCACGGCCTACGGCGCCGGACGGATGCTGGGCAATCTGGATCATATGGAAGACGGCATGATCAACATTGCCCGCAAGCGCCAGCTGAAAGGGTAAGCCATGCTGAAACGAAATCTGTTCCGCCCGGCGGACATTCTCCTGCCGTCAGGGTGTGATATGACCTTGTGGAGCACCGTGGCCTGCGACCAGTTCACCTCCGACCGGGCCTACTGGGACCGTGTGGGTGAATGGACGCAGAATGTGCCCTCCACCTTTCATCTCATGCTGCCGGAGGCGTACCTGGACAGCCGGGACCCGGCGGAAGAGTCGGAGCGCATCCGCCGCACCATGGAGGAATATCTTTCCGGCGGTGTGTTCACCACCGTGGAAAACAGCTATGTATTCGTGGAGCGCACTCTCCCGTCGGGCACGGTCCGCCGGGGACTGGTGGGCGCGCTGGATCTGGAACACTATGATTTTACGGAGGACTCCATTTCGCCCGTCCGGGCCACGGAGCACACCGTGGAGAGCCGGCTCCCCGCCCGGGTGGCCGTGCGCCGGCAGGCACCTCTGGAGATGCCCCACATCATGGTGTTCATCGATGACCCGGCGGACACGGTGATGACCTGCGCCGGGATCGGAGCGGGGGAGACGCTGTATGACTTTTCCCTCATGTGCGCCGGCGGCCATCTCCGGGGACGCCGTGTCTCCGGTGTCAACGCAGATCTGGTAACCGCCATGCTGGACGAGCTGACGGATGAGGACACCCTCAGCCGGAAATACGGCTACAGCTGGGGCGCCGTCATCTACGCCGTGGGAGACGGAAACCACAGTCTGGCGGCGGCAAAGCGCTGTTGGGAGGAAATCCGGGATACCCTGTCCCCGGAGGAGCGGGAGAATCATCCCGCCCGGTTTGCGCTGGTGGAGCTGGTGAATATCCATGACCCGGGGATCACCTTCCATCCCATTCACCGGACGGTGTTTGACATTGACCCGGCACAGTTTTCCGCCGCGGCCCGGGAGACACTGTTTGCCCCGGAGGGCACAGAGGTAACATTGATCGCCGGGGGACACCGGGAGACCGGCCGGGTGCACCGGGAGAGCATCGGCCAGGTGATCGAAGCTGTGGACCGGTTCTGTCAGGGCTATGCGGCCGGACACGGGGGCCGGGTGGATTACATCCACGGAGAAGCGGAGGCAGAGACCTTCGGCGCCCGGCCGGATGCCTCCAGCATCCTGCTGCCGAAGCTGGAGAAGGCGGAACTGTTCCCGTCGGTGATGGACACCGGCGTGTTCTGCAAAAAGAGTTTCTCCATTGGGGAGGCCGCTGAAAAACGATACTATCTGGAGTGCCGGAAAATCCGGTAAACACTCCCTTTCCAAAGCCGTGGGCGGTCATGCCCGCGGCTTTCCGCATATCCGCCGTCCCCGGGACATACCATGGAGGGAGGTGAAGCATATGAACAGCTGGGAAAGTGCCCTGCGTCTGCTGCCGCCGGAACTGGCGGAGCGTCTGGGAGAGGCGTGTGCCGGGCAGGAGGACACCATAGAAGAACTGCGGATCCGCCGGGACCGGCCCCTGTGCCTGCGGACTGCCGGCGGAGAACGGACGGCGGCTCCGGACCGGCCGGTGACGGACCGGGATATCCGGTATGTGCTGGCCAATGCCACGGGCGCATCCTTCCACACCGCCGCCGACACCATCCGGAAAGGCTACATCACCGTACAGGGCGGGTGCCGGATCGGACTGTGCGGGGAAGGGACCGGACAAAACGGCACTGTGGGAACCCTGCGGAATATCTCCTCCCTGTGCATCCGGCTGCCCCGGGAGATCCCCGGCTGCGCCGATGCCCTGTTCGGGGAGGTGTGGGACGGCGGCTTTCACAGCACCCTGATCATCTCGCCCCCCGGCGGCGGGAAAACCACCCTTCTCCGGGAACTGGTGCGGAAACTGTCCGGAGAGGGCCTTCGGGTGGCGCTGGCGGACGAGCGGGGGGAGATCGCGGCCATGTATCAGGGCAGGCCCCAGTTCGATGTAGGGGCGCGGACGGATGTGCTGGCGAATGTGACGAAATGTCAGGCGGGGATCATGCTGATCCGCACCATGGCCCCGGATGTGCTGGCCATGGATGAGATCACCGCCGCCGCGGACCTGCCTGCGGTGCTGGAAGCAACTGGCTGCGGTGTGGGATTGCTGGCCACGGTTCACGGACAGGATGTGCCGGATTTGCGGCGCAAGCCCATGTTTTCCCGGCTGCTCACCTGTGGGGCGTTTGAGAAAGCGGTGTGCATCCGGAAGAACCGGGGGGACCGGGAATATCAGGTGGTGACGCTGTGATGCTCCGGATTTCAGGCTGCGTGCTGGTGATCGCCGCCGGAACCATGTTCGGCTGGCTGCGGCTGGACGGGCTCCGCCAGCGCTACCGGGCATTGGCGGCTTTTGCCGAAGCACTCCGCCGGGGAAGCGCGGAGCTGGGCACCAGCCTGACTCCCACAGGGGAACTGATGGCCATGCTGGCGGAGGGCAGCAATCCCTGGGTCTCCCGGTTTTTCGCATCGGTCCGGGATGATTTGGCGGCCCGGGGCGCTCCATGCTTTCCGGAATGCTGGCAGGCCGCCGTGGACGGATGCGGGATTCTGGAGCCGCCGGAACGGCAGGCGCTGTCCGCCCTGGCAACCGCGCTGGGGCAGTACGGTGCGGAGGAGACCTGTGCCGCCCTGGACCGCTGTGCCCGGCAGCTGGAGACAGCGGGGGAGGAGGTCCGCCGGAGAATGCCCGACGCTGCCCGGCTGTGTCTGGGAATCAGCCTGACGGTGAGCGCGCTGCTGGCGATTGTACTGCTGTAAAAATGCCCTTTTCCCCAAAAATCAGCCCCGGAAACCGGCAAAATAGCCGGAAAGCCCCCGTCAGGAATTTAACGCTTGCAATTTAAACCGGTGAATGGTAAAATAAGCCAAATTAAAAAACGCTGCTGACAGCAAGCTGCTGCGAGTTGAAAGCAAATCGTCACACGGCACACCATGACGGCAAGGGGCTTCCCGAGCGGAAATGACGGTGCGGTACTCCCGGCACAGGGCGAGGATGTCCTGTGTGGGCCGGGCTATATTTGTTTTTGATTCCAGACTCCTCTGCTGACCGGCAGAGGAGTTTTTGTTTTGGTCAGGAGAGTAGAAAAATGCTGAAAATCGCAGTTTACGGAAAAGGCGGGATCGGGAAATCCACGGTCACCAGCAACCTGGCGGCGGCCTTCGCCAGCCTGGGCAAGCGGGTCATCCAGATCGGATGCGACCCGAAAGCGGACTCCACCATCAACCTGCTGGGGGGCGAACCTCTGCGGCCGGTGATGAACTATATGCGGGAAACGGACACGGATCCGGAGACTCTGGAAGAGATCTCCCGGGTGGGTTTCGGCGGCGTGCTGTGCATCGAGACCGGCGGCCCAACCCCCGGCCTGGGCTGTGCCGGACGGGGCATCATTGCCACCTTCAATCTGCTGGAGGACCTGCGTCTGTTTGAGACCTGGCAGCCGGATGTTGTGCTGTACGATGTGCTGGGCGATGTGGTGTGCGGCGGCTTCGCGGCTCCCATCCGGGAGGGCTATGCGGAGAAGGTGCTGATCGTCACCTCCGGGGAAAAAATGGCCCTGTATGCGGCCAACAACATCAACAGCGCCGTG
>JALFTG010000101.1 GCA_022779345.1 Oscillospiraceae bacterium | reverse complement strand
TCCGGCGTGTTGGACAGACCGGCCGGTTTCTGATATACTGAATGCAGCCTTGCCGGATAGGAGGCCGTACAGGATGGATATTACACATTATTATATAGAACAGGGCCGGGGGAATCCCCTGATTCTGCTGCACGGAAACGGTGAAAGCTGTGACTACTTTGTCCATCAGATAGAGGCTTTCAGCCAGTTATATCATGTTTATGCGCCGGCCATTTCGTAGCCGGGAAAAATCCGGAGCCGTTCAATGAAGCTGTCCTGAACTTTCTGGCACAGTAAAAAAAGCATCCGTGGGAACCTGAATCCCACGGATGCTTTCTGCTTGCAATTACAAAACTATTGTTACAGAGCGATCTTAATGAAATCGCACAGGTCGCTCACATATTCGCCGGAGATGGTGTCCACCTTGCCCTCATCCACAGCTTTGGCAATGGAGGGATCAATGGGCAGACGCTCCACGATCTCGATGCCGTACTTGGCGGCAACCTGATTCAGGCCGCTGGTGCCGAAAATCTGATGCACCTTGCCGCAGTCAGGGCACTTGAAGTACGCCATGTTCTCCACCACACCGATCACCGGCAGGTTCAGCATGGCCGTCATCTTCACAGCTTTCTCCACGATCATGGAGACCAGATCCTGGGGAGAAGTGACGATGACCACAGCGTCCACAGGCAGGGACTGGAACACTGTCAGGGGCACATCACCGGTGCCGGGAGGCATATCCACAAACATATAGTCCACATTATCCCACAGCACATCCGTCCAGAACTGGGTGACCATGCCGGCAATGACAGGACCGCGCCAGACCACGGGCTCGGTTTCGTCCTGCAGCAGAATGTTCATGGACATCACCTGGGTGCCGTTGGCGGCCACATTGGGGTAGATAAATTCATCGGTGCCGATGGCGTTTTCATGGATGCCAAAGGCCTGGGGA
This sequence comes from Oscillospiraceae bacterium, assembly GCA_022779345.1. Taxonomy (GTDB): domain Bacteria; phylum Bacillota; class Clostridia; order Oscillospirales; family Oscillospiraceae; genus HGM13010. The sequence continues at coordinate 21,284 of JALFTG010000101.1, read as the reverse complement.
ATGGAGGGACCGGTCATATCCGCATCCAGCACGGCAGTGCGGAAGCCACGGCGCTGCATTTCGCAAGCCAGCAGGCTGGTGACCAGGGATTTGCCGACGCCGCCTTTGCCGCTCATCACGGCGATGACCTTCCGGACTCTGGCGCCTTCGTGCAGCTTTTCTTTCTGGATCTCGTCCCGGCTGGAGCAGTTCTCGCCGCAGCTGGAGCAATCATGTGTGCATTCGCTCATAGGTTGACCTCGCAATCATAGTTTCATTTCCCGGATACGGGGTTTTCGGTATATGTCTATTATACCCGGAAAACGAGTGAAGTCAACAACTTCACCTGTCATTCTTATCACAAAGAAATTTAATAGTTGAGGCTGACGATATGCAGTTCCCCGTTCACAACGCCGAACACCAGATTTGGCCGTCCGGTGGCGGAAAGGACAAAACCTGCCCGGCTGGGATTCAGCCCATCCGTATTGGCGCTGATGATCTCCGTCACAAAGGCGTCGGTAAAGATGTTCTCTGCCCCCAGCGCTTTGAAGTCGGAAGCGGAAGTAATGGACTGGCCGCCGTCCGCACCCATCACATAAATCGGAAATGCGATCATGTCGGTGAAAGCATCCAGATTCTGATCCTTCACCACCTGCTGTACCTGCTGGGCGTAGGCAGAAGCATCCTCACTGCTGACGGAAAAATTGTCTGTATAGGATACGCTGGCAGGCTGCTCCGGTTCGGGGGTCGGTTCAGCAGTCTCCTCCGGCGTTTCGGCAGGCGGTTCCGGCGTTTCAGTCTGGTCAGGAGCCTCCGTCTCCACATCCGGTTCCTCGGGCTGGATGGATTCCTCGGGCGGGAGGGTCTCCTCTGCCTGATCGTCCGCCTCCGGTTCTTCTGCCTGTTTCTGTCCGCCGCAGCCGGTCATAACTGCCAGGAGCATGGCAATCAGCAGCAGCCAGATGATTCCCTTTTTCATGCGTTTCTCTCTCCTTTCGGGATTTGTATATTAGACAGTCCGTATGGGGAAAAAAGTTTGAAGTTCCGCAAAATTTTTTCGTTCAAAAACCGACCCTGTGTGCCGGGAACACACAGGGTCGGTTCGGATACACAATAAATATTGATCAGCAGACGGGATCGACCCAGCCGAAGGGATCCGGGCGCTTGCCCCACTGGATGGCAGTGAGCTCGTCATACAGCTTCTGGGTGACTTCGCCGATGCCGCCGTTGCCCACGGTGTATTCCTTGCCCTCATAGTTCAGAACACCGATGGGAGAGACAACTGCGGCGGTGCCGGTGCCCCAGGCTTCCTCCAGCGTGCCGTTGTGGATGGCTTCCATCAGCTCGTCAATGGAGATCAGGCGCTCTTCCACTTCCAGCCCCCAACTGTGCATCATTTCGATGCAGGACTTGCGGGTGATACCGGGCAGAACGCTGCCGGCCAGTTCAGGGGTGACGACCTTGCCGTTGATCTTAAACATGACATTCATGGAACCCACTTCTTCGATGTACTTACGGTGCACACCGTCAAGCCACAGAACCTGCGTATAGCCGCTCTTCTCGGCGTTGTTCTCAGCGCGCATGGAGATGGCATAGTTGGCGCCGGCCTTGGTGTAACCGGTACCGCCGCGGACGGCACGGACATCCCGCTCCTCGATGATAATCTTCACAGGGTTGATGCCCTCTTTATAGTAGTTGCCCACGGGGCAGCAGATGATCATGCACAGGTAGTGGTCGGGAATCCGCAGGCCCACATAGTTCTCAGTGCCGAACACGAAGGGACGGATATACAGGCTGGTGCCGGGCAGATGGGGAACCCAGTCCTGATCCACTTCCACCAGAGTCTTGATGGCGTTATACATCACATCCTCCGGCAGCTGGGGGATGCACAGACGCTCGCAGGATGTGTTCATCCGGCGCACATTCTCCATGGGGCGGAACAGCTGCACCTTGCCCTCGGCGGTGCGGTAGGCCTTCATGCCCTCAAAGCACTCCTGGGCGTAATGGAACACGGAGCAGGCGGGCAGCAGGCTGATGGGGCCGTAGGGAACGATCTCGGGATCGTGCCAGCCGCCCTGATCCGTATCATAGTGCATCACGAACATATGATCGGTCATATAGGTGCCGAAAGGCAGATTGTTCTCATCGGGTTTCTGCTTGGGGGTGGTAGTTCTGGTGATCTTGATTTCCATGTCTTTTTCTCCTCTTTTTCTTGAAATTTGAAGGCTTACAGGGATTCGGGCAAACAAAAAAGCCCTCCTCTCCTGCATTTGCAAAGAGACGGAAAGCTGTTGCTTTTCGCGGTACCACTCTTTTTTATCCTTGCGGATACACTCACCGGATACTGTCCTTCCAATATCCTGCCCCTGTAACGGTGGACATCCGTCTTTGCCTACTTCCCATTCAGCAAAGCCGCTCGGAGACCAGTTCAGTCCGCTTCCCTCTCCGGTCTTTCACCAACCGACCGGCTCTCTGACAGTTCCGGGGACCTACTACTTCTCGTCGCTGCGTTTCACTTTGACGCTAATTATAGCACGGAGAAGAAAATTGTCAAGAGACGATTTTCACAGGTTTTTCGTATTTTCTGTGCAGAAAGTTTGTCTTTCCGATACGCGGCAGAGAAAAAGGCCGCTTCCCGGCTTGGGAAACGGCCTTCTGATGTTGCATAAGGGTGTTTTCCGGCTCAGCACACGGGCTCGACCCAGCCGAAGGTGTCGGGTGCGGTGCCCCACTGGATGCCGGTGAGAGTATCATACAGTTTCTGGGACACGGGACCGATCTTGTTGTCGGCAATGAAGTAGCCCTTGTCATTATAGAACAGCTCACCGATGGGAGAGATGACGGCGGCGGTACCAGTGCCCCAGGCTTCCTCCAGCTTGCCGCTCTCTGCAGCCTCGATCAGCTCATCGATGGAGAGCATCCGCTCCTCCACTTCCATGCCCCAGCTCTTCAGCAGTTCGATGCAGGACTTGCGGGTGACGCCAGGCAGGATGCTGCCGTCCAGTTCGGGGGTGACGATCTTGCCGTCGATCTTGAACATGACATTCATGGAGCCCACTTCCTCCACATACTTCTGGTACACACCGTCCAGCCACAGAACCTGGGAGAAGCCCTTCTGGGCAGCGACCTCACCGGCGCGCAGGGAGATGGCGTAGTTGGCACCGCACTTGGTGAAGCCGGTACCGCCGCGGACGGCGCGGACATCGTGGTTTTCCACCATGATCTTCACAGGGTTCAGGCCTTCCTTGTAGTACTTGTCGACCACGCAGCAGATGATGGCGAACAGGTACTTGTTGGAGGCGTGCACGCCCAGCTGGGACTCGGTGGCAATGGTCAGGGGACGGATGTACAGGCTGGTGCCCTCCTCGGCGGGGACCCAATCCTGCTCCACGATGAGCAGCTCCTTCAAAGCCTGCATGAAGTCCTCTTCGGGGATGCGGGGGACGCACAGACGGTCAGCGGTGGTGTTCATTCTGCGGATGTTCTCAATGGGGCGGAACATCTGGACCTTGCCCTCGGCGGTGCGGTAGGCCTTCATGCCTTCGAAGATCTCCTGGCCGTAGTGGAACACCACAGCGCCCAGCTCCAGAGAAATGGGGGCGTAGGGAACGATGCGGGGATCGTGCCAGCCGATGCCTTCATCGTAATCCATAAGGAACATATGATCGGTGAATTCCTTGCCAAAAGGCAGGCCTTTCACTGCGGGTTTCGTTTTGGGGGTAGCGGTTTTAGTGATCTTGATTTCCATGGTTTTGACTCTCCTTTTCATTTTTCCGGTTTGATTTCCTCGGTTCCCAGAGAGACGGGAAACAAAAAAGCCCTCCGCTCTCTGCTGTTTGCAAAGAGACGGAAAGCTGAAACTTTTCGCGGTACCACTCTTTTTCGTCCGGATGAGGACGCACTTTGCGGACCCCTTGTCAGGGTCCCACTATTCTAACGGTAGTTCCCGTCATTGCTTACCATGCCGAAAGGCACTTCATCAATGCCGCTCCGGGAGGACACCATCCGGTTTTCTTCTCCGGTCTTCCACCAGCCGACCGGTTCTCTGTGCAAGTTCCGCCGCATGACACATTCCCATCATCGCGTTTCTGATCCTTATAAAATTGTTGTAACTATCTTAGCAACTTCAAATTCCGTTGTCAACATCTTTTTTGCTTTTTTCTTCCATTCCGGGCGGGAACCTTTCTTATTGTAAAACCGTCCTGTAAATGATATAATGTCAAAATCAGTACGAATTCAGAAAGGAGGCGCTGCCCATGACAGGTTCTGCCGTCATCTGCGTGACCCGTTATATCCTGCCGGTACTGGCTGTGTGGGTGGTCTGCCGCTGTCTGCGCTCCATGCTCAGCGAAAAATATGACCCGGAAGTCTGGGGGCATCTGATTTTTCCGGATACCAGCGCTGCGCCCCTGCCTCATTGGGAATGTCTCATCGGCCGGTCCAAATCTTCGGACATTGTGGTCAATTCCCCGGATATTTCCCGGATTCACGCCGTTCTGATCCGCAACGACAAGGGCGTCTGGCGGATTTATGATATGGCCTCCCGGGGCGGTGTTTATGTGAACAGAGAAAAAGTCCCCGCCCGGGGAATGGAAATAAAAAACGGTGACCGGATCCGCCTGGCTTCCGTGACGCTGGGCTTTGCGGATGTGACAGAGAGCGAAGTCCGCACCGTGACGGAAGGCCGCACTTCTGCCGGCGCCATCATCAATCCAGGGGCAACCCTACTGCTTCTGTCGCTGTTCCAGGCAATTATGGCCCTGCAATACTGTTTTTCCGCCTCTGATGAGTGGCTGACGATCACCTGTCTGGCCTTTTTTGCACTGCTGATTATCGAATGGTTCTGCTATCTGTTCATGCGTTCCCTGGGCCGCACAGGCTTTGAAGTGGAAATCATTGCTTTTTTCCTGACCACTTTGGGCATCTCCGTGGTGGCCACCTCCGCCCCGGAGGAACTGACCAAAACCATCCTGCTGACCATTGTGGGTGTGGTGCTGTTTTTCGTTCTGGGCTGGTGGCTCCGGGATCTGCGCCGGGCCAAGGCCCTGCGCTGGCCTGCTACTATTGCGGCGGTGGGTCTGCTGGCCGTGAACCTCGTTATGAGCGAGTATGTGTTCGGCGCCAAGAACTGGCTGTACATCGGCGGAATTTCCCTGCAGCCGTCAGAGCTGGTGAAGGTGCTGTATATCTACGCCGGCGCCGCCACCCTGGACCGGCTGTTTGCCCGGCGGAACCTGTTCATGTTCATCGCCTTCTCCGCCGTGTGCGTCATCGCGCTGGCCCTCATGGGCGATTTCGGTGCGGCTGTGATTTTCTTTGTCACCTTCCTGATCATCTCCTATATGCGTTCCGGCTCTATCGCCACGGTGTTTCTGGCGCTGTCCGGGGCAGGCATGGCGGGCTTTCTGGTGTTCGCTATCAAGCCCTATATCGCCCAGCGGTTTGCCACCTGGGGCAATGTATGGGCTGATCCCTACGGCGCCGGATACCAGCAGACCCGGACGCTGGCGGCAGCGGCCTCCGGCGGGCTGTTCGGTCAGGGCGCCGGGGAGGGCTGGCTGAAGCATATTGTGGCCGCCAACACGGATATGGTGTTTGGCGTAATCTGCGAGGAACTGGGCCTGGTCATTGCGGTCACGGCAGTACTTGCTATTGTGGTGCTGGCACTGTTCGCATTCCGCTCCGCGGCCCACGGGCGCTCCACCTATTATGTGATTGCCGCCTGCGCCGCGGCATCTTTGATGATCGTGCAGATGTCCCTGAATGTGTTCGGTTCTCTGGACATTCTTCCCTTTACCGGCGTGACCTTCCCCTTTGTGTCAAAGGGCGGTACAAGCCTGATCTCCTGCTGGATGCTGCTGGCTTTTATCAAGGCGGCGGATACCCGGAAGGATGCCAGCTTCGTGGTGCGCCGGGCAGACCGGGTGCTCCGGAAGAAACAGGAGGCGTGACATGAAGAAAGTCAAGAACCGGGCAGGATTTGTTCTGCTGCTGGCCTTACTGTGCATCTGCGGGCTGGGCGTGTACTGCTACCGGTATGTGACCCAGGGCAGCGACTGGGTGGCCTGGTCGGCCAATGCGGGGCTGTATTCCGCAGATTCTGCCATGGGAAAAGTGGTAGACCGCAACGGCGTACTGCTGGCGGACGCGTCCGCCAAATCCTACAGCGAGGATTACACCACCCGGGTGTCCAATTACCATCTGGTGGGCGATTATACCGGCAATGTGGGCACCGGTGTGCTCAATCAGCTGGCAGACAAGCTCACCGGCTTCAATCTGGTCACCGGCACCTATCATACAGACGCACCCACGCTGGAGCTGACGGTGGATGCCGCGCTGAACAACACCGCTTATGCGGCCTTGGCAGGGCGCAGCGGCAGCGTGCTGGTATGCAACTATGAGACCGGAGAGATCATCTGCATGGTCTCCTCCCCTGCCATTGATCCCACCAATCCTGGAACGGTACCGGACGGGGCATATCTGAACCACGGCATCAGCTCCACCTATGTGCCCGGCTCCGTTTATAAGCTGGTGACACTGGCGGCGGCTCTGGACAACATCGATGATATCTGGGACCGGACATTTACCTGCAACGGCAGCGTGATGGTGGAGGGTTCTCAGCTGAACTGCACCGGCGTCCACGGGACGCAGACCATTGAGCAGGCGCTGGCCCATTCCTGCAACTGCGCGTTTTCCGAGCTTTCCCAGCTGCTGGGGCCGGACATTCTGGCGGAATACGCGGAAAAGCTGGGCATGACCACCCGGCATGACATTGACGGCATCCCCACCGCCGCAGGCAGCTATGAGAAATTTGAACCCGGCACCATCAACCTGTCCTGGTCCGGCATCGGGCAGGCCACGGATCTGGTGTGCCCCTACAGCATGCTCCGTCTGGCCGCCGCTGTCGGCAACGGCGGGACGCTGGTGGAGCCCACCCTGCTGGGTTACGGGACCAACAAGCGCACTACCCAGCTGCTCAGCAGCGAGACCGCCGGATATATGGCGGATATGATGAGCTACAATGTGCAGGCGTCCTATGGTACCGGCACCTTCCCGGGACTGAACATCTGCGCGAAAACCGGCACTGCCGAGGTGGGTGACGGCACGGATCATGCCTGGTTCGTGGGGTTCCTCAACGATGACGCCCATCCCTATGCCTTTGTGGTGCAGGTGGAACGGGGCGGCGGCGGTTTGTCCGTGGCAGGCAGTATCGCAAACCGGGTTCTCCAGGCCGCGGTGGCCAATTAACATACACACAGGAGTCAACTATGATCGACATCTCCGTACAGGGACTGGTCAAGTCCTTTGAACAGGGCAGCAATATTCTGGACGGCCTCACTTTTGAGGTCAACTCCGGGGAGCGCGTGGGAATTCTGGGCCGGAACGGCTGCGGAAAGACCACGCTGTTCCGCATATTGACGGGAGAACTGCACCCGGATGAGGGCAGCGTCTCCATCGCAAAAGGCAAGCGCATGGGCCTGATTTCCCAGATCCCGGTCTATCCTCCGGACTGGACCACCGAGGATGTGCTGAAGGACGCCCACCGGCGGCTGTATGCCATGCAGGAGCGGATCAATGAACTGGCTGAGCAGATGGCTCACGATGATTCTCCCCAGGTTCTGGCGGAATACGACCGGCTCTCCGCTGATTTTCAACGGCTGGGCGGATATGATATGGAGCGGGAACGCAATCGGGTGGCAAACGGGCTGGACATCCCCCCTGCCATGCGCTCCCAGCTGTTCGACTCCCTGTCCGGCGGGGAAAAGACCCGGGTGAACCTGGCCCGGCTGATTCTGGAGGATACGGATATCCTCCTGCTGGACGAGCCCACCAACCATCTGGACCTGAACGCCACGGAGTGGCTGGAGGACTATCTGCTGAAATTCCACGGGACCGTGCTGGCCATCAGCCATGACCGGTATTTTCTGGACCGGGTGACGGAGCGCTCCATTGAGATCCACGATGGTAAGGCGGCATTTTATAACGGCAATTACAGTTTTTATGTTGTGGAGCGCCAGCGGCGGTTTGATGAACAGCTGAGGAAATATGAAAAGGATCAGGCCAAGATCGAGCAGCTGACCAAGGCGGCGGCACAGATGCACCTGTGGGCCTTCATGGGCAACGACAAACTCCACAAGCGGGCCTTCTCCATGGAAAAGCGCATTGAAAAGCTCCAGCAGACCGACCGGCCCACCACAGACCGGAAGCTGAGTGTGAAATTCCAGGAAATGGAATTCAACGCAGACGAGGTGCTGGTGGCAGACAATATCTCCAAATCTTTCGGGGACCGCACCCTGTTCCGGGATCTGCATCTGGAGATCCGGGGCGGCGAGCGCATCGCCCTGATCGGTGACAATGGCACAGGAAAATCCACCTTCCTGAAACTGATCATGAACGAGGAGACTCCGGACACGGGCTTCATCCGGAAAGGCCCTGCAGTGCGCACCGCCTACCTCCCCCAGATCGTCACCTTCCCGGTGATGGAGCGGACGATCTATGACACCATGCTCTATGAGACGAAATGCACCCCCCAGAGTGCCCGGGACCGGCTGGCGGCCTTCGGGTTCATGGGTGAGGATGTGTTCAAGCCCGTGGGCACCCTGTCCGGCGGCGAGCGCAGCCGGCTGAAGCTGTGTATGCTCATGGGCGAACAGATCAACCTGCTGATCCTGGACGAGCCGACGAACCATCTGGACATCGCCAGCCGGGAATGGATGGAGGACGCCCTGATGGATTACTCCGAAGCCCTGCTGTTCGTGTCCCATGACCGGTATTTCATTGAGAAATTTGCCACCCGCATCTGGGAACTGTCAGACGGGCAGATCACAGATTATAAGGGCAGTTTCAGCCAGTTCCGGGAATACAAGGCCCGGCAGGCACAGTTTGCTCTGGCGGCAAAGAATGCTGAGCGCCAGGCGGAACCGGTTAAGGCCCCGAAAAAAGAGAAACCCAAACGGCCGCCCAACATTGAAAAGCAGATCGCCAAAGTGGAAAAGGAGATCGAGAAGCTGGAGTCCCGGCTGGGAGAAATCGACCGGCAGGCCGAGGAATTTTCCTCCGATTATCAGAAGCTGCTGGAGTTGGACGAAGAAAAGGAAACGGTCTCCGGAGAGCTGGAGAAGCTGTATGAAACCTGGGAGGAACTGTCTTCCCTGCTGTAAAAAACCGGACCGAAGCGATGCTTCGGTCCGGTTTTCGTATATAAAAGCAAAACCACACCGTCAGAAACGGTGCGGCACAGCGTTTTTCTCAGATGAGCTGCTGCTCGTTAATGATCAGCTTGAACTGCAGTCCCAGCTTGTCTGCGGCCTTCCGGCACAGAACCATCCGGTTCATGAAAATCTCAAAATAATCCATCACGCTGCCGTAATGGGTGTCGACCGACAGCTTCAGCTTGATCAGTGTATGGTTTTCGTTGATCTTCAGCTCTGCCTTTTTCACGGAATAGTTCACCCGGTCGTGGATGTCAAAGGTACTGATGTCCTGATTGCGTACCCGGCTGCGGCGTACATCGGATTTGTCCGCCAGAATCAGGGCCGCGGCCATGGGACTGACCGGCGTGCCGGTGCCCTCGTCATGGTTGCCGATGGCGGTGACGATCTCAGCAATTTCCTCCGGGTCCATGCCCATATCGTTCAGAATGCGGAACGCCATCACCGCGCCGGACTGGGAATGATCCACCCGGTTCACCAGATTGCCGATATCATGGAGATAGGCCGCGATGCGTACCAGCTCCACCGTCCGCTCCGGATACCCCAGTGTTTCCAGAATGTAGGCCGCATTGGCCGCCACCATACCCACATGGGCAAAGCTGTGCTCCGTGAAGCCCAGCGCCACCAGAGAGTCGTCTGCCTTCTGAATGTAAGTGTGAATTGCTTCGTTTGCTTTGATTTCTTCAAATGTGACCATAGAATTCCTCCTTTATCGATGGTTTTTCCTGATTGTTACTCATTTCCGTGGATCCGGTAGCCTACACCGCGGACGGTTTCGATGCATTCGCCCAGCCGGCCCAGTTTCTGGCGCAGGGTACCGATATGGACATCCACAGTGCGGCTTTCTCCGGTGTAGTCATAGCCCCACACCCGGTTCAGCAGGGCGTCCCGGCCCAACACCGCACCATCAGCCCGCAGCAACTCGCACAGCAGGGCAAATTCCTTCAGCGTCAGCGTGACGGGTTCTCCGTCCACGGTGACAATGTGCCGCTGGGGGTCTACAGACAGACCGTCAATGTGGGACAGGGCGGACTGACGGGATTCCCCGGTCCGGCGAAGCACGGCCTTTACCCTGGATACCAGCTCCATCATGCCAAAAGGTTTGGCAATATAGTCATCTGCCCCGGAGTCCAGCCCCACAACTTTGTCATACTCTGTGCTCTTTGCGGTGAGCATGATCACAGGCAGAGACCGGGTGGACGGCGCGGCACGCAGCTTGTTCAGGACGGACAGTCCGTCCTCTTCCGGGAGCATAATGTCCAGCAGCACCAGATCCGGCAGATCCTCCCCCATAGCCGCCCAGAATTCCGACGGGCACGCAAAGCCCCGGGAGGGCAGAGCCTGGCTTTCCAGGGCATATGTCACCAGCTTGCGGATGCTCTCGTCATCCTCCAGTATATAAATCATCCCGATTCCCTCCTGTTCCTGTCCAGTATAGCCTGTTTTTTCCCGGTTGAAAATAGCGTCCGTGTGAATTCTGTGTAAAGTTTTTACAAAGTTTTGACGGATTCCATACGCTCCAGCAGGTATGGAATGGCCCGTTCAAAGCTGACGCCGTACCACCGCCGGTCCGGGTCCAGCGTGGTCTGCCGGATACACGCATAGGTGAAATCCGCCGCCAGCGTCAGCGCCTGGGAGAGGGACAGGCCCCGCATCAGGCCGCCCACCACAGTGCTGGAGAAGATATCGCCCGTGCCGTGAAACTGGCCGGGCTGACGGGCGTGAGCGTAATGAAACCGTTCCCCGGTCCGGGTGTCCAGACTGACAACCCCGGTGGTGCCCGGTTCCAGGGACACACCGGTGAGAACCACGGTCTTTGCCCCCAATGCGGCCAGCTTGTCCAGCAGTTCCTCCACAAAAGCGGCATCGTACTGCTCCCGGTAAGGGGTGTCCGTCATAAGGCAGGCCTCGGTCACATTGGGATCGATGATATCCGCCATGGCGCACAGATCCGTCATCCGCCGGGCGAAGTCCATGTCAAATCCGGCGTACAGTTTTCCCTGATCCGCCATGGCCGGGTCCACGAAAATCAGATTCTTCGGTGTGCGGAAGGCTTCAAACAGCCGGGAAACCACCTCGATCTGTTCCATGGAGCCGAGATATCCGGTGTAGATGGCGTCAAAGGTCAGGCCCTGGCTCTGCCAATGGCGGACGATGGGGTCAATGTCGTCCGTCAGGTCATGGAATGTAAAGCCTTCAAACACCGAGTGGGCAGACAGCACCGCCGTGGGAATCACTGCCGTCTCCACGCCCATGGCGGAGATCACCGGCAGTGCCACGGTCAGGGAACATTTGCCCACACATGAGATATCCTGAATGGTCACGATTCGTTTCATACCTGTTTCTCCGATCGCTGAGATTCGTTTTATTATAGCAGAATTCCCCGGAGCGGTCAAACACTCCGGGGATGGGTTTTACGGATTGATGTTGGTATGCTCCATGAGATGGATCAGCACCCGGATGCCCTGGAGATAAGCGCGGATCAGGATGCGCTCATTGGTGCCATGGACACCGGACGCCGCCTCCTCGGGCTCCGCCATAAAGGGACTGCACCGCAGGCAGGTGTCACAGATGCCCTCATACTGATGGGCGTCTGTGGCGCCGGCGGTCATGGACGGGATGAACACCACTTCCGGGAAATACCGGGACATACTGTCTACCAGCCTGGCATACCCGTATCCATCACACCGGGCGGTGCGGGAAGGATCGTTGCCCTGGAGAAAGCGCATGGAAACGCTCTCATCCGCTACGGCGGCCCGGCAATGGGCCAGAACCTGCTCTGCCGTGTCCCCCTCCGCAATGCGGAAGTTGATGACGGCCTGCATATCCTGGGGCATCACATTGCACGCCGCACTGCTTCCGCGGATCACCGTAGGGGCAATGGTGGTGGACACAAAGGGGAACAGTTCCCGGCAGGAATTGCAGTATGCGGCGATAGCATCGGCATTGCCGGGCACATCCGCCACCAGAGATTTCAGCGGCTCCTCCGTCACATAGGGGGCGATGGTCTCAAATGCGTGGGCCATCACCGGGCTGAGCCGCAGGGGAAACGGGGAACGGGTGATATCCGCGATGGCCTGGGACAGGCGGCCAAGACTTGTGCCGCCGAAGGGACGGCTGGAATGGCCGCCGATGGAATGGACAGACAGCTCCAGATCCGCATAGCCCTTCTCCATCAGGTCTACCTGGGAGACATACACCCCCGGCGCACCAAAGGGGGTGCCCGGTTCGATTTTGCCGCCGCCTTCATCCAGAACGAACTCCAGCGTGACGCCCCGGCTCTCCAGCAGCTGTGCGATGGCCAGTGCGCCGGTATTCAGTGTCTCCTCATCATCGCCGAAGGCCAGATAGGCGGTGCGTGTGAAAGTTTTCCCGTGGGCAAGGAGATATTCTGCGGCCTCCAGAACGCCGAACACCTGATTTTTGATGTCCAGCGTGCCCCGGCCCCAGACATATCCCTCAGCCACGGCGCCGGAAAACGGCGGATAGGTCCAGTTTTCCTCGGTACCTTCCACTACAGGCACCACATCCTGATGGGACATATACAGGCAGGGCCGGAGAGTCTGGTCTGTGCCGGGGATGGTGATGAGCACGGCGGCACGGCTGACGACTTCAAAGGTTCCGGCGGCCATCACATGGGGATAGCTGGCTTTTATGTGATCGTGCAGGGCCTCAAAGGCGGAGAAATCCGTTCGGGAGTGGTCCTCATAATTGATGGTGCGGCACTGGATGGCCGCGGACAGGCGCTGCACCGCGCCGTCTCCGTCCAGATCGGGATAGTCCGTCTCCCGGGCAAAAAAATCGGTGACTCGTTTCATTCCATTTTATCCTCCAGATACCGGCTGAGGAACTCCCGGGTGCGGGCTTCCTTCGGGTTGCCGAACACTTCTTTCGGGCTCCCCTGCTCCAGAATCACGCCCTGGTCCATAAAGACCACACGGTCGCTTACTTCCTTGGCAAAGGCCATTTCATGGGTGACCACTACCATAGTCATGCCCTCGGCTGCCAGATTCCGCATGACATCCAGCACTTCGCCTACAATCTCCGGGTCCAGGGCGGAAGTCGGCTCATCGAACAGCATGATCTCCGGCTCCATGCACAATGCCCGGGCAATGGCAACACGCTGTTTCTGTCCGCCGGACAGGCGGCGGGAATCGGCGTGGATGAAATCACCCAGCCCAACCGTTTTCAGATGCCGGATGGCGGTTTCCTCCGCCTGGGCCCGGGGGATCTTCTTCACCGTCATAGGTGCCAGCGTGCAGTTATCCAGCACACTTTTGTTGTTGAACAGATTAAAACTCTGAAACACCATGCCGATCTTCTGGCGCAGACCGTTCAGGTCCACTTTCAGGTCCATCAGGTCCTGCCCGTCAAACCAGATATGGCCGGAGTCTGCTTCCTCCAGCAAATTAATGCATCGCAGGAGGGTGGATTTGCCGGAACCGGAGGCGCCGATGACGCACACCACCTCGCCCCGGTGGACTTCCAGATTGATGCCTTTCAGCACATGGAGGGAACCAAAGGATTTTTCCAGATTTTCAATTTTGATAATGGTATCGTTATCCATAGCAACCTCCCGTCAGTTGGAGCTGGGAATCCCCTGGGCGGGGGTATCCAGTTTTTTGGACAGATATTTCAGAAGCAGAGATGACAGATAAGTGAGAACCAAATACAGAATTGCAGCGACCACATAGATCTCCAGCGCCCGGTAATAAATGCCGGCCACGGATTTGGTCATAAACATCAGATCTGAACAACCGATGACTGACAACACAGAGGAATCCTTGATGTTGATGATAAATTCGTTACCGATGGCAGGAATAGAGTTCTTCACCGCCTGGGGAAATACCACCTTCATCATAGCCTGCCAGTGGGTCATGCCAAGAGACCGGGCCGCCTCCATCTGTCCGGGATCGATGGCCATAATACCGCCCCGGAGGACCTCTGCCAGATAAGCAGTGGAGTTCAGGGAAACAGTGATCAGACCGGAAATAAAGAAACTCCAGATCTGAGTGATCTCCGTAACGGTGAGGCCTGTCTTTTTGAACAGAGCAAATCCGGCATAATAGAAGATCAGCGCCTGGACCATCATGGGCGTACCGCGGATAATAAACACATAAGCGGATGCAAACTTATTGGCTACAATCTTCAGAAACTTGACAAAGTCATTGTCCCGTTTATCCGGCTCCTGGATGCGAAGAAATACCAGCAGGATGGAAAGGCAGAACGCAATCGCGGTGCCCAGCAGGGCGATTCGGATGGTGTTCCAGATGCCAGTCGCCAGCATAGACCGGCCTTTATAACTCATGTACATCATGGAACCGAAAAAACTTGCCGGATTACTTTCCGCATGCATATAGAACCAGATGAAGTACGCCAGCTTCAACACCACCCGGTCCGCCACCAGCAACAGGCATGCCGCAGCGGCCAGATATGACAGATACCGGCTGGCCTTCACAATACAGGGCTGCTTCATGATGGTATCATTATAGGTGTTCCAATGAGTCCATTTCACCAGCAGTGCCAGCAGGCTCACCACCAGGAACAGCCAGCATACCGCTGCCAGAACCATTCCCAGGATGCTGCCATCCCCTATGAAACTGTACGGTGAGGCTGCGGAATGCCACAAGCTAAGCCCCAGCAGAGACAGCAGGCTCCCGCCCAGATAGACATATGTATGATCCCGGGTAATAAAATTCTCTTTCCTGTTCGCTTGTATTTCGTTCATGCAATCTTCCTCCATGACGCACGAAAAGCCGGTTTCCCGACTTTTCGCGCTTATGCCCCGGTACGATCCGGTCGTCGATGTTCGTTTTCTATCAGCCGGGCTGACCTTCCACAGCGGTCTCCCACATGACATCGCGGGTCTCGCGATCCACGGTTGCCAGAATGGCATTGATGTCATTCATCAGATCGGTATCCGCCTTGCGCAGGCCCACGCAGGCACCCACAAAGCCCAGTTCAAAACCGTCGCCTTCAGCAAACTCGATAACCTTAAAGTTGGGATTGGCTTCCAGATAGTTCTTCGTGTTCTCCAGGTTGACCACCAGACCATCACAGGCACCCTGTGCCAGGCGGGAGATCATATCAGGCACACTGTCCACAGGAGTCAGGTGGTTGACACCGTCCATCTGATCAATCACAGTGTCCAGCAGCGTATCCTTCTGGCCCAGAATGCTGGCGCCGGCAAATTCATGGATGCTGGTGGCATCGGCATAGGGGGAATCCTGATTCACCATGATGGCATAAATGCTTTCATGATAAGGATCGGAGAAGTTGATGGACTCCCGGCGCTCGGCGGTATCCGCCATGCCGGCGATAATGGCATCGATCTGGCCCTGGTTCAGAGCATCGATCAGGCCGTCCCAGCTCAGCTTCACAATAACCAGTTCCTTGCCCAGACCGTCTGCAATAATGCGGGCAAACTGCACATCATAGCCTTCCGCATAAGCACCGGGCACATTCTCAATCGGAACATTGGTATCGGAAGGCTCACTCTCCTGCCAGTTGTTGGGTGCGTAGGCGCATTCCATACCAACACGCAGCTGGCCGTTGGGGTAGGGATTCTCATCTTCGGGGGTGGAGTTTTCAACCTGTTCATCGGTGGGCTGCGCTTCTTCCTTGGCAGAGGAGCCGCATGCCACCAGGGTCAGCAGCATGGCAACCGCCAGAAGCAGAGACATGATTCTTCTAAGTTTCATCTTTTCGTGTCTTCCTTTCTCATTTTCGCTTATGAAAAACAGGTGTTCCTGTTTTTTCCGAATCTGCGTTCCGGCAAAAAAATCAGGCCGTGAACGCTTTTCGGAGCATTCACGGCCACATACAGGTTCTGCAATACAACAATCGCCACCGTCTTCCGGCAGGATCGCAGGCCAATGATAGCGCTCCACATAAGTGACAGTCCGGCGGATCTTCTCCGACGGCCCAGCAGGAAGCGGCGCAGGCACCGGTTCAAGCTTCGGCGACATTCCCTTTCCCCCACCCGGAGTTCCTGCTCCGCATGGACGGGGTACTGATGAGCATCGCACCTCTATCATGGTTCCGGTCAAACCGACCGGAAAACATTTGAAATTGTTGGGCTGATGATACTCCCGAAAAAAAGGATTGTCAAGCCCCTGCAGGAAGTTTCTTCGCATCCTGCAAAATCATAAGGAAATCTGAGAAATTTTTTGTGTACTTTTCCGGTTTTAACCGCTAAATCATTCCAGCGATAAAGACATCCGGACAGCGCCGCCCAGTTCCTTCCAGGTCAGACCACGCTCCTCCGCAAGCAGATATCCCCGCCAGCTGCCGTTTTTCGGCAGGGACACCGACCCGGGATTGGCATACAGCACTTCCCCTGTCCTCTCAAAGGCGGGCACATGGGTATGTCCGTTCAGCAGGATATCGCCGGGACACAAAGGCGGTAGATTTTCCGGGTTCCACACATGGCCATGGGTGGCAACCAGCACATGGCCGCCCAGAAACAGCATACAGGAATCGGACAGGATGGGAAAGTCCAGCACCATCTGATCCACCTCGCTGTCGCAGTTGCCCCGGACGCACAAGATCCGGTCCCGGCGGGCATTCAGCATAGGCGCCACCCGTTTGGGGTCATAGTCCCGGGGCAGATCATTCCGGGGGCCGTGATACAGGATGTCGCCCAGAAGCAGCAGCCGGTCGGCCTGCTCCCGGTCGAAGGCGTCCAGCAGTTTTTCACAATAAAAGGCCGAGCCATGGATGTCCGACGCTACAAAGATCTTCATGTTGCTCCTCCTCTCAGCCGGTCAGGCTGGAATAATTGATTGTCAGGTCAGGGCCGTCAAAGGTCCCGTTCAGCTTGCTCATGGTGCGCACATATTCCTCTGAGCCTTCCTCATAGGGCTGAGGGCGATAATCATTCACCTTCTCTGTGCTGCTCAGACAGCAGGGAATGAATTCCAAAGATTCCACGGAATACAGCCCGTCCCGGCTCAAAGTGATATGGGCCTGGGCAATGGCCGCATCCCGGTCCCGGGGCGCAGTGTTGCCGCCGAAGCTGAAATTTCCCATGCTGTACAGGATATATCCGTCTCCGTACTGTTCCATGGGCTGGAGTACATGGGGATGGGTACCGTAGACGATGTCCGCCCCGGCATCAATGGCCGCGTGTCCCACCTCCTGCTGTTCTGTGGTGGGGTGATAGGTACCCTCATTTCCCCAGTGAGCGCAGACCACGATGATGTCCGCCCCCCGCTCCTGCAGGGCAACCACACCAGACTGCACATCCTCCACCGTGGGCATATAGGGGGCCACATAGACCCCAAGGTGCATTCCTTCCACCTCGAAAATCCGGCAGTCGTCTGCATCGATATAAGGCATTCCCACGGCATCCAGTGCGTCATGGGTGCGGTCGATGCCCTTTTGTCCGAAATCTTCCGTGTGGTTGTTCCCCATGGTCACGCACTCCACACTGCCTTCGGTGAGAATCTCCGCATGACTGGTGGGACCGTAGAAATAGAAGGTATATGCCCCGGTCATGGGCTCATCAGAAAATGCACACTCCAGATTGGCCAGGGTAAAGTCATCCTGCCCCAGATACTGGATGGTACCGGAGAACGGCCAGGTGCAATCTCCATCCAGTACTTTCTCATAATCGTTATTATACTGGCTGGAAGACAGGGTGCAGTCTCCGATCATGGACAGGGTCAGCTCCGTTTTGACGCCCTCCGGCGGCCAGTTGGGATCTGGGGTGGTGATGCCGGAGGTCGCAACCACCGGCGCTTCCGCCTCCGGAAGCGGTGTGTCAGCCTCCTTTTCCCCGCAGGCAGCGAATAGAAACACCATGCAAAGAAGCACAGCGGTCAGAAGATACTGTTTCATTCTGATCATCCTTCTCCTTAAAGTGCTTTTTATTATACAGTAAGATTTTCCCAGCGTAAAGGGTTGTCGAAAGATTCCGGATGGAGTACAATGGCAACATGCTGAATCTGAGAGGAGTTTCCTATGGAAAGACCATATCCCTCCGTGGTAATCACGGAAAAAGCTGAGCGCGCCGCCCGGGGCGGCCATCCCTGGGTGTACGGGGACGAGATCATCCAGGTACGGGGCATGCCGGAAAACGGCGGCATCGTGGATGTCTATACAAAAAAGGACCGGTGGCTGGGCGCCGGCTTTTACAATGATCATTCCAAGATCCGGGTGCGGATCCTGTCAAACAATACAAATGACCGGTATGACCGTGCTTACTGGCGGCGCAAACTCCAGTGGGCGGTGGAATACCGGAAAACCGTTATGGGACCGGACTTTGCCTGCTGCCGGCTGATCTTCGGAGAATCCGACGGGTTCCCGGGCCTGACTGTGGACCGGTTCGGACGGGTTCTGGTGGCCCAGGTTCTGTGTCTGGGCACGGACCGGATCAAGGTGGAGCTGTTCACGGATCTGGTGGACATTCTCCGGACCATGGGCGAGGAGATCGACATCGTCTATGAACGCAGCGATGTGGCCATCCGGGAAAAAGAGGGACTGGAACAGTATCAGGGGTATTTCCTTGGAAACGGTAACGGCCACACGGAGATCACGGAAAACGGCGTGCGGTACGATGTGGATTACATCAACGGCCAGAAAACCGGGTTCTTTCTGGATCAGAAGTACAACCGTGCCGCGGTGGCCCGGCTGGCACCTGGGAAGAAGGTGCTGGACTGTTTTACCCATACGGGTGCTTTCGGTCTGAACTGTGCCCTGGCCGGAGCGGAGCATGTCACCAGCGTGGACATCTCCGATACGGCCCTGGACACCGCCCGGCGAAACGCGGCGCTGAACGGGCTTGAGAACATCGATTTTCTATGCACGGATGTGTTCCAGCTCCTCACGGACCTGTCCGCCAAAGGCAGGGCAGATTACGATCTGATCATTCTGGATCCCCCCGCTTTCACGAAAAGCGGCGCCACGGTGAAAAGCGCTGTCCGGGGATACAAGGACATCAACATGCGGGCCATGAAGATCCTGCCCCGGGGCGGTTATCTGGCCACCTGTTCCTGCTCCCATTTTATGACGGAGCCCCTGTTTGTCCAGATGCTCCGGGACGCGGCAAAAGATGCCCATGTGACCCTCCGGCAGATCGAGGCCCGGCAGCAGTCCGCCGACCACCCCATCGACTGGAATATTCCGGAAACAAATTATCTGAAATTCTACATCTTCCAGGTGGTATAAACCTGCAAAAAGCCTTCGGCGGTCTGCCGAAGGCTTTTTCAAATTCTTTATTCCGCTGCCGGTTCACCCGGCATGACAACCCAGGCGTTTGGCAGGTAACGGCCGCCTTCCATCCGGGTACTGACCTTGGTGATCATCTTGCCCATATAAGTAATGGAAGAGCTGGAGCCGCCGTCCATATTCATGGCATTATAGGCCCCGTACCGCAGGAGAATATCCGCACAGTCATCCATGGTGGCGCCGATGCTGTATCCCACCTGACGGCCATCGATCACCAGCATCAGCGTGGCGCCGTCCGCACTCTGGCCGATCACCGTCCGGGGCTGCAGACCCAGGCCGGAGGTGCCTTCCGTGCATTTTTCACCGTTCAGCACTACGACGGGATAAAACTGTACCGCATCCCGCAGCTGGCGGGTATCCAGGCCGTAGCCCACCCGGAAATTATTGTCGTAATCATACCCGGCAATCTGGAAGTATCCATCGCTCACCGCTTCGTTCACGATTTTTCCGTCCTGAATCACAAGGCCGATGGGCAGATTTCCCATTCCCTCGCCGCCTTCGTCGCCAAAGCCGCCACCGTTGATGCCCAGAACGGCCCCGGTTTCCTCGCAAAACTCCGTAACAGTTCTGCCCCGGCCGGTGTCCGTCTGAAGTACCGCCAGCTCTACCTGGGAACTGTCCTTCACAATGACCAGCTTACCCACATAGCCGTTTTCCTCAATTTGCAGGATCAGAATCCCGTTGGGCATATCGATGGCATAGACGCTGTCCCCCGCAGTGGTCCGGATGTCAAGATCAAGAATATCAGAAATCTGTAAATCTTCCGTGATTTCCAGATCACCCGGGAGTGACATGGGATCAATCTCCGGGAACCGGGCGAGGAGCTTTTCATCAGGGGTCATGCCACCGTTAAACAAATGTGATGCACCATGATTGAACAGCGATGAAATGCCACTCTCATAGACCATATTACTGTCAAACTGCTTCTCCGCATTCTCCATAACGGATTCAACGATGCAGTCCGGGATAAATGCCGTTGCCAGCCATTGGTGGGTTTTTGTGGACATGGCCGTTTCAATATAAAGTGCGCGGCATCTGGCGAAAAACGGAAGCGGACTGAATACAAAAATGCTGTAACAGACCATTCCCAGCGCCAGAAGGATACAGATTGCGCGGGTGGTTTTATGCTTGTAAAAAAATGCCGTTGGAATTCCCTGCCTTTCTATGGTTGCTGGATTTCTGAAAGACACCACAAAACGACACACCTTTCGGTGTGCCGTTTCGCGCTATGAGCTTTTATCCTTAGAGAAGATTCATCAGGTTGAAAGCCAGGATCAGGCCGGAGAACACGATGGAAACCGTGGAGCACAGCTTGATCAGAATGTTCAGGGACGGTCCGGATGTGTCCTTGAACGGATCGCCCACGGTGTCGCCCACGACAGCGGCCTTGTGCTGCTCGGAGCCCTTGCCGCCGTGATGACCGGCTTCAATATATTTCTTGGCGTTATCCCAGGCGCCGCCGGCGTTGGACATGAACACGGCCATGGCAAAACCGGTGACGGACACACCACCCAGCAGACCGACCACGCCAGTGGGTCCGAGGACCAGACCGGTCGCGATGGGAACAATGATAGCCAGCAGTGCGGGAGCGACCATCTCTTTCAGAGCACCTTTGGTGCACAGGCCGACACAGGCAGCGTAGTCAGGATCGGCCTTGTATTCCATGATGCCGGGGATCTCCTTGAACTGACGACGGACTTCCACAACGATGGACTCAGCAGCTCTCTGCACAGCGCTCATGGTGAAAGCGGAGAACACGAAGGTCAGCATGGCGCCGATGAACATACCGACCAGAACGGTGGGGCTGGTGAGGGTGAAGTTCAGGGTCTCGGTGGTGTTGGACTGAACGATGTTCACATAGGA
>JALFTG010000095.1 GCA_022779345.1 Oscillospiraceae bacterium | reverse complement strand
ACCGGCTCTCCGTAGGCATAGAAAAACAGATTGGCGATGAGCAGAAACCCGTTGCGCCAGCCCCTGGGTAGCACATGGGCGCCCAGCAGCACCGCCGGGAGGAAAAACAGCAGAAAGGGTAAACTGGAAAAAACCATAAAGCAAAACTCCGTAAAATTTGCCGGACGGCCTGGGCGGTCCGGCAAATGATCTGATTCAAAGTGCGGGGGTGTGGGTCTTCAGGTAGTCGATCCAGACAGCGACACCGGCGGCGCTCACATGGATGCCCATGTCATTGGGATCGCTGCACACATCCGTACGCAGACAGCCGTCCTCCCCGGTCATGACCTCCGCCACATTCACGAAGTACCACTCGTTCTCCTGGCACAGCTCCTGCATTTTTGCGTTGAAGGTGCGGATGTTGTCGTTGTTCAGGCCCCTCCCGGCGATGTTGCTGGTGGAAGCCATAGGCGTCACGGACTGGATGATGATGGTCACATCCGGATTTGCTTCCAGAATCTGGCCGATGACGGTGAGCATATCCGCCGCCGCCTCGTCCACGCCGAAGGCAATGTTGTTCATGCCCAGCATGATATAGATTTTGCTGGCTCCGCTCATGGTCACGCCCTCGGCCAGGGACACGCTCTGGCCCTGGAAGGTGGGGACAATCAGCCCGGAGAGCAGATTCGTGGCGCTCATGCTGCCGGCACACAGGAACTGGGCCTTGCCCAGATTCTCCCCGCAGTACAGAGACAGCCCCAGCGTCACAGAGTCGCCGATGAACAGGGCATCGTCAAACCATTCAGAGGCCACCGCAGGGCTTTCCGGCACCAGCGCCTGGAACGGCTCCGGCGTGGGCGTGGGGGTGGGCGTCACTTCCTCCGTAACGGGAGGCTCCGACAGTGCGGTGTCATCGTCATTCTTCTTGCCGCATCCGGCAGTCATCAGCAGGACGCAGGCGCACAGCAGGCACAGCAGCTTTCTCACAGGGCAGGACCTTCTCTCTTTTCGCCCGGCAGGCCGGGCAGTCTCCTATAAATTTAATAATCAGTATAACACATTTTCCAGCCGATTGTCTACGAAAATCCGATTTTTGCCGAAAAGTCACAGACAATCCTTCGGCATACTCCACGCCAGCCCCCACAGGATCCACAACAGAGGCATGAGGATGCACAGGCCCAGACCGAACAGGGCCTGTCCCCACCAGGCGGCAAGGGCCAGCATCAAAGGCGCCAGCATGGGATGTCCCCGGTGCTGCCGCCAGCGGCGGAGGGTGGCGGCGATCAGCGCCAGGTACGGCACCAGGGACACCAGTCCCCCGTTCACCCACAGGTTCAGATATTCGTTGTGGGCGTTATCCAGATGGACCGTCAGTTTCGTGCCCGTCTCGGCGTACCGGGAAAAGGTCAGTTCCGTCCGCAGACGCAGGGTGTCCGGCCCGCCGCCCAGGATGGGCCGCTCCCGGATCAGGCCCCACACCTCCTTCCAGATGGTCACCCGGTTGGAGCCGAAGGTGTCCGATACCTGCCCGTGGAGCAGCATGGACAGCTCCCCCAGTGTCCCGGACGCCGGCGGGACGGCGTACAACGCCGCCAGGGCTGCGATCACGCACAGCAGTTCCAGCACCGCCAGTTTGATGCCGGGGTTTTCCAACCGGACCGCCGCCCGGCACAGAAAATGTCCGCAGACGGCCAGCAGTCCCCCGGCGCACAGCAGCAGCCAGAACAGTTTGCACAATTCAATTCGCACACCATTCTCCGAAAACACCGCCGCCTGAGATGCCGCCGCACTCAGGGCCAGTACCGCCAGGGCAGTCAGCCCCCGGCTGAGCCGCTCCCGGTCCGTGAGCACCATGGGTGCCCCGACAAGCACTGCCAGAAGCAGCCCTGCCAGCCCTCCGGCCACGCCGGATTCCAGCAGGATGAAGAAATTCAGCCCCGCCGCAGCCGCCAGTGGCGCCGTCTGCCGCCCGCCCAGGGTCACATACAGGCCCAGAAACAGCGGAATCGTCAGGCAGAAACAGGCCGCCAGCACATCCACATTCCCGATCAGGCCCAGAAACTCCCCGGTGTAGGCCGTCCCGGCATCGTAATAGGTCAGTTCTCCCGGAAAAAGCCACAGACAGTTGTACCCCATGAGCTGCACCACCGCCACGGCGCAGTTCACAAGACTCCCCGCCGCCAGGGCGTAAGCCTGGGACAGTCGGAACCGGCCGTACCGGGACACGCCCCAGAAGATGGCGGCATACAGCCCCCAGGTGACCAGACCGTCATACCGTCCGGCGCCCACGAGGGTGTCCGCCCCATAGGGGGAACACAGGGCAGACAGACACAGTCCCGCCGTCAGGGCGCATACCGCCCTCTGCCCCGCCGTGAGCTGGAACCGCAGGTCCCGCTCCCGGAGCGCACACACCAGCAGCAGTGCCAGCCACAGTACCGTGGCCGCCGTGAAAAAGCCGTATTTCTGCGCCGTCAGGTTGCTGTAGCCCGACCAGCCCACCCACAGAGGGAACAGTCCCAGCATCAGCATCATATAAACATGGGTCAGTTTTTCCGTCATATCCCGTTTCTCCAAATTCATGTCTGGCTGTATGGTATCATAATTCCCGGGCAATGCACAAGTAAAAAGAAGAACGGCACCGGTGTGCCGTTCTCTTTGTGTCTGTCGAAATCCCCTGCGGGGCTTTCGACAGAGCCTTCGCGGCCGCTCCATGCACTCAGCTACGCTTCGCACACTCCACCGGCCGAAAAGTGTTTTTTGGCACAGCCAAGCCGCGCCAAAAAATGGATTTGATTCGTTTGCGATGCTTTTCCTGCGGATAAAAAGGAGAACGGCACCGGTGTGCCGTTCTCCTTTTTCAGGGTTTGCTGCGTCCGCAGACGCTGCGGAAGAATCAGATGAGGTTCTCCTCGGTCTCGGGGTTGAACAGATGGACCAGATCGTTCCGGAAGGTGAACTTCAGCGTGGAACCATAGGCGAAGCCGCCCCGCTGACCCTGCTCCAGGTCGGCGGTGGGAACGCGCAGAACCACATCCTTGCCGTTAGCGTTCACATGCAGGTGGATCTCGCTGCCCATCATCTCGGACACATCCACGGTGCCGGTGATCACATCGGTGCCCTGGTCCTTCAGCAGGATGTGCTCGGGACGGATGCCGGCCACCACATCCATGGTGCCCACATTGGCGGCGGACAGCTTTTTGGCAATTTCGTCAGATACGGGGATGACCGCCTGACCCACGGATACGGTGTAACCCTCGCCGGTCCTGGTCAGTTTGGCATCAAAGAAGTTCATCTGCGGCATTCCGATGAAGCCGGCCACGAACAGGTTCGCAGGATGCTCGAACACTTCCTGCGGCGTGCCGATCTGCTGGATGAAGCCGTCTTTCATGATGACGATCCGGTCGCCCAGGGTCATGGCCTCGGTCTGGTCATGGGTGACATAGATGAAGGTGGTGTCGATGCGCTGGCGGAGCTTGATGATCTCAGCACGCATCTGGTTACGCAGCTTGGCGTCCAGGTTGGACAGAGGTTCGTCCATCAGGAACACCTTGGGTTCCCGGACGATGGCGCGGCCGATGGCCACACGCTGACGCTGGCCGCCGGACAGAGCCTTGGGCTTGCGCTCCAGATACTGGGTGATGTCCAGGATCTCGGCCGCCTCGCGGACGCGCTTGTCGATCTCGTCCTTGGGCATTTTCCGCAGCTTCAGGGAGAACGCCATGTTCTCATACACAGTCATATGGGGGTACAGGGCGTAGCTCTGGAACACCATGGCGATATCACGGTCCTTGGGCTCCACATCGTTCATCCGGACGCCGTCGATGAGCAGGTCGCCTTCGGAGATGTCCTCCAGGCCTGCCACCATACGCAGCGTGGTGGATTTGCCGCAGCCGGAGGGGCCGACCAGAACGATGAATTCCTTGTCGGCGATCTCCAGATTGAAATCGTGAACCGCGGTCACCTTGTTGTCATAGATCTTCTTGATGCCTTTCAGAGAAACAGTTGCCATAAATTCGGCCGTAAGAACGGTGCCTCCGCACACATTCCCTCGCAGCCGGGAGAGCGAAACTCCCGGAGCATTACGGCAGGTCTCCACACTGCCGCACCGCCGGCCAGGCGGGGTTTGGTCTCCTCCTTTTTGACGATCACGCCGGCACGATAGAAATGGAGTCGTGCGGGCGGTCTGAATAAAATTTGGGGTGCTTGGGGTATATTTACTGCACCACGGCCTCGCCGCGCTGCAGAATGCCCTTGATGGAAAGGTCCTTCTCATCCAGCAGGACGAGAGTGGCCTGTTTGCCCACATCCAGGGTGCCGGCATACTCATCGATGCCGATGGACCGGGCGGGGTTCAGGGACGCGGCACGCACCGCGTCAGCCAGGGGAATCCCGAACTGTACGGCCTGGCGCACACAACCCATCAGGCTGGTGACGGACCCGGCCAGGGTCTCGGGATGACCCAGCATGGTGGCCCGGTTGCCGTGAACCTCGATCTCCTGCCCGCCGAAGGGATACACGCCGTCGGGCATGCCGGTCGCCCGGAGGGAATCGGAAATCAGGATCACCCGGCCGGCGCCGAACAGCTGAAACACTGCCCGGACCACACTGGGATGGATATGGATGCCGTCGCAGATCAGTTCCGCCCGGACCTCCGGGTGGTCAAATGCCGCGCCGACAACGCCGGGCTCCCGGTGGGTAAACGGGGGCATGGCATTGAACAGATGGGTGGCCTGCCGGGCACCGGCCTCATAGGCGGCGCTGGCAGTCTCATAATCCGCGGTGGTGTGTCCCAGGGACACATTCACGCCGTCGGCATTGGCGGAGCGGATGAAGTCCAGGGAACCGGGCTGCTCCGGCGCCAGGGTCACCAGCTTCACCAGACCTTCGGCGGCCTCCTGCAGCCGGTGGAGCATGGCCCCGTCGGGATCATGGAGGAACGCACCGTTCTGGGCACCCTTCTTGGCCATGCACAGAAACGGTCCTTCCAGATGGACACCTGCCAGCTCCGCGCCGCCGGAATTGTTTTTCCGGTGTGCGGCGGCATTTTTGCAGATGGCCGTCAGCTGGTCCTCCGGCAGGGTCATGCCCGCCGGACAGATATAGGTCACGCCCTGGCTCAGCTCAAAGTCGGCGATGCGCTGCAGGCCCTCCGGGGTGGCGTCGCTGAAGTCCTCCCCCACGCAGCCGTGGAAGTGGACATCCACCAGACCGGGGATCACATAGCAGCCGGATGCGTCCAGCACCCGGTCATCCCCGCTGGCAGCGGAGATCAGCGCCCCGTCGGTGCACACATCCCGGCGGACAAAGCCCTGTTCCGGGTCAAATACCCGGCCGCCGGTTATCCGCATACGGGCACCCCCGCAGCCACCAGCTTGCTCAGGGCCGCCTTGTCGCCCACCAGCACCACATCATTGTGCAGCTGCAGGATGGACGCGGGGCACTGAGGCGTGATGGGACCGCAGAACGCATTGTAAACCGCGTCGGCCTTGTCGGCGCCGCTGGCGATCAGCAGCACCCGGCGGGCGGCCATGATGCAGCCGATGCCCATGGTCAGGGCCTGGCGGGGCACATCGTCCGCGCTGGCGAAGAACCGGGCGTTGGCCTCAATGGTGCTCTCGGTCAGATCCACCACATGGGTCTCCTTCACGAAGCAGTCGCAGGGCTCGTTGAAGCCGATGTGGCCGTTCCGGCCCAGACCCAGCAGCTGGAGGTCGGCGTAGCCCAGAGAAGCGACCAGCGCATCATACCGGGCGCACTCGGCGGCCGGATCGGCGGCCAGCCCGTCAGGGACATTGGTATTGGCCACATCGATGTCGATATGGTCAAAGAAATTGGTCTGCATAAAGTACCGGTAGCTCTGGTCATGGGTGGGGGCCAGGCCCTTGTACTCATCCAGGTTCACGGTTTTGACTTCTTTGAAGCTGAAATCACCCCGCTGGTTCCAGACAGCCAGCTGCTTGTAGGTGCCCACGGGCGTGGAACCGGTGGCCAGGCCCAGCACGCAGTCGGGCTTGCGGATGACCTCAGCGGAAATGAGATTGGCGGCACGGCGGCTCATGGCCTCGTAATCCGCTTCCTGATAAATTCTCATTGGTAATCTCTCCTTTCCAAAAGCCCGCTCAGCAAAATCTGGCAATGGCATCGTCGATCTGGGCCATGACATCCTCGATGATGGGGAAGTCCTCCTCCGCCAGGCCGGTGAGCGGCTTGCGAACGGTACCGATATCCATACCACGGCGCTTCAGGACCTCTTTCATCACGGCATACAGATTGCCGTGTGCGGAGCACATGGTATAAATAATGTGGCAGACCTTGTGCTGCACGGCGGCGGCTTCGGTCACCTTGCCGGCGTTATACAGCTCAAAAATCTTCATGTACAGCTCGGGCATGACGGCATAGGTTCCGCCGATGCCGCCGGTGGCGCCCATGGCCAGACCGGAGACAAACTGCTCGTCAGGACCGTTCATGACCACGAAGTCGGTGCCGCCCACTTCTTTCCACAGCTCGATGTCCTGCACGGGCATGGAGGAGTTCTTCACACCGATGACCCGGGGGTTCTGGCGCATGACCTCCAGCAGGGACTGGGTCAGGGACACGCCGGCCAGCTGGGGGATGTTGTAGATGATGAAGTCCGTATTGGGTGCGGCGGCGGAGATGTCATTCCAGTACTCCGCGATGCCGTAGGGGGGCAGATGGAAGTAGATGGGGGGGATGGCCGCAATGGCGTCCACGCCCAGGGATTCCGCGTGACGGGCCAGTTCCTGGGAGTCGGCGGTGTTGTTGCAGGCCACATGGGCGATGATGGTCATTTTGCCGCCCACTTCATCCATGACATTTTCCAGGATGAGCTTCCGCTCGGCAACGCTCTGGTAGATGCATTCACCGGAGGAACCGCCCACATACAGGCCCTTCACGCCCTTGTCCAGCAGGTACTTTGCCAGCGCACGGGTACGCGCGGGGCTGACGGAGCCGTCATCCTCGTAGCAGGCGTAAAACGCAGGGAACACACCCTGGAATTTTGTGATATCAGACATAATGTTACAGATCCTTTCCAACGGCTCTCCTGTTGAGAGCAATTTTTCTTTCCTGTTCCCGGTCTGGACCCCCTCGGAGCCGGACCGGGAACATTTTAGAACAGGCTGTCTGAAAAATCAACCCTTAACTGCACCCATCGTGATGCCCTGGGTGAAGTATTTCTGGAAGATCAGGAACACGATGATGATGGGCACGGCCGCCAGCGTGGCACCGGCCATGAGCAGGCCTGTATCCACGGAGGTCTCTGCCTGCATGGTGGCGATACCAAGGGAGATGGTATACTTGGTGTTGCTGGCCAGCATGACCAACTGCATGAAGTAATCATTCCAGGAGTTGATGAAGGTGAAGATGGCCAGTGCGCCGATGCCCGGCTTGACCATGGGCAGGACGATGGTGGAGAAGGTTCTCCACTCGCTGGCACCGTCCACACGGGCGGCCTCCAGAATCTCACCGGGGATGCCCTCTGAGAACTGTTTCATCAGGAATACGCCGAAGGGCCAGCCCACTGTGGGGAAGATGACGGCCCAGAGGGTGTCATACAGATGCAGGGCGGACATTTCTTTCAGCAGAGGGATCAGGATGACCTGCTTGGGCAGGGCCATGGCGCACACGATCAGGGAGAAGATCAGCCCCCGGCCCAGGAAGCGCTTTTTCGCCAGGGCGTAACCGGCCATGGAAGCGGTGAGGCAGGTGAGCAGCATGGCCATGACGGACATGAACACCGTGTTCACCAGCCAGCGGATGGCACCGGGCACCGTGGGACCGACGAGACCGACGATCTCAAACAACGGAGCGGAACGGCGGCTGAACAGTTTTGTAAAGTTGGCCATCGTCCACTCGCTGGGCCACCAGACAGGGGTCGTGGAGTAGATGTCCTGACCGGTCTTGAATGCGCCGGTGACGATCCAGTACAGCGGGAAGAGGAACAGAAGTGCGAGAATGACCAGCAGTACGATGCTGAATACTTTATAAGCCTTGGAACGGCCGTTGGTAGTCTCTTTCATTTGCTTCTTCCCCCCTTACTTCTCTTTTGCCAGTTTGAACTGGAGTGCAGACAACAGGCCGATGAAGATGGCAAGCACCACGCCCATGGCGTTGGCGTAACCAAAGTGGCCCGACTGCTCTGTCAGCTTGAAGGCGGTATAATAGATGTAGTACATCACCGTGTTCGTTCCCGAACCGCCCTGGGTCAGCAGCTGGATCAGAGCGAAGCACTGGAAGGAGTTGATGGTGGTGATGACCAGGATGTACAGCGTGGTGGGCATCATCTGGGGCCATTTGATTTTCCAGAACACCTGGAAATCGGTGGCGCCGTCCACCTGGGCGGCCTCCACCAGGGACTGGTCCACATTGCCCAGTGCCGACACATACAGCACGATGGGCTGGCCCACGGAGGTGGTGAACAGGATCAGGATGATACACCAGATGGCGTATTTGGGATCACCCAGCCAGTTGATGTTGCTGTCAATCAGGCCTGCGCCCTTCATCACGGCATTCAGGATGCCGGTGTAGTTGTCGTACATCCACTTCCACACCACGGTGACAGCCACGGAGCCGGTGACCACGGGCAGATAGAAGATGCAGCGGAACACGGACAGCACCTTGCTGTTCAGTTTATAGATGGCGGAAGACACCCACAGGGAGAACGCGCACACCGTAGGCACGCTGACGATGACGATCAGGAAGGTATTCCACAGTGCTTCCCGGAAGGTCTTGTCTCCCCACAGTTTCTTGAAGTTTGCCAGCCCCACGAAGTTGCCCAGGCCTGCGGTGTTCATGTTGGCATCCGTCAGGCTGTTGATGATACAGATCACCATGGGGATGATGACGAAGCCAAGGAAGAAGATCAGGCTCGGCAGCATGAACAGATAGCCGGAGATGGTTTCACGCCGTACCAGCGCCCGGCTCATAGGGGTTTTGGACTCTTTAGCCAAAAACAATCACTCCTCTCTCACTTGAATCAGATTGTGGGTGGAGATACACATCGCAGGCCGGCAAGCCGCTTCCGGTCTGTCATGTGTATCTCCATCCGGGAAAAAGGAAACGCCCCTTCCCCGCGCGTTGCGGGGAAGGGGCGCGCTACCCTTCTCTATCAGTCAGATTTGGGTATCAATGGACTCAGCCCTGAGCTGCGGCGTTGGCCTCAGCCATGAAGGTCTGAACGGTCTCAGTCACATCAGCACCCTCGCCGATATCCTGGAGCATATTCCACCAGGAGGTACGGGCCTGTGCCCAGCCGGCGGTGACCTGGTAGTAGTCACCCAGGTAAGGCATCAGCTTGGTGTACTCGTTCATGATCTCGTTGTCAGCCCAGATGCCGGACAGATCAGCACCTTCAGCGGTGTCACGGACAGCAAAGTAGTTTGCGGTCTTGACAGCAGCAGCGGTGTTCTCGGAATCGCACATATACTTGATGAACTGCTTGGCAGCATCGATCTTGGCGTCGTCGCCGTTGTCGAAGATACCAAAGCCCCAGATGCCGCCGCACAGCTGAGACTCACCGGTCTGGGAGGGGAAGCTCATGAAAGCGATCTCTTCGCCGGAGATGGTCAGGCCGGAGCCGGTATCAGCGGAGTTGGGGTTCAGCTGCTGGGCGATATTCCAGCAGAAAGCCATCTTCAGAACGCCCTGATAGAACTTGGCAATCTCATCGCCGCCGGCCAGAGAGGCGTCAAAAGCGATGCCGTCCATGCTCTTGAGCTGTTCCAGAGCCTGGATGTTCTCGGGATCATCCCAGGTGTAGGCGGTGTGCTCAGTATTGGTGAAGGTGCCGCCGTACATATTGTTGATCAGAGCACGGGTGCCCTGGTCGCCGCCCTGGCCGCCGCAGTAGACAGCGCCCACGGTGTCGCCGTAATAAGCATACAGAGCTGCAACGGCATTGATGAAGTCATCAGTGGTCCAGGTGTGGGTGTCCAGATCCAGGTACTGGTCAGCGCCGGCAGCCTTGAAGGCGTCCAGGTTGACAGCCATGCAGTGGGCGGTCATAACCAGAGGATACTCGTACACAGCGCCCTCGGCGTTGGTGCAGGCGGTCAGAACGGACTCATAGATCTCGCTCTTGTCGGTGTCGTCCAGCATATCGGACAGGTCGACCATGTAGCCCTTGGCGCCCCAGTTGGCGACCAGACGCTCGGGACCTTCCATGATCAGGTCGGGAGCCTTGTTGGCAGTGATGGCGGAGTTGACCTTGTCGTCGCCGTCAGCGTAAGCCAGATACTCCACAGTGACCTTGATGCCGGTCTCAGCGGTGAAAGCATCGGTCAGTTCCTTGACCTTGTTCTCATCGCCCCAGCCGCCGATGGGATAAGTCCACAGAGTGATTTCGGTTGCATCAGCGGCGCCGCTCTGATCGTCCGCGGGCTTGGTCTCCTCGGTCTTGGAACCGCAGGCGCCCAGAGCCAGGATCATGGCCAGAGCCAGCACCAATGCAAGAATTCTTTTCATCTTCTTCATATTGTGCCTCCTATAGTTTTGATTGTTTTGCAGATACGATCTGCCTGGTTATGTGCATATTATACAATCCCGTGCAAATCGTTGTCAAGGTGTTTGTCTGAAAAGGACACAAACCGTCAATATACAAAAAAAGTCGTTCAAAATCTTGTAAAATGTTTCTGCTTTCGTGAACAGCTTCTGACGCGATCCGTCAAGTTCGGACAAATGTCAACGGAACAAACAAATCGGGCAGCAATTCAGTGCTGCCCGATCGAATCTGTCGGAAAACCCCTGCGGGGCTTTCCGACAGAGTTTGCGGCCGCTCCATGCACCCTTCGGGCACACTGCGCCGGCCGATCAGTGTTTTTTGGCACAGCAAAGCCGCACCAAAAAACGGATTGGATTTGTTTGCGCCATCCGGCGCAAATTCTGCGAAGCTTTTTCGGCAAACTGAATCGGGCAGCAATTTAATGCTGCCCGATGGTTCCGGTCATTTCAGATATGGATTACTTCTCCAGCAGCTCGCCCAGCATCTGGTCGCACATGATCAGCGCACGGGGCAGATGGAAGGGGCCCTTGAAGGTGCTGCCCTTGGTGCTGGGCTGGGTGGGCAGGCCGTCCCGCCGCAGGTAGCCGTACCACTCACCGTATTCCGGGTCGGCAAAGTGGGCCTTGCAGTAGTCGATGTCCTTCTCAAACCAGTCGAAATACTTCTCGTCTCCGGTGTCCCGGTAGAGCATCAGGGAGGCGATCATGATCTCGTTGTGTGGCCACCACAGCTTCATGTCGTGCTCATAGGCCTCAGGCGGCTTGCCCAGGCAGTCGATAAAGTACAGCAGTCCGCCGTACTCCTTGTCCCAGCCGGCCTCGATGGCCCAGTCGAAGATCTGGGCGGCCTTGGACACCAGTTCTGCGTCGCCGGTGCGTTTGGCGTGCTCCAGCAGGAACCACACGCCCTCGATATCGTGTCCGGGGTTGACGGTGCGGCCCTCGGTGTAGTACAGCCGGGCGGAGCCGTCCTCGGCCACATTCTCCAGCACGCACTTCAGTTCCGGGTGGACATGGTATTTGAAAATCTCGTCCACGCACTGCTGTGCCCGCTGCTCATACAGGTCTTTCCGCTCCGGGTCCACCCGCAGCATGACGCCCGTCACATTCAGGATGATCATGGGCAGGCCGAAAGCCCGGCCGGTGCGGGTTTCGGGGATGGTCTTGGGGCCCAGGCCCGTGGGGTCGGGGGCGCCGTGGCTCAGATCCCAGTAGAGATCGTAGGCCCAGCGGGCCCGCTTCAGGTGCTCCTCCTCGCCGGTGACGCCGTAGTATTCCGCGTTGGCCAGGGCGTAGAACGCCTCGGAGAAGTAATACCGGCGCTGGCGCAGAGGTTTGCCGTCCTCGGTGACGGTGAAGTACAGGCGGTTCTCCGCATTGGGATTGCGGCAGTAGTCCTCCAGAAAGTCGATGCAGCTTTTTGAAGCGGCCAGCCACTCGTCCTTCACGCCGTACACATGGCACAGATACGCAAAGATCCAGCCGCAGCGGCCCTGCATCCACACGCTTTTATCGGTGGAGTAGATCTCGCCCTTCCGGTCCAGGCAGGTGTACACGCCGCCGTGCACCTTGTCCATGCCGTTTTTCAGCCAGAAATCCACGCTTTTATCCAGTTCCGACCGGATCCAGTCCCGGTGTGCCTGGAGTTTTGCTTTTTCAACCATATCAGGATGCCTCCATTTCGTTTCGATACAAGTCCATCATATTTCGTTCCGGCCCCGCCGTCAAGCAAATTCCGTAAAAAGTTACTCTTGACAAAACCGAAAAAGCTGATAGCCTATTTCTTAGAAGCGGAAAACACACTTTGCAAGAAGATGAAAATTGTCGTTATGGGAGGAATTATTATGGAACATCTTGGAATCAACATTCCCGTAAAACATCTGCCCCCGCTGGATCCGGAGTTCATTCCTCTGGGCCGGTTCAACGAATGCTTCCTGGCCGATGCCGCAGAACCCTTCGATGTGGCTGTGGAGCGCTCCGGCGGTCAGATGGCCGTCTACCGCACGAAGATCCACGGCACCCCGGAGCGGTTTGACGCGGATGTGTACTACATCGACCGGATCATCAAGACCCTGCTGTGGACGAAGGGCGGCTTCCGGGTGTATCTGGCCGGAAACGAGGCCGTGTGCGATGCCATGAAGGCCCACTACTCCGCCGGCGGCGAGCGGGATTTCGACTTTGACTACATGGGCAATGTGTTCGAGCATCCCTTTGAAGTGGTGCGGGTGGACGCCGTGCCAGAGGAAAAGAGCGAGTCCAAGGCCATCGGCCGCCATCTGGACGGCTGCCGCATCGGCTTTGACGCCGGCGGGTCCGACCGGAAGGTCTCCGCAGTCATCGACGGCGAGAGCGTCTACAGTGAAGAGGTCGTCTGGTTCCCCAAGACCAATTCCGACCCGGATTATCATTATAATGGCATCGTTGCCGCCCTGAAGTCCGCCGCTGAGCATATGCCGAGAGTGGACGCCGTGGGCGTCAGCTCTGCGGGCGTGTACATCGACAACCGGACCATGAACGCCTCCCTGTTCCTGAAGGTCCCCAAGGACCTGTTCGACGCCAAGGTGAAGGACATCTACATCCGCGCCATCACCGACACCTTCGGCGATGTGCCCTACGCCGTGGTGAATGACGGCGATGTGTCCGCCCTGGCCGGCGCCATGAGCCTGGAGGACAACAATGTGCTGGGCATTGCCATGGGCACCAGCGAGGCCGTGGGCTATGTGGACGAGGACGGCAACATCACCGGCTGGCTGAACGAGCTGGCTTTCGTGCCCGTGGACGCCTCCCCCAACGCCATGCAGGACGAGTGGTCCGGCGACATCGGCTGCGGCGTGAAGTATTTCTCCCAGGAC
>JALFTG010000071.1 GCA_022779345.1 Oscillospiraceae bacterium | reverse complement strand
ATTAAGAACCGGCTAAAAATAACTCATTGCACAATTTCTTTCAATTTCAAAAGCAAGAGGAAATGAGAAAGCCTGCATTTTCCGGGAGCGCTGTGGAGCGGCCTACGGGGCCGGGCCTTGCAAAATGGCGGCGGGCGTGATATAAACACATTAAATAAACAAAACCCACCAAAGGAAGGTG
This sequence comes from Oscillospiraceae bacterium, assembly GCA_022779345.1. Taxonomy (GTDB): domain Bacteria; phylum Bacillota; class Clostridia; order Oscillospirales; family Oscillospiraceae; genus HGM13010. The sequence continues at coordinate 17,102 of JALFTG010000071.1, read as the reverse complement.
CCGACTTTGACAAAACGAGAATTCAATTATATGTCCACAGACCTGAAAACCTGGCTCCATGGTGCGGCCTGGATCCCGGACGGGGAGCCGAAAGCCATTGTCCAGCTGTCCCACGGCGTGACGGAGCACATCCTCCGGTATGACGCGCTGGGAACCTGGCTGGCCCAGCGGGGGTATCTGGTGCTGGGCAATGACCTGATCGGCCACGGCAAGTCCACCGGAAAGGACAAGGCCCGGCTGTATTTCGGCCCGGCAGGGAGCTGGGACTTTGTGGTCCGGGACGCCAAACTGCTGTATGACATGACCCGGGAGGCTCACCCCGATGTGCCTTATGTGGCTCTGGGTCATTCCCTGGGGTCTTTCGTGGTCCGCAGCTGGCTGATCCGCTGGCCGGACACGCTGCAGGGGGCGGTGCTCACCGGGACGGGCGGCCAGTCCGGGATGTCCATGCGGATCGCCCGGGCCAGCGCCAATGCCGCCGCCAAGCGGGAAGGGGAGGACCACCCCAGCCAGCAGATCCGGGCGCTGATGTTCGGAACCTACAACAAGATGTTCGCCCCCAACCGCACCACCGCCGACTGGCTGTGCGCCAACATGGAGGCAGTGGACAGCTATCTGGCCGACCCCCTGTGCAGTCAGGATGTGACGCCGGGCCTGTTCCGGGAGATGCTCAGCGGCATGGAGTTTGCCGGGAAAGCCGCCAATCTGAAGCAGATGGACAAAAACTGCCCGGTGCTGTTTGCCTCCGGCAAGGACGACCCTGTGGGCGGCCTGGGCAAGGGCGTGGTCAAGGCGGCGGAGTCCTTCCGGAAGGCCGGGATGCGGGATGTGGAGCTGAAGCTGTACCCCGGTATGCGCCACAACCTCTTCGAGGAGACTGACCGGGAAACCGTCTTTGCCGATGTGGAAGCCTGGCTGAACAGCCGCATTGGATAATTTCTATCGTAAATCAGTTTCCATAACTTTTTTCTATCCTATAAGACGATCAAAGGACAGCACCGGGAGGCGCTGTCCTTTGATTTTGTCAGAAAAAGCCCTGCAGGGGTTTTCTGAAAGACTGTTTCAGTCCTCCAGAACTCTCAATCCTGCCACGGCGGAGATGGGCAGGGAGAAGCTGATGGCGCCGGCGGGAGTGGACGGGCCGCAGCGCTCGTTCACGGCCCGCATGATGCCCGCCTTTTCCCCGGTGCGGGAGACGATCAGGATCATCTCCTTCTCCTGGGCCAGGGACACGCCGAAGAATTTCTCCGTCTGCCGGGCGGTGCCCTTGGCGTGGAGCACCGTGCCCCCGGCGGCCCCCGCGGACCGGGCGGCGTTCATGACCGGGTCCGTGTAGCCCTCATTCGGGACCACCACGATCAGCTCGTGGTCGAATTTCATTTCCGGGACGGCGCTGTCCGCCGGGGTATTGTCAGTCAGATATGCCAAGGTGCGTCCTCCTCCTACACTTTTGACGGGGACCGACAGCATGATGCCATTCCCCGGGATGTCGATGTTCAGCTTTCGTTTCGCACTTTTCATGATCTGCCGGGTGCGGTCCCCCACGGCCACGGCGCAGATCACCGCCTTTTCCGTGGGTTCCAGGCCGTACAGGCTCAGCTGTTCCCGGCTGGCGGTGCCCTTGCCCAGCAAGGTCAGGATCAGCTGGACCTTGTGGCTTTGCAGCAGGGCGGTCATCTCGTTTTTCCGGTTCCGGTCCAGAATGGTGATGAGAAAATTCAGCTCCATCTCAGGCCACCTCCCACAGCTCGATGATCTCGTCGTCGCCGAAGAATTCCAGCGGCGGCGCCGTCTCCGCTCTCCGGGTCCGGAGGACGGACACGGCCCCCATGACCTGTACGGTGATCAGGGGCATCATGGCCACCAGGGCCACCAGACCGAAGGCGTCCGTGAGCACATTGCCCCCCAGAGCCTGGCAGGCGCCCATGGCGAAGGGCAGCATGAACGCGGCCGTCATGGGGCCGGAGGCCACGCCGCCGGAGTCAAAGGCAATGGCGGTGAAGATGGGCGGGACGAAGAAAGACAGCACCAGGGCGACCAGATAGCCCGGCACCAGGAAATACAGGATGTTCCACCCGGTGAGCACCCGGACCATGGCCAGACCGTTGGCGGCGGCGATGGCGATGGACAGGCTCAGGCCCATGGCCTTTTCGGATACGGCCCCGGCGCTGACCTCCTCCACCTGCCGGTTCAGGGTATGTACCGCCGGTTCCGCCCGGATGATGAACCAGCCCATGAGCACCGCCAGCGGCACCAGCAGGACATTCAGTCCGCCGGAGGCCAGTTCCCGGCCCAGCACCGTGCCCAGGGGGGAGAAGCCCACATTCACTCCGGTGAGAAACAGGACGAGACCCACATAAGTGTAGCACAATCCGATAACGATCCGCAGAAAGGGCACCTTGTGGAGCTTCAGGGACAGCACCTGGAAAATCAGGAAAAACACCACGATAGGGGCCAGGGATTTGGCCATCTCCTTCATGTACTCCGGCAGGGCGTGGAGATACCCGCCGGTCAGCGCCACCGTGTCCAGATACCGGGCGATCTCCCCGGCGGTATAGGAGACGGAGTCGCTGTTGTTATACAGAAATCCCAGCACCATCACCGCCAGCACCGGACCGATGGAACACAGCGCCACCAGACCGAAACTGTCCGCCTCGGCGTTTTTGTCGCTGCGGATGGAGGCCACGCCCACGCCCATGGCCATGATGAAGGGCACGGTCATGGGGCCGGTGGTGACCCCGCCGGAGTCAAAGGCCACGCTGAGAAAGTCCCGGCCGGACAGAAAGGCCAGCACAAACACCAGCGCATAACATCCCATGAGCATCCAGCGCAGGGGGATGCCCAGCAGGATGCGGAGCATACACAGCATGAGAAACAGCCCCACGCCCACGCCGACAGTGATCAGCAGCACGCCGGAGTCGATATGGGGCACATAGGAGGCCAGCACCTGCAGGTCCGGCTCCGCTACGGTGATGGCCAGGCCCAGCAGGAAGCTCAGCCCCAGGATCAGCCACAGCTTCCGGCTCCGGGTCATGCGGGCGCCCACATAGCTGCCGATCATGGTCATGGACCGCTCGGAGCCGTAGGTGAACAGGCCCATGCCCAGAATCAGCAGGGCGGTGCCGATGAGAAAGGAGAGCATCAGGTCCGTGGTCACCGGGACGAGGAAAAAGCACACCACCGCCACGATGACGGCGATGGGCAGCACGGATGCCACAGCCTCCCGCAGTTTTTCGGCCAGAACAAATTTGTCGGTCAAAGAGACACCTCTTTCGGAAAAACTTCAGATAAATCATTATAGCAGATCTTTCCTGCCGGATTGTGAATATTCCGAGAACGGCGGCAAAGACACGGCAAAGGAACAACGGGGGCTGGACCGGCGGAAACGGTTTGTTTCCGGATTTGTCATACTCTGTCCATATTTCTCTGGTACCATTTTGTCAAAATGATTCTGAAGAACGGAGAAGGCTAATGTACATGAAGATCCAGGACGACCGTCCCCACATTGTCAGCAGACTGAGAAACCACATTCTGGAGATCCCGCCGGAGGCCCGGGCCGCCAGCGGCATCGTCATCAACGGCCGGCGCATCAAGTCGCTGGTGTTCACCACGGACATCGCCATCATCCGCAACTGCGACGCGGACGCGGTGCTGGCGGTGTATCCCTTCACGCCCCAGCAGACCATTTCCGAGGCGCTGATTCAGAACGCGTCCATCCCCGTGTTCTGCGGCGTGGGCGGCGGGACCACCCAGGGGATGCGCACCGCCATGCTGGCCTGGGACGCGGAGGCCCAGGGGGCCATGGCCGTGGTGGTGAACGCCCCCATGAGCAACGAGGATATCCGCCGGATCAGCCGGTGCGTGGACATCCCCATCGTGGTGACGGTGCTCAATGAGCACACGGACATCGCCGCCCGGCTGGATGCGGGGGCCACCATCCTGAATGTGTCCGCCGCGGAGCGGACGCCGGAGGTGATCCGGGCCATCCGGAAGGATTTTTCCATGATCCCCATCATCGGCACCGGCGGCCCCACCGGGGAGAGCATCCGCCGGACCATCGAGGCCGGGGCCAACGCCATCAGCTACACCCCGCCCACCACCAAGGAACTGTTCTCCCGGATGATGGACGACTACCGCACCCGGGAAGAGGACTGAAGCCCGGCACGCAAAAAACAGCCCCTGCACCAAATCCGGTGCAGGGGCGTTTTGTCAGATGGTGTCGTCCAGGGGCCGTTCCGGCTCCAGAATGTGCTCCAGACCGGTGGAGAGAATGGTCTGGATATGGTCATCGATCAGGCGGTAGTACACGCTCTTGCCTGCCCGGCGGTTGCCCACCACGGCCATCTGCTTGAGAAACCGGAGCTGGTGGGAGGTGGCGGACTGGCTGATGCCCACGGCATCGGCGATGTCGCCCACGCATTTTTCCCCGTCCATGAGCTGGAACAGCACCTTCACCCGGGTGCAATCGGAGAACACGGTGTAAAAATCTGCCAGCTTCTGCAGCACCTCTTCCCGGGGCTGCTCCCGCTGTGTCTGAGCGTCCATGGTCCACCGCCTTTCTTTTGAAATCATCTTATTTTATCAGTATCCGGCAGGGTTTGCAAGCCTTTTCACACCCCCACGCCCGTGATGTGGAGGAACCGTGCCCGGTCGAACACATAGCTGGACAGAGGGCGCCAAAGGGCGTCAAAGGTGTGGGCCGCCACATAGATCTCCCCGTCCTGGACGCCCAGGATCACGGGGGAGTGGTAGAAATGCCCGTCCGCCGTGCCCAGCTGGACGATATCCCCGGGCAGAACCCGGTCACGGTCCGCCACTTCCGCCCGGGGTCCCGCCCCGCCGTTGGTGACGAGAAAGCGGTACAGCGGCTCCACTCCCGTCCACGCCGGGGCCCGCCGGGCGGCGTCGATGTAATACCACCCCATCACCGGCGTGAAGTTCATGACGCCGCTGCCGGCGTAAATGCACTGGGAGGCAAAATTCGTGCAGTCCCCGCCGATGGCTTCAAAGTCGTAATAGGCCGGGTTCCGGCCCATGGCCCATGTCTCCGCATAGGCCACGGCCTTCGCCCGGTCATAGGTACTTTCTCTCATGCGCCTTCCCCCTTCGCCCCAGCCTATGCCGCCGGGGCGGGGGAGGTGCGGTCATCTTCTGGAATACAGGATGCGGATGGAGTTGAGAATGCAGATCATGGACACGCCCGTATCCGCGAACACGGCGGTCCACATATTGGCGTGGCCCAGCAGGCCCAGTGCCATGATGCCGAACTTGATCACCAGGGCGATCACCACATTCTGCCGGGCGATGCGGTTGGTGTCCCGGGCAATGCGGATGGCCCGGGGGATGGCGGACAGCTCGCCGGTCATGAACACCACATCCGCCGCCTCGATGGCCGCGTCGGCGCCGGTGCCCATGGCAGCACCCACATCGGCGCCCGCCAGCACCGGGGCGTCGTTGATGCCGTCGCCCACGAACATGACGCTGCCGCTCTCTTCCCGGATGGACCGGAGGGCGTCAAACTTCTGCTCCGGCAGGAGCTTGGCGTGGACCTGATCGATGCCCACTTCCCGTGCCACCCGGTCGGCGCTGGCCTGGGCGTCGCCGGTGAGCATGGCGGTAGTGACGCCCATGGCGTGGAGCTGCTCCACCGCCTCTTTGGCGTCGGACTTCACTTCATCGTCTATAATAATTGTTCCCGCATAGACACCGTCTATGGCGATCAGCACCTCCGTGCCCGTCTCGGCGGGGGCGGCGGAGAGATCAATGCCATGGGCGGCCATGAGCCGCCGGTTGCCGCACAGCACCTCTCTGCCGTCCAGCATGGCCCGGATGCCGGACCCGGCGGTCTCCTCCAGCACCTCCGGGGTGCGGACGGCCAGACCCCGTTCCCGGGCGGTGAACACGATGCTTTGGCCGATGGGGTGAGAGGAGGCGGACTCGCAGGCCGCCGCCAGGGTGAGCAGCTCGTCCTCGGCCATGCCGTTCACCACGGCGCACCGCTGGACCTGAAAACTGCCCTTTGTGATGGTGCCGGTCTTGTCCAGAGCGATGGCGCGGATATTGCACAGGGATTCCAGGGCCGCGCCGCCCTTGAACAGAATGTTGTATTTCGACCCCTTGCCGATGCCGCAGAAGAAGGCCAGCGGCACGCTGAGCACCAGGGCGCAGGGGCAGGAGATCACCAGGAAGGTGAGGGCGGTGTAGACCCAGTAGTCCCAGTTCCCCGTGACCAGGGAGGGGACGATGGCCGTGAACAGGGCCAGGGCGCACACAAAGGGGGTGTAGACCCGGCAGAACCGGGTAATGAACTTGTCGATGGTGGGTTTGGAGGCGGCGGCATTCTCCACCGCGTCCATGATGCGGCTGACCATAGAGTCCTCCAGGGGCTTTTCCACCCGGATTTTCAACACGCCGTTCTGGTTCACGCAGCCGGAGGTGACGGGGCTGTCCACGCTCACCCGCACGGGCACCGGCTCACCGGTGATGGCGGAGGTGTCCAGGAAGCTGTCGCCCTCAATGACCACGCCGTCCAGGGGGATGCGGTCGCCGGGACGGACCAGCAGGATGTCGCCCACAGCGGCGTTCTCCGCCGGCAGCACCTGAATGGCGTCCTCCCGCACCAGATTCACCACCTCCGGCCGCAGGTCCACCGCGTCCATGATCTGGCTGCGGCTGCGCTCCGTGGCGATCTGTTCGAACAGCTCGCCCACCCGGTAAAACAGCATGACGCCCAAGGCTTCCGGGTATTCCCCGGTTGCAAAGGCGCCGATGGTGGCCACGGACATGAGGAAGTTCTCGTCAAAGACCTGGCCCCGGCAGATGTTCTGGAACGCCTCCCAGATGACCTCGCCGCCGCAGATCAGATAGCCGCACAGCATGACGATGAGAAACACCGTGTCCGACAGGACGCCGCCGTGGTGGAGCAGGGAGCCGCCGATAAGGATCACGGCCCCGGTCAGGATCACGGCGATATTCTGGCGCATTTCCCGTTTGTCCGCCTCTGCGGCGGCCCGGCGGCTGTCTGCGTCGGGCCGGCTGTAGGGAATCACCTGCACCTCCGGCTCCACACTCTGCACCAGGGCGGTGATGGCCGGGAGCAGCTCATCCTGCCCGGCGGCGGTCACCTGCAGCTGCCGGGTGGGGTAGACCAGGCTGGCGTCCTCCACTTCCGGCATTTCCCGGATCTTCTGCTCGATCTTGGCGGCGCAGTTGGGGCAGTCCAGCCCCTCCAGCACATACACCCGCTTCTCCGTGCCGCCTTTCCGATGTTTCCGGGGCTGCTCCGGCTGGGCGCGATGGCCGTGCTCATGTTCGTGGTCGTGCCCGCAGCAGTCGTCATCGTGGTCATGGTCGTGTCCGCAGCAGCAGTCGTCATCGTGCTCATGCTCATGTTCGTGTCCGCAGCAGCAGTCGTCCGTATGGTGATGGTGTTCCTGTTCGTATTCCATAACGAACACCTCCTGATTATTGAATATATGCACATTCGTTCATGTGTTAATATCATATAACCACATTCTGCCGCATCTGTCAACAGAAAATCCGCCGGATGGATGAAAATTTTTTCCGGTTTTTCCAGAAACTGTATGTATATTTGTATGGAGAAGGCACAGATTCCGGCGAATTGTGCAAGGCACACAAAACAGAATTGTACATATATACAAAATTAGGAAATCTGACAAAATCTGAATTGCATCTGCGAGGAAAAAAGAGTATCATAAAAATACACTCAATTGGAAACGATTCCACGCCGCGTTTCCGGAAATTATCAACAGGCGTGGGGAAAATTTATAGGAGGCAATGAGTTATGAAAAAGCGTCTGTTTATCCTTGCGCTTTGCCTTGTGATGGTTGTTTCTCTGCTGGCCGGCTGCGGCGGCGACAAGAGCACCACTGAAAATCAGGGCGAAGACACCGAGACTGCCAGCGGCTCCGTCTACTGGCTGAACTTCAAACCTGAATCTGATGAGGTCCTGCAGCAGGTCGCCCAGATGTACACCGAAAAGACCGGTGTGCCTGTCAAGGTGGTCACCGCCGCTTCCGGCACCTACAGCCAGACCCTGACCTCTGAGATGGACAAATCCGCTCCTCCCACCCTGTTCAACATCGGCAACATGGAAGGCGTCAAGACCTGGAGCGACTACGCCCTGGATCTGAACGGCACTGCCATCGCCAATGAGCTGAACACCGATGCCTACAACCTCTATGATGAGAACGGCAAGCTGTGCTCCATCGGCTACTGCTACGAGTGCTACGGCATCATCGTCAACCCCGATCTGCTGGAGCAGGCCGGCTACTCCCTGGATGACATCAAGAACTTCGACGGCCTGAAGGCCGTGGCCGAGGACATCCACGCCCGCGCCGGCGAGCTGGGCTTTGACGCCTTCACCTCCAACGACATGGATCCTTCCTCCTCCTGGCGTTACACCGGCCACATGATCAACCTGGAGTACTACTATGACCAGGAAGGCACCACCTGGACCGAGTGCCCCGCCACCATCTCCGGCAACTATGTGGACAACTTCCGCAACCTCTATGACCTGTGCGTGGAGAACAGCCTGGTCGCCCGGAGCGAGCTGGCCACCGGCGGTCATGACGCCGAGAACGAGTTCAAGACCGGCAAGGCCGTCTTCTTTGTCCAGGGTTCCTGGGAGTGGTCCGCTGTGTCCGAGTCCGTGCCCAACGCCACCATGATCCCCTACTACTGCGGTGTGGAAGGCGAGGAAAAGGCCGGCCTGAACTGCGGCACTGAAAACTGCTGGGCCATCAACGCCAAGGCTTCCGAGGCTGATCAGCAGGCCACCATGGACTTCATGGTCTGGTGCGTCACCGATCCCGAGGCCAGCCGGATGCTGGTGGACACCTTCGGCGTCATGCCCTATAAGAGCGCTGCCGAGTCTACCAACGGCTTCCTGGCCGTCGCCAACGAGTACGCCTCCGACGGCTGCTATGTCATGAACTGGGCCACCAACTTCCAGCCCAATGTGGATGCTTACCGTGAGGTGTTCGTTTCCGCTCTGAACCAGTACAATGCTGATCCCACCGATGCCAACTGGGAGACCGTGCGTACTGCCATCGTGGACGGCTGGGCTACCCAGTATCAGGCTGTCAACGGCTGAGCGTAAAGTTTCATTGCTCTTGACCCAATGTGCGGGGCGGGCGGATTCGCCCGCCCCGCTGTGCCATATGCGGGAAATTTTTTCTGAGAAATGTGAGAAACTGTTAAGGGAGTTGAAATCGTGAGTAAACCAAAAAAGAAAACCGGGATGTCCTCCCTGGAGCGCACCACCCGGCGCTGGTGGCCGCTCTTCCTGGGGCCGGTGACGGCTGCGTTCATCATCGGCTTTGTCTGGCCCTTCATCCAGGGCATCTACCTGTCCTTCTGTAAATTCAAAACCACTTCCGATGCACAGTTCATCGGTCTGGGCAACTATGTGAATGCATTCCAGGACGCGTCTTTCCGTCACGCCTTCTGGTTCACGGCGCTGTTCGCCATCGTGTCCCTGGTGATCATCAATGTGCTGGCCTTCCTCATCGCCTACCTGCTGACCCAGGGCATCCGGGGCTCCAACCTGTTCCGCACGGTGTTCTTCGCCCCCAACCTCATCGGCGGCATCGTGCTGGGCTATATCTGGTCCATGATTTTTGACGGCATCCTCTCCCGGTTCGGCACCTCCATCCTGCTGAACACGAGGCTGGGCTTCTGGGGCCTCATCATTCTGGTATGCTGGCAACAAATCGGGTATATGATGATCATATACATAGCGGGGCTTCAGAATGTGCCGGGGGATATGCTGGAGGCGGCCAAGATCGACGGGGCCTCCAAACTCCAGACCCTCTTCAAGGTCACCATCCCCAATGTGATGCCCTCCATCACCATCTGTATGTTCCTGTCCCTGACCAACGGCTTCAAGCTCTTTGACCAGAACCTGGCACTCACCGCCGGTCAGCCCATTGCCATCCAGGCCGGGGGCGTCTCCGTCAAGACCACTGAGATGCTGGCGCTGAATATCTACAACACATTCTATAACTCCAATGCTGCCGCTCAGGGAACTGCCCAGGCCAAGGCCGTGGTGTTCTTCGTCCTGGTGGCGGCTCTGGGCCTCATGCAGCTGGCATTTACCCGCAGTAAGGAGGTACAGCAGTAATGAACGAGAAAAAAATGCGTACCCTGTCGGCGGAACGCCGGCATAAAAAGATTATGACAGTGGTGATGGCCATTGTCTGTATTCTCTGGGTGATGCCTGTCATCATGGTGGTCCTCAACTCCTTCAAGTTCAACACCTTTGTCAAGACCGACACCTTCGCCCTGCCCACCGGAGAGATGTGGGCCGGGGTGCAGAACTTCGTGAAGGGCATGACATTCGGCAACTATCCTTTCTGGAAGAGCGCGCTCTACAGTGTGATGATCACCCTGCTGTCCACCGCACTGATTCTGCTCTGCTGCTCTATGGCCGGATGGTTCATCGCCCGGGTGAACAGTATTTTCTGCAAGATTCTCTACTTCCTGTGCGTGTTCTCCATGGTGGTTCCCTTCCAGATGGTGATGTTCACCCTGTCCAAGACGGCGGACACTCTCCGTCTGAACACCCCCTGGACCATCCCCATCGTGTATCTGGGCTTTGGCGCGGGCCTGGCCATCTTCATGTTCGTGGGCTTCGCCAAGAGCATCCCTCTGGAGATTGAGGAGGCTGCCGCCATCGACGGATGCGGCCCCCTGCGTACTTTCTTCCAGATCGTGGTGCCCATGCTCCGGCCGACCATGATCTCCGTGGGCATTCTGGAGATCATGTGGGTGTGGAACGACTACCTGCTCCCCTACCTGGTGCTGGACATCAACGAGTACCGCACCATTCCCATTCACATCCAGTACCTGAAGGGCAGCTACGGCACGGTGGACCTGGGCGCTACCATGGCCCTGATTCTCCTGGCCATCATTCCGGTGATCGTGTTCTACCTTGCCTGCCAGAAGTACATCATCAAGGGCGTTGCTGCCGGTGCCGTGAAGGGCTGAACAGGAAAATCCTTGCAATGATGGGATACAGCTGTTAAAATCGAATGACGAGCGTAAAGAAAGGCGGGTGACCCATGGACCAGACGGAGCGCCGGGCAAAGCCCCGGGAAGAGACAAAACAGGTGACCATCAAGGATATTGCCCGGATGTCCGGGTACTCTGTGGGCACCGTCTCCCGGGTGCTCAACGGCAGTCCCAATGTGTCGGAGGATGCCCGACGGCGGGTGGAAGCGGTGGTGAAGGCCAACGATTTTCATCTGAACAGCAACGCCAAGCATCTGCGCCAGCAGACGAACACGGGCATCGCCGTGATCGTCAAGGGCACCCAGAATATGCTGTTTGCCTCCATCGTGGAGCAGCTCCAGGGCCTGATCCGGGACCGGGGCTACGCCTGCCTGATCTATTACATCGACGAGGACGACAATGAGGTGGAGCTGGCCGTCCAGGTCTGCCGGGAGCGGCATCCCCAGGGCATCCTGTTTCTGGGGAGCACGCTGGAAGATTTCCGCCGGCAGTTCGAGGGCATCACCATCCCCTGCGTGCTGGTCACCAACTCCGCCGCCGGTCTGGGCTTTTCCAATCTGTCCAGCGTCAGCACCGATGACGACGCCGCGGCGGAGCAGGCGGTGGAATATCTCATCGCCCTGGGCCACCGGAACATCGGCGTTCTGGGCGGCAAGATCGACCTGTCCAATGCCGCCGCCACCCGGTACCGGGGCTGTCTCCGGGCCTTTACAGCCCACGACATTCCCTTTGACCCCCGGCGGCAGCTGATTGAGGCCCGTTTCGCCCTGGACAGCGGCTATGACGCCATGAACGAGCTGCTGGACAAGGCGCCGGATATCACGGCGGTGTTCGCCATGTCCGACATCATGGCTGTGGGCGCGCTCCGGGCCATCCGGGACCGGGGTCTGCGGGTGCCGGAGGACATCTCCGTCATGGGCTATGACGGCATTGATCTTGGCCGGTATCTGGATCCCCAGCTCACCACCATCCGCCAGTACCGGGATACCATTGCCCGGCGCAGTCTGGAGATTCTGCTGGACGGCATGGAAGGGAAGCCGGCGGTGCACGAAGTGGTGCCGTTTTCCCTGATTCCCGGCGAGAGCATGAGAAAAATCTGACCGGCCGGGCCGGTCATGGAACGAGGTGCTGTTTTGAGAAGCAGCGGAATTCTGATGCATCTGTCCTCCCTGCCGTCCCCCGGCGGCATCGGGACCATGGGCCGGGAGGCCCGGGCGTTTGTGGACTTTCTGGTACGGGCGGGGCAGTCCTGCTGGCAGATTCTGCCGGTGTGCCCCACCAGCTTCGGGGACTCTCCCTATCAGTCCTTCTCCACCTTTGCGGGCAACCCCTACTTCATCGATCTGGAAACGCTGGAGACCCGGGGACTGCTGAAGGGGGAGGAATACCGGGACATCGACTGGGAGAGTGCCCCGGATGATATCAATTACGGAATTATGTACGAAAAGCGCTACCCGGTGCTCCGCCGGGCGGCGGAGCGGTTTCTGGCATCACCCCCGGAAGATTTCGGGGACTTCTGCCGGGAAAATGCCTTCTGGCTGGAGGATTACGCCCTGTTCATGGCCCTGAAGGACCGCAACGGCGGCGCGGCCTGGCTGGACTGGCCGGAGCCGGAGCGCAACCGGGACCCGGAGACCCTGGCGGCCCTCCGCCGGGAGCACGCCGGGGATCTGGACTTCTGGCGCGCGGTGCAGTATCTGTTCTTCGCCCAGTGGCGGGAGCTGCGGGCCTACGCCAACGGCCGGGGCATTGAATTTATCGGCGACCTGCCCATCTATGTGTCTCTGGACAGCGTGGATGTGTGGGCGCACCCGGAACTGTTCCAGCTGGATGAAAACCATGTGCCCCGGGAAGTGGCGGGCTGCCCACCCGACGGCTTTTCCGAGACGGGCCAGCTGTGGGGGAACCCCCTGTTCGACTGGGACCGGATGGCGGAGGATGACTACGCCTGGTGGACCCGGCGGATCGGCTTTCTGTGCGGGGTGTATAACCGGCTGCGCATCGACCATTTCCGGGGCTTTGACGCCTATTACGCCATCCCCTACGGAGACCCGGACGCCCGCCGTGGCGTGTGGAAGGAAGGCCCGGGGATGAAGCTGTTCCGGGCGGTGGAGCGGTCCATCGGCCCCCAGCCCATCATCGCCGAGGACCTGGGCTTCCTCACCGATTCCGTGCGGCAGCTGCTGAAAGACAGCGGTTTCCCCGGCATGAAGGTGCTGGAATTCGCCTTTGACAGCCGGGACCCCAACGGCAGCGACTACCTGCCCCACTGCTATCCCACCCACTGCGTGGCCTATACGGGCACCCACGACAATGACACCCTGGTGGGCTGGCTGAACAGCGCCGATCCGGCGGATGTGGCCTATGCCAGAGCGTATCTGCGCCTGACCGGGGAGGAGGACCACTGGGGCATGATGCAGGCTCTGTGGGCCACCACGGCGGACCTGACGGTGGTGCAGGCCCAGGATATTCTGGGGCTGGGCAGCGAGGCGCGGATGAACATCCCCTCCACCGTGGGCACCAACTGGCGCTGGCGGGCTCTGCCCGGCAGCTTCACCCCGGAGCTGGCCGACCGCCTGCGGGAAAATATGCAGCTCTACCGGCGCCTGCCGGAATAAGAAAAATTCCCGATCAGAGAACCTGTGTTCTCCGGTCGGGAATTTTTGTTGGAAAGAAATGGTTTTACGGATATGTTATGCACCGTGCACCAAAAGACACTGCCGCCCCTCCAATCCTGTCATTCCGAGGAGGGCGCAGCCCGATGTGGGAATCCGTTCTTCTGTATCTGCGTCAATGGACGCAGGTTTGGGGAAACGGATTGCCGCGTCGCTGCGCTCCTCGCAATGACAATGTGGGAAGATTTTTTGTTTGAAAGTTTCGTTTCTCTTGTAGGGGCGGGTTCCAAACCCGCCCGCTTGTCCGATGTGCTCACCGCAGAAACCGGCTGCGGTGTTTCACTTCGCCTTGGTCTCGCAGTAGAGGCAGCGGTAGACCCGGTGCTCCGGGTCGGTGAGGAGGAAGATGTGGGGCAGTTCCTGCTCGGTGGTGGTGATGCACCGGGGGTTTTTGCAGAACAGCACATTGGTCAGCTTTGTGGGCAGACCCACTTGGCGCTTCTCCGCCAGATGGCCGTTGCGGATGATGTCCACGGTGACGCCCGGGTCTACATAGCCCAGCACATTCGTGTCAATATCGATGTCCGCGTCCACCTTGATGATGTCCTTCCGGCCCATTTTGCCGCTGACCACATTCTTGATGATGGCCACGGAGCAGTCCAGCTCGTCCAGATGGAGAAGATGGTAAATTTCCATGCCCTTTCCGGCGGTGATGTGGTCGATGACGATGCCGTTCTGAATGGAATCAATATGCATTTACAGTACCTCCAAAAGCCGCAGAATCAGGGCCATACGCATATATTTGCCGTTGAGCACCTGCTTGAAATAGCAGGCACGGGGGTCCTGGTCGATAGCCACGCTGATCTCGTTGACCCGGGGCAGGGGATGCATGATGGCCAGATCCGCCCGGGCACCGGCCAGCTTCTCCGGGGTGAGGATGTAGCTGTCTTTCAGCCGCAGGTAGTCCTCCTCGTTGAAGAACCGCTCCCGCTGGACACGGGTCATATACAGGATGTCCAGTTCCGGCAGAGCGCCTTCCAGATCGCCGGTCTCGGCGTAGGGGATGCCCTCTTTTTCCAGCACGCCCTGGCGCACATAGCCGGGCAGTTTCAGCTCGTCCGGGGAGATGAGCACGAAGCGGATGCCCTCGTACCGGGCCATGGCCTCGATGAGGGAGTGGACGGTACGGCCGAATTTCAGATCGCCGCACAGTCCGATGGTCAGATCGCTCAGCCGGCCCTTTTCCCGGTGGATGGTCAGCAGGTCCGCCAGAGTCTGGGTGGGGTGGTTGTGGCCGCCGTCCCCGGCGTTGATCACGGGGATGGAGGCGTTCATGGCCGCCACCAGGGGAGCACCCTCCTTGGGATGGCGCATGGCGATGATGTCGGCGTAGCAGCTGACGGTCTTGGCGGTGTCGGCGATGCTCTCGCCCTTGGCGGCGGAGGAGGAGTCCGCCCCGGCCACGGTGAGCACATTGCCGCCCAGCTCATACATGGCGGCCTCGAAGCTCAGTCGGGTGCGGGTGCTGGGCTCAAAAAACAGGGTGGCCAGCTTTTTGCCCCGGCAGATCTCGCTGTATTTGCCGGGGTTGGCGATGATGTCGTTGGCGATGGCGATCAGCTCGTCCAGTTCCTGGACGGACAGGTCCAGAATATTGATGAGGGATCTCATGCCTTGGCCTCCATCCAGCTCTCGTCATCCGGGTTGTCCCGGAACTGCAGCAGCCGCTGGACATCGCTGGGGGCGATGTAGCCCTCCTCGGCGGCCACCCGGGCGATCACATCGAAGTTGGTCAGGCTGACATTCTTCACATCCGCCTCGGCCAGCCGCTTCAGGCCTTTTTTCATGCCGTAGGTGAAGATGGACACCACGCCCAGCACCTGGGCGCCGAACTCCCGGAGCACATTCACCACTTCCAGCACGCTGCCGCCGGTGGAGATCAGATCCTCCACCACGACCACTTTCTGGCCGGGCTGGAGACGGCCCTCGATCTGGTTTTTCCGGCCGTGATCCTTGGCACTGCCCCGGACATAGCCCATGGGCATGCCCAGAATGTGGCCGGTGATGGCGGCGTGGGCAATGCCGGCGGTGGAGGTGCCCATGAGGACCTCAGCGTCGGGATAGTGGGTGCGGATCAGCTGGGCCAGACCGTTCTCCACATCCGTGCGGACCGCCACATCCGTGAGGGTCAGCCGGTTATCGCAGTACACCGGGCTTTTGATGCCGCTGGCCCAGGTGAAGGGCTCGTCCGGGCGGAAAAACACCGCCTGAATTTTCAAAAGATCTTTCGCAATCAGAGTTTCCAGTTCCATGTTCATATCCTCCGTCTTTTTTATAATTAGGAATCAGAAATGAGAAATGAGGAATTGCCTTTTTCCAAAGCCGCACCGTTCATGCCTCCCCCTCTGGGGGAGGTGCCGAGCAAAGCGAGGCGGAGAGGGCCTGACCCTCTCAGTCACGGCTGCGCCGCGCCAGCTCTCCCAAAGGGAGAGCCGGGGAAGATGCGGCGATTCAGAACTGTCCCAACGGGACACGGTCTGCCGCTGATCTGAGAATCAGCCCACAAACTCTGCCACGCAGCGGCGGTAGGCGGCCACGGGGTCGGCGGCGGCTGTAATGGGGCGGCCCACCACGATGTAGTCTGAGCCGATGGCCTTGGCGTCGGCGGGGGTGGTCACCCGGACCTGATCGCCCTTGTCCCCGTCGGCAAAGCGGATGCCGGGGGTGACGGTGAGGAAGCCCTCGCCGCAGGCCTCGTGGACCTTGCCGGACTCCAGGGGGGAGCAGACCACGCCGTCCAGACCGGCGGCTTTGGCGTTGCGGGCGTAGTGGAGCACCGTCTCGTCCAGGGGGGCGTTGATGAGCAGTTCAGAGCGCATCCGCTCCTCGCTGGTGCTGGTGAGCTGGGTGACGGCGATGAGCAGGGGCCGGGTGCCGTCCGGCCGGGTCAGACCTTCCAGGGCGGCCTCCATCATGGCCTTCGTACCGGCGGCGTGGAGATTCACGATGTCCGCTCCCAGACCGGACAGGACGGCCATGGATTTTTTCACGGTGTTGGGAATGTCGTGGAGCTTCAGATCCAGAAAGATTCTGTGCCCCCGGGCCTTGATCTCCCGGACGATGTTGGGGCCCTCGGCGTAGAACAGCTCCATGCCGATCTTAACAAAAGGCTTCTCCTCGGTGAATTTGTCCAGAAACTCCAGACAGGTTCTGCCGTCTGCGAAGTCGCAG
The DNA here is from genome assembly GCA_022779345.1 of Oscillospiraceae bacterium. Taxonomy (GTDB): domain Bacteria; phylum Bacillota; class Clostridia; order Oscillospirales; family Oscillospiraceae; genus HGM13010. The sequence continues at coordinate 222 of JALFTG010000071.1, read as the reverse complement.
GCGATGATCACATCTTTACCCATTGTGCGCTCCTCCTATGATATCATTCAAATCATTGATTCCGTAAGTTTCCATGGCCCGGGGCAGGCCCTCCACGATCTTTTTGCAGGCGAAGGGGTCCGCCACATTGGCGGCGCCCACCTGGACCGCCGTGGCCCCGGCCAGCATCATTTCCAGCACATCCTCCGGCGCGGACACCCCGCCGATGCCGATGACCGGCAC
>JALFTG010000007.1 GCA_022779345.1 Oscillospiraceae bacterium | reverse complement strand
GAGACTTCCACTTTCTGGTCGATCAGGCCGGAGTCGTACATCCAGTCGATGTTGGCCTGCCAGTTCTCGGCGGTCTGGCTCAGGAAGGGGGCGTCCTCCGTCTCCATCAGGGGCAGCAGAGTCTCGCAGGACTTGGCCTCCACGGTGGGGCTCAGGGGGAAGTTCTCCTCGTTCTGGTTGTCCAGCAGGATCTGCAGGCAGGCTGCAGTGTCGTTCTGGAAATCCTCAAATCCCTTGGCAGAGGCCCGCAGGAACGCGGCCAGTACCTCCGGCTCAGTCTCAATCATGTCGTCAGAGGCCAGGAACACGCCCTCATAGTAGTTGGGGATGCCGTACTCGTTCACCATGAACCAGTTGACCTCGAAGCCTTCCTCCTCCAGCTGGGGGACCTCGTGGTTGACCAGGCACCCGATGGTGGCATTCACATTGCCGGTGGTCATGGCGCTCATCAGCTCAAAGCCCACATCCACCATGTTCACGCTGGAGTAGTCCGCTCCCACGGCCTCCATCATGGTCTGCACCAGGGACTCGCTCAGGGCGGTGCCGGCGTATCCCACGGTCTTGCCCACCAGATCGGCGGGGCTGGTGATGTTCTCGTCCTTCAGGGACAAAATCACATTCAGGGGGGACTGGACCACGGCGCCGATGCTCTTCACGCCGATGCCCTGATTGGCCACAGCCTGGATGATGTCGTGCTCGTAGTACAGGCCGATTTCCGCCTTGCCGGCGGCCACCAGGGACAGGGCGTCATTGGCGTTGGAGGGGAACTGGATCTTCACATCCAGACCCTCGTCGGCGTAGTATCCCCGCTCAATGGCGGTGTAAATGAACGCGTGCAGGGCGTTGGGGTACCAGTCCAGCACCACATTGATTTCCCGGAGCTGTTCCGTCTGACCATCATCGGCGGTCTGGGTATCACTGGTTTTCTGGCCGCAGCCGGCAAACAGGGTCAGCATCATGACCAGTGCCAGCACCAGCGCAATTGTTTTGTTCCGTTCCATATGAAAATTCTCCTTATTATAATGATTGAAATGGCCTCGCAGAGTTCGGCTCCGCAGAGCCAAATCAAATTTGATCTGTTTTTTCACCAGCTTCGCCGGTGAAAAAACACTTCTCAGCCTGCAAGTGTGCGAGCAACGCGAGTGCGCGCAGTCAGGCTGCATTTTCTCAAAAAAGTCGAAAGACTTTTTTGACTTATTCGCCCCGCCAGGTAATGACGCGCTTCTCGATCACAGCCACGATGGCCACAAGGATCATGGCCGCCACGGACAGGAGCAGAATGGGTGCAAAGACCCCGGCGCCGTCCAGCTGGGTCATCATCCGGCGGCTGAAATAGCCCAGACCGCTCTGGGCGCCCAGCCATTCGCCGATGGCCGCGCCGATGATGGACAGGGGCACCGCCATTTTGATGGCGGAGAAGAAATAGGGCAGCACCGCCGGCAGCTTCAGCTTCAGGAAAATCTGGCTTTTGGAAGCGCCGAAGGTCTGCATCAGTTCGATCATCTCCGTTTTCACGGAGCGGAACCCGTCAAACACCGTGATGGTGATGGGGAAAAAGGTCATGAGCACCGCCACCAGCACCTTGCTCCACATGGTATAGCCAAACCACAGGACGAACAGGGGGGCCAGCGCCGTGGTGGGGATGGTCTGGGAGGCGATGACGATGGGGTACAGCGCCTTTTCCGCCACGGGGCTCACATCCATCAGGATGGCCAGGCCCAGGCCCAGCACGATGGAGATCACCAACCCCACGCCCACCACTTCCATGGTGGCCGGGAGATGGGCTGTGAACAGAGGAAGGCGCAGTTCCCACAGCTTTTGCACCACCTGAACGGGGGACGGCAGGATATAGGCCGCGTCGACGCCCATGGCAGCGCCCTGCCAGATCATCAGCAGGCACAGCATGAGGATCGCCGCGGGCAGATTTGCTTTCGCACGGTTTTTCATGGCGTCTCCCTCCTGAGCAGTCCGATGAGCTGCTCCTTCAGTTCCAGCATGGCAGGCAGGCGCAGACTGTCCCGGGTGCGGGGATAGCCCGCCGGGACCGGAACGGATTTCAGATGCGTGATGGGGCTGGACTCCACCACCAGAATCCGGCTGGACAGGAACAGCGCCTCCTCCACATCATGGGTGATGAACAGCACCGTTTTCTGCTCCTGCTCCCACTGCTCCAGCAGCCACTCCCGCATGGACAGACGGGTCAGGTAGTCCAGGGCGGAAAAGGGCTCGTCCAGCAGCAGAAGGTCCGAGCCGGTGAGCACCGTCCGGGCAAAGGCCGCCCGCTGGCGCATGCCGCCGGACAGCTCCCCGGGGGATTTCTCCCCCCAGCCGCCCAGGCCCACCTTTTCCAGGGTGGCGTTCACCTGGTCGTTCATCTCCGCTTTGCTCATCCCGCCCCGGATTTCCAGAGGCAGGCGCACATTGTCCGCCACGCTCCGCCAGGGAAACAGCAGATCGTGCTGGGGCATATAGCCGCAGTAGTTCTTCTGATCCCGGATGTTCCGGCCGTTCACCAGAATGTTCCCGCTTTTGGGCATGAGCAGATGGTTCACCAGCCGGAAAATGGTGCTCTTGCCGCAGCCGGAGGTACCGATCACGGACACAAACTCCCCTTTTTCCACCTGGAAAGACAGATCGTCGATGATGGAGAAATCCTCCACATCGTATTGAAAACTCACATGGTCAAAGGTCAGCATGGGGTCAGTTCCTCATCTCCCAGGCCATATCCCAGAACGCCCCCTCATACCGGGAGCAGGCAATGAAAATTTCGGTCAGGTGCTCCAGCTGCGCCTGGGAATAGTCCTTCGTCAGCCGCTCGGTGAGTTCCACCAGCACCTGATTGGATGCGGCATACCCCGGGTCGGCATAGCCGCGCACCCACTCCCCGTAGAAGGGGTGATCCGCCGCGGCGGGGTCCCTTGCCACGATCTCTTTTGCAATGTATTCATAGCTCAAAGCGCAGGACAGAATGGCCGCGGCGATTTCCGCCGGGCCCTCGTCATAGGCCACCCGCAGCATATAGGAGGTATAGGACAGATTGTCCAGGGCCACCGGTGCCCGCTCGGCCTCCTCCAGAGGGATGCCCAGACGCTGCATATAGCCCTTGTGGATGTCCATCTCCCCGTCCAGGATCTGGTGGACATAGCCGGCAAACAGCCGCATGGTCTCCGGGTCCCGGGCCTTGGCCACGCCGATGGCGAACACCTTGGCATAGTCGATGAGGTACAGGTAGTCCTGCACCATGTAATACCGGAATTTTTCCTCATCCAGGGTGCCATCGGCGATCCCCCGGACGAAGGGATGGGTGTGGTATTCCGCCCAGATATCTTCCGTGGCTGCAAGCAGCCTCTGTGTCGTTGTCATATCCGCCACCTCACCGGGAGAATTCCCCGGCCACGGCAAAGGCGTGGTTCATGGG
>JALFTG010000036.1 GCA_022779345.1 Oscillospiraceae bacterium | reverse complement strand
GTCTTGTCCCCGGTCTGGCCCTGGGGGGCGTTCACTTTCCACACGGCGAAGGCGCCGATGACCAGCACCACCAGCACGATCAGGGCAATCAGTGTCTTTTTGTTTTTCATGTCAGGTCTCCTCCTGTCCGGGATGGATGGGCTTGTCCCCCATGGCCTCCCGCTCTTTTTTCAGCTCGGCATACAGCTGCGCACCGGTCCAGTCGCTGTTGGTAGGCGTAAGCACCGCCTTCAGCGCGCTCCGGCCCACCCGGGCCGTACGCATACCGGAGAGAAACACCTCGATCTGCCGGTCGGTCAGTCCCGCCAGCACCAGCATCTGTCCCGGAATCTCCTCCGGCCCGGCGTTCTCCGCAAACGCCGTCTCCCCGGCGAAGGCCCCGACTTTCTGTCCCGTCTCTTCCGGGCGCACCTGCCGGGGGCGCAGCCCCATCCGGGCACACAGGGTCCGCAGTTTCTTCAGATCCCCGGCACCGAAGCCGTACAGGATCACCACAGGTCGTTCCATATGTTCGCCCTCCCTTGTTTCTTTTCGCATGATACCACACATTTTCCCGGCAATCAATGGTCTGAACGGTTGAAAAAACCGGAGAAACATGGTATGATGCTTCACAAGAAGAATTTTCCATGGACAGTTCGGGAGGTTTGAACAGGCATCATGAAAACACTCAAAATTTCCAACAATGTGATCCGCCGGATGCCCCGGTATCTGCGGAAACTGGATGAGCTCAGCGCCGCGGGCGTGGAGCGCATCTCCTCCAGCGAACTGGGCCGTCAGCTGGGACTGACCCCCTCCCAGATCCGTCAGGATTTCAGCTGCTTCGGCGAATTCGGCCAGCAGGGTTACGGCTATTATCTGCCCTCCCTCCGGGATGCCATCGCCTCCATTCTGGGCATGGACCGGGGCTACAAGGTCATTGTCATGGGCGTGGGCAACATCGGCCGGGCACTGCTGGATCACTTCAGCTTTGAGGAATACGGCTTCCATCTGCTGGCCGCTTTTGACCCGGACAAGCGGGTGATCGGCAGTCAGACGAAGCGGGGCATCCCCGTGTATGACTCCGCCATTGTCAACGAGTTCTGCGCGGAAAACGATGTGGACATCGCCGTACTGTGCGTGCCCTCCCAGTATGCCCAGATCGCGGCGGACGCGGCGGTGCGGGCCGGGGTGAAGGGCATCTGGAACTTCACCAACGCCATCATTGAGCTGCCGGAAGACTCCCGGATCGTGAAAGAGGACATCTATTTCTCCGACAGTCTCCTGGCGCTGGAATACTATCTGGCAACCCGGCAGGACGAGGAAGCCCGCCGCACCGCCAGACTGGAGAAAATGGACCGCACCTGATGTTTTGATATACTGGTTTTCCCGGATGTATGGCATCCGGGAATTTTTTTGTCAGGGGGTCTTCTCAAAAACGGTCAACGCTCTATAATAGAAATTGACCGGACCGGTTTACGGAGGTGGGATATGAACGAAAAATTCTTTTCTCTCCCGGAGGAGAAGCAGCGCGCCATTCTCAACGCGGGATACCGGGTGTTCTCCCGGAATTCCTACAAGAAAAGCCCCGTCAGCGAGATTGCCGACGCGGCGGGAATCAGCAAGTCCCTGCTGTTCCACTATTTCCGGAACAAAAAGGAGCTGTACCTGTATCTGTGGGACACGGCTGCCCGGACCACCCTGGAGTATCTGGCGGCATACCAGACCTATGAGCAGCCGGATGTGTTCGCCACTATGCGCCGGGGGCTGCAGGCCAAGACTGCCATCATGCGCCGCTGGCCGGACATGGGGGCCTTCACCATCAAGGCCTATTACGAAAAAGATCCGGAGGTCTGTCAGGAGATTCAGGAGAGCATCCGGCTCTACGGCTCCTTTGAGACCAACGGCGCCGCCATGCAGCTGGATCCGGCGGACTACCGGCCCGGGCTGGATCTGGAAATGATGTATCAGGATATGTTCTGGGCATCTGAGGGGTATGTATGGGAAAATCTTCAGAAAGAGGTCATCGATGTGGACCGCATGGAGGCGGACTTCGGACGGATGATCGATTTCTGGGAGCAGATTTACGGAAGAAATGAGGGATGATATGGAAGCGATCCGAACAGAAAAACTGACGAAATCCTACGGAAAGGCCCGGGGCATCATCGACCTGGACCTGACCGTGGAGCCGGGGGAATTCTTCGGCTTCATCGGCCCCAACGGGGCCGGCAAGAGCACCACGATCCGCACCCTGCTGGGTCTGATCCGGCCCACCGGCGGCAGGGCGTGGGTACTGGGTCAGGACATCACCGGCAAGCGGAACGACCTGCTCGCCCGGGTGGGCTATCTGCCATCGGAGGCGGTGTTCTACAGCGGGATGCGGGTGCGGGAAGTGCTGAAGCTTTCCGCCGGACTGCGGAAAACCGACTGCAAACAGGCCGCGGACGCTCTGTGCCAGCGGCTGCAGCTGGACCCGGAGCGGAAAGTGGACGAGCTGAGCTTCGGCAACCGGAAAAAGGTGGGCATCGTGTGCGCTTTGCAGCACGACCCGGAGCTGCTGATCCTGGATGAGCCCACCAGCGGACTGGACCCGCTGATGCAGCGGGAGTTCTTCGCCATCCTCCGGGAGCGGAACCGGGCGGGCACCACGGTGTTCCTGTCCTCCCATGTGCTCTCGGAGATCCAGCGCAACTGCCACCGGGCGGCCATCATCCGGGAGGGCCGAATGATCGCCTGCGATAGCGTGGAGGCCCTGTCCCGGACCAGCGCCAAGCGCATTGTCATCCACGGTGCGGCGGATCTGTCCGGTCTGTCCGGCATCCGGGACCGGCAGGACACGGAGGACGGCGTCAGCTTCCTGTACAGCGGGGACATGGCGCCCCTGCTGACGGCGCTGGCCGCCGGGCACATCACGGACCTGTCCGTGGCGGAGCCGGATCTGGAGGAGATCTTCCTACACTACTACACGGAAGGAGGCGAAGCGGTATGACCCTTGTACGCCATGAACTGCGCCAGGGGCGCGTGGGCTTCTGGATCTGGACGGGGGCCATCGCCGCGCTGATTCTGATCTGCATCGTCCTGTTCCCGGAGATGAAAACCCAGATGGACTCCGTCAGCGAGATGTTTGCCTCCATGGGCGCCTTCTCCGCCGCTTTTGGCATGGACCGGCTGAACTTCGGTACCCTGCTGGGATTCTACTCCGTGGAGTGCGGCAACATTCTGGGCCTGGGCGGGGCATTCTTCGCCGCGTTCATCGCCGCCGCGGCCCTGGCCAAGGAGGAGAAGGACCACACGGCGGAATTCCTCCTGACCCACCCCGTGAGCCGGGTCTGGGTGGTCACCCAGAAGCTCATCGCCATTGCCGTCCAGCTCATCGCCATGAACGCCATTGTGTTCCTCCTGTCCGTGGCAGGAGTGGCCTTCATCGGAGAGGAGATCCCCTGGAAGGAGCTGAGCCTGCTCCATCTGGCCTACTTCCTCATGCAGGTGGAAGTGGCGGGTATCTGCTTCGGCATCTCCGCCTTTCTCCGCCGGGGCAGCGCCGGCATCGGTCTGGGTCTGGCCACGGTGCTGTATTTCCTGGACCTGATCGCCAACATCTCCGACAAGATGAAGGCCCTGAAATACTGCACGCCCTTCGGCTTCACCGACGGCGCCGATATCGTCACGGAAGGCGCTCTGGACGCCCCGCTGGTGGCCGTCGGCATGGCCGTCACCGCAGTGTTCATCGCCCTCGCCTACTGGCAGTACAGCCGGAAAGACATCCGGTAACAGAAAAAATCAGCCGCCGCGGAACATTCCGCAGCGGCTGATTTTTTATCGGACAGCAAGAGGAAAAAGCAAATTCCTCATTTCTGATTCACTTTTCAAGTGCTCCCACGAACCGGATATTCTTGGCCGTCTGGCTGGGTTTGATGCCGGGGACATCGCTCTCCACGATGGTGCCGATCTCGTAGCAGTCGTACCACTGGTTCACATGGTCCATGACCGCCTGCTTGTGTTCCTGGGGCACCACGATGTTGAAGCCCACGCCGCAGTTGAAGGTCTTGAGCATCTCGGCGTCCGCCACATTGCCCTTGGCCCGGATGAACTTGAACAGGGGCAGCATCCGGATTTTGCTCAGATCGATCTCCGCCTTCATGCCCTCGGGGATGATGCGGCACAGGTTGCCCTCGATGCCGCCGCCGGTGATGTGGGCCATGCCGTGGATCATATCCG
>JALFTG010000015.1 GCA_022779345.1 Oscillospiraceae bacterium | reverse complement strand
GTAGGCGTTGTAGAAGTCCCGGCCGTCGGTCTCCAAATAGCCCACACCGATGGCGGTGCGGTACTTTGCGGCCATCTCCCGGGCCCAGGCGGCAGTGCGCTGCCCATGCAGGTCCGCGTACTGCCACACGCTCTCGTCCGCCAGATAGCCGCTCATGGCCAGTTCCGGCAGCACCACCAGGTCCGGATCGTCCAGACGGGCGATCATCTGCTCCATGGCCCACCGGCGGGACCGCTCCCCCCGGATGTCATTATTCAGTTCCAGTGCATAAAGCCGCATATCCTCACCGCCTTTCCCACTCCGCCCGGGTCATCCGGGTATAGACCGCCGTCCGCTGCTCCCCCAGCAGGGGAACCGGCTCGTTTTCCACCGTATGGTGATACCGGAAGCCCAGCTTCTCTGTCACCCGGCGGGATTGCGCGTTTTCCCGGTAATAGCTGCACCACACCGCTGTGCACTCCAAATCCCGGAAGGCGTGCTCCAGCAGCGCTTCCGACGCTTCAGGGATCAGCCCCAGCCCCCAGAGGGGTCTGCCGATCCAGTAGCCCAGCTCCGCCTCAGTCTCTGTGACCGGAGCATTGGCATCCTCTCCCCGGAGCAGACCGATACTGCCCACAGGAAGACCGGTTTCTTTCAGCACCACAGCATAGGTCTCCGTAGCGGACAGCACTTCCCGGATGATCCGGCGGCTGTCCTCCACATCAGCGTGGACCGGCCAGCCTGCGGCGGGCCCCACCGCAGGGTCGGATGCATGGCGGTACAGTTCCGCCGCATCAGTTTCTTCCCACAGCCGCAGCAGCAGCCGTCTGGTTTCCATGTGCATTGGTGTTTCCTCTCTTTTCCATTTTACAGGTCAGACGCCGGAAGGGATCCTTTCGTTCCCTGTTTTTCCCGATTCCAGGGCCAGAAGCGCCGCCTCGATCGTCAACTTTTTTCCATCAGGTGCTCCACCAGCGTATCCAGTTCTCCCATCAAATCACGATTCCTTCGCAATGATCGATCTCGTGCTGGATGATCTGTGCGGTCCAGCCGGTGAAAGTCTTGAACCGGAGGGCAAAGTCCCGGTTCTGGTACTGCACCTTGATGGACTGATACCGCTTCGTGCGCCGCCGCCCGGTGAGGGACAGACAGCCCTCCTCCGTCTGATAGGGGCCGCTCTTTTTCACGATCTCCGGGTTGAACATGACCATGTAGTCCCCGTCGTTCTCAAAGGCGATGATCCGCTTGTTCACGCCGATCATGTTGGCCGCCATCCCCACGCAGCCGTCCGCATGGGCCTGCAGTGTCTCCAGCAGATCGTCCGCCACGGACACATCCTCCGGCCCGGCCTTCTCCGCCTTCTGCGCCAGAAACGCCGTGTCTTTCATAATGGGCCGCACCATGCCGCATCCCTCCTTTTCGTTTCATTATACACCCCTTCTCCCCGATTGGAAAGCACCGGCTGCGGAAGCGGTCGGATTTACACAGTAAGGTGCGTCTGTCCCATTGACTTTTCAGATAGTTGTAGTATCATCTTATTTAGTTGAACCTACATCTATTTGGAGGCGCTTATGGATATCACCCAGAGAAAAATGACCAAGATCGCCCGGGAGGTGAGCAAGTTCACCGTCCGCACCCTCCGGGCCGACGGGATCGGCACCGGGGAGTTCGATGTGATCCATGTGATCCGCCACAATCCCGGCATCACCCAGACGGAGGTGTGCGCCATTCTCGGCATCGACAAGGGCTCCGCCGCCCGGAAGATCGCCAGTCTGGAGGCCAAGGGCTATCTCACCCGGCATGTGAACCCCGCCGACGGCCGCAGCCGCCTGCTGTACGCCACGGAACAGGCGGAGAATCTGAAAAACTCCAAGGCCCGGGTGGAAGCGGTATGCTACGAGTGGCTGCTGGAGGCCCTGTCCCCCGATGAGCAGGCAGAGTTTGCCCGGCTGCTGGACATCCTCTACCGCCGGAGCAAGCAGGAGAGCAAGGCGGGCTTCCCCCACCTGACGGAGCGGATGAAAGGAGGCGGCAATCATGAAGCATGAACAGAAGCGGCAGCGGATCTCCCGGGCCATGGCGTTCATCCTGCTGTTCGGGGTGGTGAGCCTGTTTTCCGACATGACCCACGAGGGGGCGTCCAGCATCCGGGGGGCCTATCTGTCCCTGCTGGGAGCCTCGGCGGCCACCATCGGCTTTGTGTCCGGCCTGGGGGAGCTGGTGGGCTACTCCATGCGCTATGTGTTCGGAAAGCTCACGGACAAGACAAAGCAGTACTGGCCCATGACCATTCTGGGCTATGTGCTGGATATCATCGCCGTTCCCGCCCTGGCCCTGGTGGGGGAGCACGGCTGGGTCTGGGCCTGCCTGCTGCTGATCGTCCAGCGCATGGGCAAGGCCATCAAGAAACCCGCCAAGGACACCATCATGTCCTTCGCCGCCACCCAGGAGGGCGTGGGCAAGAGTTTCGGCATCCAGGAGGTGCTGGACCAGCTGGGGGCATTCCTGGGTCCGGTGCTGCTGTATCTGGTGATGCTGGGGAAAACGGAGGGGGACACCTTCCGGCTGTATTCCTTCTGCTTCGCCGTGCTGGCCATCCCCGGGGCCATCACGCTGATACTGCTGCTGGTGACAAAGCACAAATTCCCCAACCCGGAGCAGTTCGAGCCGGAGCCGAAAGAATTTGTGCCCTTCCGGATGAAAAAGGAGTTCGTGCTGTATATCGCGGGCATCAGCCTGTTCGCCTTCGGGTTTATTGACTACTCCATCGTGGTCATGCACATCTCCCGGACCTTCACGGAGCTGGCCCCCGGTCTGGCGGAGACTTCCTCTCTCATCACCACCGGTTCCCTGCCCCTGCTGTACGCCGGGGCCATGCTGGTGGACGCGGTGGCAGCGCTGGTGTTCGGATTCCTCTTTGACAGATACGGTGTGAAGGTGCTGGTGCTGTCCACGCTGCTGTCCGCTCCCTTCCCCATTCTGGTGTTCGGCGGGGAGAGCATCCCCACCGTGCTGCTGGGCATCGCCCTGTGGGGCGTGGGCATGGGCGCCCAGGAGTCCATTCTGAAGGCCGCCGTGGCCTCCATGGTTCCCAAGACCAGCCGGGCCACCGGGTACGGCATTTTCGAGTGCGCCTTCGGTGCGGCGTGGTTTCTGGGCAGCTGGCTGCTGGGGTTGCTGTATGAAACCAGCCTCCCGGTGATGATCGCCGTGTCCGTCCTCGCCCAGCTGGCGGCGATCCCGCTGTACCTCCTGTCCGGCCGGGAACGGGCAACGGAGAACGGATAACGAGACATTTTTCCAAAAAGCCTCGCCAGAGTTCGCGCTCGCAAGAGCGAATCAATTTCAATCGGTTTTTTCGGCAGCTTTGCCGTCGAAAAAACTCCTCTCGGCCGCAAGTGTGCCCGCAGGGCGCGCGCAGTCGGCCGCAGCTTTCTCTCCCGGAAAGCCCCTAAGGGGTTTTCCGGGAGATGAAAAGGCCCTGACCGGATTGGTCAGGGCCTTTTCATATCTCCAGAAAATAATGTTCATACGCGTTGATCACCGTGGTCTTGCCGTGTTGCATGATCCGGGGCTGATTCCCGTAGTTGAGATGGTAGTGCCCGTGGATCAGATAGTCCGGCTGATATCGGTCGATGAGCCGCAGGAGACTGCCGAAGCCCCGGTGGGCCGGACCTTCCCCGTCCCCGCAGCCAAGGGCCGGGGCGTGGGTGAGCACGATGTCCACGCCCCCCGCCCGGAACAGCTGCCACCGGAGCCGGGAGATCCGCATGGCCATCTGCCGCTCCGTGTACTGGTGGGGTCCGCCGTTGTAGAAGGGACTGCCCCCCAGACCCAGAATCCGCAGGCCGTTCACCGTGACCAGCCGGTCCTCAATGCAGTCGCAGCCCTCCGGCGGGTCGTCCTTGTAGCGGCCGTCGTGGTTGCCGTGAACATACAGCACCGGTGCCCGGCCCATGGTGACCAGAAACCGCAGATACTCCGGGCTCAGGTCCCCGCAGGACAGGATCAGGTCCAACCCGTCCAGCCGGCCGGGCTGGTAATAATCCCACAGCGCCGGACTCTCCCGGTCGGAGATCAGCAGTAGCTTCACAGCAGTACCCCCTCTTTATCCGCCGGGATCTGGTCCCGGTAAACGCCCTGAAGCCGCACCATGCCCTGGGACCGGGCCAGCAGCTCATCAAAGGCGGGGATGGACCCGTCCACTGTGTCGCACAGCCAGTCCATGTGGAGAATCTCCTCCGGCGTCAGCCACCGGGCGCCGTCGTTGCGTAGGGTGCCGTCCTGGGAGCGGATCTCCCGGTGGAAGGGGGAGATGGACCCATCAGCCAGCCCTTTCCGGAGGATCTCCGCAAGGACCCGGATCCCTTCCGGCAGGTCGGGGCTGAGCTTGATGCCCACCACATCGCTGTCCATGCCCCACCAGTAGTTCACCGCCTGCTGGCAGCCCTTGTCGGAGTTCAGAACCTCCCAGCCGCCGTTCAGGATGCTGCGGACCAGCCGGATATAAAAGGCGCCCCAGTTCCAGTAGGGGGAGGCCAGCAGACGCACCTGTCCGTCCGCCTGCAGCTGGCACACACCCCGCTTTCCCTGGAACTGATCCGGGCTGGTGATGTCCAGGGTTGAGATGCACTCGATGCCCTGCCGCGCCAGCTCCTCCATGGGATCGCCGGGCACACAGGACCACAACAGCTTCACCCGGGCCCTTGGGTTGGTGAGCTGGGCGCCCAGGGCAAAGGCGTTGATGCCCGCGGGCACGCCGAAGATGGGATAGCTGCCCACAAAGCCCAGCACATCATTTTTGGACATGGCCCCGGCAATGGCGCCGGAGATGAATTTCCCCTCGTAGATGCGGCTGTAATAGGTCCGCACCCCGGTGTAGGGCATGGAGACCGAGCAGTTCAGCACCCGCACATTGGGATACCGTACGGCGATCTTCCGGCAGGCGCTGATCAGCGGGGCGGTGGTGGTGAACAGCACCTGTGCCCCGGCTTTCACAGCCTCCTCCATGGCATGTTCCGCCTGCTCCTCAATGCCCACATTGTTGTAAATCAGCGTAGTCACCTGGTTTCCCAGGGCTTCCTGCATGACCCGGGCACCCTGAAGATGGGCACGGGTCCAGGGGCTGGTCTCCGGGTCCAACTGGTTGATGAACGCCACCGTCAGATGGGCGGGGAACATGGCGGACACCAGACGGCCCAGCAGGCCCTTGTCCTCCTCCGTCTCCACCGGGGCGGTATTCACGGCGATGGGGTCCGTCTCCCCCAGCACCTGCACATCCGCCCACACGGACCCCAGCGTTTTCTGCAGCTCCGCCGGGGTGGAGGTTCGCAGCTGGTCAAAAGGATAGACCTTCAGCCACACCACCAGGGCATCCGCCGCCGTGACCGGCAGGGCATCGCCTCCCAGCTTCCGGAAGGCGTCCCGGAAATAGGTGAATCCGGACAGAAACCGCCGCCGGTCCTCCTCCGTCCACACATGGTCGCGCTCAAATCCCAGTGCCGCCTGGAGCTTGGAAAAGCTCCCCGGCCGGGTGAAATACACCCGGTACAGCCCCGTCATCCGGTAAGTATCCAGGAATTCATAATAGGCCCGCACCTGGGGATCGTCCGTCCACACGGGTACCAGCCGGGTCACATAGGCGGGGATGGTGGCGGCGCCGTAGCTTTTCAGCACGCTGACCCGCTTGTTCCCCTCCTGTACATAAAACCGGCCCAGGTATTCATAGCACCGGATGGGATCCCGGATGCCCTCGGCGCTGAGATGGGCCTCACACAGGGTAATCCACTTGGTGGCAAATTCCGATTTTTCCGGGAGCAGAGGCATGAAATTGGCGGCAAAGGCCTCCACCCGTCCGGCGGATTTGGTGCCCACGATCTGCTCCGTGGGGATTTCCAGCAGGCCCAGATTCACCCGTCCGGCCACCATGGGATCGAACAGGATTTCGTCCAGCACCTGCAGATAGGGATACTTTCCCTGTAAAATACAGTTTTTATACTCCTTCTGCCCCAGCTTCTGGGCCTCCAGATACTGTTCCCGTGCTTCCTGTCTGCTCATCGGAAAGTCCCTCCTTTATGCAGTCTCTTTCAAAATCTGTCTTTTATACGCATTATGCGATCGATGCATAAGATCGCAACAGATTCATTTTGTTTGTGAAGCTTTTATACCAGCCGTTCCAGCCAGTGGAGGACATCGTCGTACACTTCCGCCCTGTTCGTCTCGTTCAGCACCTCATGCCGGGCATCGGGATAGAGCTTCAGGGACACATTCTCCATCCCCTCGTCCACGAAAGCCCGGTAGGCCCGGAGGACGCCTTTGCTGTTCTCCCCCACCGGGTCGGCGGCACCGGAGATGAACAGCACCGGCAGATTTTTCGGCATCTTCCGGATGTTTTTCCGGTCAGTCACGAAGGCAATACCGCCCATCATATCCCGGAACAGCCCCGCCGTGGGGATGAAACCGCACAGGGGATCGGCCCGGTAGGCATCCACCACCGCCTCGTCACGGCTGAGCCAGTCGCTCTCCGTTCTGGCCGGGGAGAAGCCCCGGTTGTATCCGCCGAAGGCCAGATCGTTCAGCAGTTTGCTGTGGTATTCCGTCCCGTGCCGCCGGATCTCCAGCCGGGCCGCCGCGCCCCCGGCGGTGGTCATGGCCTTCGCCTGATGACCGGTGCCGCTGATGACCAGCCCGTCCAGCTCCGCCCCGTGGCCGATGGCGTAGGTCCGGGACAGGAAACTGCCCATGCTGTGGCCGAACAGGAAGATGGGCACGCCGGGGTATTCCCCTTTCAGCTTCTGATGGAGCCGGTGCATATCCCCCACCACAAAGCTCCAGCCGCCGGATTCTCCGAACCAGCCCAGCTCTTCCTCGCTGTTCACGCTGTAACCGTGGCCCAGATGGTCGTTCCCGGCGGCCACAAAGCCCCGCTCCGCCAGAAAGGTCATGAACGGGTCATACCGCCGGATGTGCTCCGCCACACCGTGGGCGATCTGCACCACGCCCCGTACTGCCCCGTCCGGGGTCCACTGGCGGCAATAGATCTGATGCACCCCGTCCGCGGACGGAATGGTAAATTCTTTCATTGTCGGCATAGTCAACACGCTCCCGTTGTGCTAAAATAATGTTATTATCGACAGTTTAACGGCTTTTTATCATTTCGTCAATACGGAGGGTCAACCATGAACGGATATCTGATCGCCCTGGACCAGGGCACCACCAGCTCCCGGTCCATCATCTTCGACGCCGCCGGGAACATCGTCACCCTGGCCCAGTACCCCTTCCCCCAGATTTACCCCAAGCCCGGCTGGGTGGAGCATGACCCCATGGTCATTCTGGACTCCCAGTTCCACGCCCTGGGCGAGGCCTTTGAAAAGAGCGGCCTGTCCCCCACGGACATCGCCGGCATCGGCATCACCAACCAGCGGGAGACCACCATTGTCTGGGACAAGGCCACCGGCAAACCCGTGTACAACGCCATCGTCTGGCAGTGCCGCCGCACCGCCGCCATCTGCGATGAGCTGACCGCCGACGGCATGGCCGCCTACATCCGGGACAAAACCGGCCTGCTCATCGACGCCTACTTCTCCGGCACCAAGATCAAGTGGATTCTGGACAATGTGCCCGGCGCCCGGGCCCGGGCCGAGCGGGGCGAGCTGCTGTTCGGCACCGTGGACACCTGGCTGATCTGGTATCTCTCCGGGGGCAAGGTCCATGTGACGGACTACTCCAACGCCTCCCGCACCATGCTCTTTGACATCGACAGCCTGCGCTGGGACGATAATCTCTGCCGCCGGCTGGGCATCCCCATGTGCATGCTGCCCACCCCCGTGCCCAATGCCCAGGTGTACGGCCATGTGGCTCCTGGCATTCCGGGGCTGGAGATGCTGGCAGGCGTCCCCGTGTGCGGCAGCGCCGGCGACCAGGCGGCGGCCCTGCTGGGCCAGGGCTGCATCCAGCCCGGACAGGCCAAGAATACTTACGGCACCGGCTGCTTCACATTGATGAACACCGGCACCTCCTCCATCCGGTCCATGGGCGGCCTGGTCACCTCCGTGGCCTGGAATCTGGGGGGCGAGACCACCTACGCCATGGAGGGCAGCGTGTTCAACGCCGGCAGCGCCATCCAGTGGCTCCGGGACGAGCTGGGGCTGATCCGCACCGCCCGGGAGTGCGACATTCTGGCGGACTCCGTGCCGGACAACGGCGGGGTCTACATGGTCCCGGCCTTCACCGGTCTGGGGGCACCCCACTGGGATATGTACGCCCGGGGCGCCATTCTGGGCCTGACCCGTGGCAGCACAAAGGCCCATCTGGCCCGGGCGGTGCTGGAGGGCATCGCCTATCAGGTGAAGGACCTGCTGGACACCATGGAGGCGGACACCGGGGAGACTCTCAGCGTCCTGCGGGTGGACGGCGGCGCCAGCGTATCGGAGTTCATGATGCAGTTCCAGGCGGACATCCTCCGCCGTCCCATCGACCGTCCGAAAATGGTGGAGACCACCGCCTTCGGCGCCGCATTTC
The DNA here is from genome assembly GCA_022779345.1 of Oscillospiraceae bacterium. Lineage (GTDB taxonomy): Bacteria > Bacillota > Clostridia > Oscillospirales > Oscillospiraceae > HGM13010. The sequence continues at coordinate 6,263 of JALFTG010000015.1, read as the reverse complement.
TGGCTGGACTGGCTGCGGGCGTATGGTCCGGCCCGGAGCAGCTGGCCCGGCTGCGGGTGTCCGACCGGGTATTCACCCCCCGGATGGACGAGGCGGAGGCAAAGCGTCTCCACGCCACCTGGCGCCGTGCCGTGGGCCGCTGCGGCCAGTGGGCCACGCCGGAGGACTAAAAGAACGCCCCCGCACTTGACAGCCCGGGGGTGTTTGGGATAGAATATGAACCGCACCTGCCCCGGTAGCATAGTGGATAATGCAGTCGCCTCCTAAGCGAAAGACCGGAGGTTCGAGTCCTCTCCGGGGTGCCAGAACAGCCGGGCCACAATGTGGTCCGGCTGTTCCTTATCATGCAGTTTTCACGCCCCCACGCCCACGGCGGACAGGACGGCGTTAACGGCGGCGGGGACGGTGTCACCCCAACGGCAGTCAGCGGCGGTCAGGCCGATGGAGGACAGCAGGTCTTCCCCATGCTCCCCGGTCAGTTCCCGGCAGGCAGTGTCCACCAGTTCCATCTGTCCGGCAAACTCCACCGCTTCATCGTTGCCCAGGGGCATCAGCCAGTCCACAGCCGCCTGACGGGCTGTCTCCTCCGTCACACCAGTGTCCGCCGCCCAGTTCATCAGCTCCACCGCCAGCTGGGCGGCAGTCAGGCTGCACCCGGCGGTACCGGGGTACACCCGCTCCCGGACCTCATCCAGAATGGGACCCAGACTTCCGGTACCGGCGGGAACGAAAGCCGTCAGCTCCATCTGCCGGTAATCCCCGGGGTCAGTCACCCGGTTCAGGTCCTTCAGAACCCCGTCTTCATACCGGTCTGTGGTATCAAAGCTGTCATTGGCCCCGCTGGAGCCCACATGGGCAAAGCAGTCCCCGCCGGCCCAGTACAGACGGTTTCGCTCTGTACTGCCGAACACCAGCATCGGCTCACCGCTCTCGCTGAGGGTATACACATCAAAGATCAGTTTCTGATAAAAGGCATCTCCGGCGTTCCGGGTGCCCACGATCCATTCCGGCACGCCGTTTTCATCCAGATCCGTGATGGCATAGCCCACGGCATCCGCCGGAATGTCTGCCGTCATGTGGTTCAGACCGGCCTCCGCCAGATCGCCGCCGGTCCAGTGCTCCGTCAATGCCTGTGTGTATTGCCCGATCAGCCCTTCGTAGGCATCGGACAGGTCCGTGTCAGCCGCAGGCACGGTCGTTTCCGGGGGCACCGGAGTCTGTTCCGGTTCCGGGTCTCCACCCCTCTGTCCGCAGGCGGACAGGACCAGCGCCAGCGTCAGCGCCGCCGTCAGTATTGTTTTTTTCATTGGTCTCTCCTTTTTACTGTTTCTCCGCCGTGCGGTACCAGTCCAGCACCGCCGTCAGATTTTCCGGGCAGATCCGGTCCCGGCGGTTTTGAATCGCGTCCAGCAAATCATCCTCCTCCGGGGTGCGGTCCGGCTTTTCCGACAAACCTTTTCCGGCGGATTTCATCATGATGGAAATCATCAGCTGATAGACGCCCCGGAGCTTTGATGCGTCCAGATTGCCCTGGAGCGTGAACAGGGGCACCTCTGCCGGGACAGCGTTCTTCTCCCGGACCAGTTCCAGCTGGGAGCCGGTGCTTCCCATTCCCACGGCGCACACCGCCCAGACATGGTACCGCTTTGCGGCCTTGGCATAGCCCTTGATGCCGCTGGCCATGAGCCAGCCCAGATACAGCACCTCCGCCCCGGCGGGCACGGCCCGTTTTGCCTCGTCCATGGAATACACAGGCAGCCCCGTCTCCTGCCCCAGCATGGCCGCATACCGGGCGGTACTGCCCGTATTGCTCGTATAAACAATCGCTTTCATACACATTCCTCCTGTGTTGTCAGATGCTTTTCCCCGGGATTTGTTCCCAGAACCTCCAGAATTTCTTCCGGAAACCGCTCCGGCACCGGGCCGGTCAATACCTGACAGGGATAGTCAAAGGCCGTGACCAGTTTCCCCGGCCGGAATCCGAATTTCCCATACAGCCGCCGGGCGGCGATGCCCAGCGGGTCCCCGGCCCGGTAAGTGACCACGGACAGCTCCGTTCCCGCCGGGAACCGGTCCATCACCGCGGCCAGCAGCCGGATGGCCGCACCCGCCCGGCGGCAGGCCGGGTCCACCGCCAGAAAATCAATCTCCCGCCGCTCCCGGGAAAAGATGATGCAGCCCGCCAGCGTCGTTCCCCGGCGGATCACCAGTGCCTCCCCCGAGGGCAGCCGGGCCGTCATCTGCTCTGTAAATTCCTCCCGGACAAATCCGGGAAAGTGGTCCCGCAGCCGCTGGGCCAGATCCGCCGCGGCCGGCACATCCCACGGTTCCGCCGGCACCGGGCCGGTCCATTCCATTGCATCCATATTGCTTCCCTCCTGAAAAAACAAAAACGCAGAGTCCCTGCGGCTCTGCGTCTGAAGCGTCTGGCTGTGCAGACCAGTATAGCACGATTTGGCCCGTTGTCAATCCCGCCCGGCTCTGGTATAATCGGGGGACGAGGTGACACGATTATGCATATTCCGTCCTCCGCCACCACGGAGATTCCCATTCTGACCTTTGCCGACGCCTGCCGCCACTCCGATCAGTCGGAGGTCTATGACCGGGAGCGCTGGCTGTATATCCCGGATTTCTACTCGGAATACCGGTATGTGCTGGGCACCCGGGGGGAGCATCCCCTGATCTGCATCGGCATCAACCCCTCCACCGCCGCCCCGGACGCTTTGGACAACACCCTGAAGTCCGTGGAGCGCATCGCCCTGGGCAACGGGTTTGACAGCTTCACCATGTTCAATGTGTACGCCCAGCGGGCCACCCGGCCTGAGGACATGGAGCGGGAGCTGAACCCCGCCCTCCACGCGGAGAATATGAAGGCCTTCGACTTTGTTCTCAGCCAGTGTGCCCACCCCACGGTGTGGGCCGCCTGGGGAAACATCATCGAGACCCGGCCCTACCTGCCCGGCTGCGTCCGGGACATGATTGCCATCGGCCGGGACCACGGTGCCGAGTGGGTCTGCGCCGGAAAGATCTCCAAAAAAGGCCACCCCCACCACCCCCTGTACCTCCGGAAGGATGAGCCGGTGCGCCCCTTTGACATTGTCTCCTATATCGATACGCTCCTGCCCCGTACGGCGGCAGGCATCCGGTGAGCCGGGCCATCCGGACAGTGCTGTGCGCCGCGCTGGCCATGGTCCTGTCTCTCCCGGCTGCGGCGGCGGAGGAGATGACCGGCACCGACGGGCCGGGGGCACAGATCCTGCCCTATCTGGAAGAACACAACATGAACGAGACCAACTGCGCCATCGGCTGGTACGACCTGGAGACCGGGGACAGCTGGTATTTCGGCGCCGACACCTACATCAAGGCGGGCAGTATGTACAAGCTCCCCCTGGTTATGGCCGTCACCGACAAAATCGCCGCCGGGGAGCTGGACCCGGAGGGCTTCACCCGGGGCTACCAGATCGGCCAGGCCATGGAATGGGCCATCGTCTATTCCGACAACGACGCCGCCCAGGCCCTGCGGTACACGCTGGCTCCGGACAAGGCCGCCTACCGGAACTATCTCGCCGCCTATTCCGGGATTCCCCTGGAGGACCTGCCGGAGGAATATTACTCCGACAACCGGATGAGTCCCCGGTTCATGATCGGCACGCTCCTGTATTTATATGAGCACAGCGATCAGTACGGGGAGATCATCGAGAACATGAAAGCCTCCCACCCGGGCCGGTACTTCCAGTCCACCCAGGGCGAGTATGAGATCGCCCACAAATACGGCTATTTCGAGGGGGCGCTGAACGACTGTGCCATTGTCTATACGCCCCGGCCCTTCCTGCTGGTGGTGTTTACGAAAAATGTGTCCTATGCCGAGGACCGTCTGGGGGAACTGTGCACCATGATGACGGACTACGCCCTGACGCTGGAAACCCTGCCCTCCCCTGATCCAGCCCCGACCCCCGCTCCCGCCCCGGAGGACCCGGCATCCTATTGCCCTGCGCTCCCGGCCGTCGCCGCCGGGGTGGCCGCCCTGAAGTGACAATTTCAATCGATCTGATTGCCCAAACGGGCCGTTTCCTTTTTGTGAAGCGGCCCGTTTGTTTTTCTCTTGACAAGGTATATACAAAGTGATATGATTTTGATATCAAATAGAGGGGGAGGTTTCTGTATGGAAGAACGGAAACTGGTCAATGATGAGATCGTTTTGAAGGGGAAACCGGGCATCCCCATGCTCCTGCTGGGTATTTTCCTGCTGCCCGTGTCTGTGCTGGCCCTGGTCTTCGGGGTGGAACTGGTGACCTGGGACGGGATGTTCCCGGGCGTGATTCTGATCGCACTGGGTATTCTGTATCTGTGCCTGTGCTGGATGCCCTTTGCGGGACTGAAGGTCATCAAGCCCAACGAGGCACTGGTGCTGACCCTGTTCGGCAAATATTACGGTACCCTGAAGGAACCGGGCATTTTTTTCGTGAACCCCTTCGTCTCCGCCGTGAACCCCACCATGGAGGGCAAGGATGTGGAGACCGCCGCGGCCACCGCCGGAAGCACGGGCCTGTCCCTGACCCTGAGCGGCAAGAGCAAGGACTCCGCCAGCGGCAAGAAGCTGTCCATGAAGGCCCTGACCCTGAACAACGGCAAGCAGAAGATCAACGATCAGCTGGGCAACCCCATCGAGATCGGCGTGGTGGTCATCTGGCGGGTGCAGAACACTGCCAAGGCCGTGTTCAATGTGGACAATTACATGGAGTTCCTGTCCATCCAGACCGACTCCGCCCTGCGGAACATCGTGCGGCTGTATCCCTATGACATGGCCGACGGCGGCGAGGATGAGCGCTCCCTCCGGGGCAGCAGCCAGATGGTGGCCGAGGAGCTGAAGGCGGAGATTCAGAACAAGGTGGAAGTGGCCGGTCTGGAGATTCTGGAGGCCCGGATCACCCACCTGGCCTACGCCCCTGAAATCGCCGCAGCCATGCTCCAGCGGCAGCAGGCTTCCGCCATCATCGACGCCAGAAAGATGATCGTGGACGGCGCCGTGGGCATGGTGGAGATGGCCCTGGAGAAGCTGAGCGAGGGCAACATCGTGGAGCTGGACGAGGAGCGGAAGGCCGCCATGGTGTCCAACCTGCTGGTGGTCCTGTGCGGGAGCAAGGACGCCCAGCCCATCGTGAACTCCGGCAGCATCTACTGATTCGCATCTGCGGATGCGAATTCTGTGAAGCAATGAAAAGGAGGGTCAACTATGGGAATTACCATTGCGGGATCCACGATTGCCGGGATGTTCACGGCGGCGGCATTCTGCACGGCGCTGCCCATCATCCTGCTGCTGGTGTGGCTGAAAAAAACCGGGGCAAAAGCCATGCCCTTCTTCGTGGGCGCCGGAATCTTCATTCTGTTCGCCCTGATCCTGGAACAGATTCTCCACACCTTCTGCATGGTGCTGGACAATCCCGTATCCCGGGTCATCAAGAGCAGCGTGGTGCTCTATACCCTGTACGGCGGCCTGGCCGCCGGCGTATTTGAGGAGACCGGCCGGTTCGTGGCCTTTAAGGTCATGAAAAGCCGCGCCTCCCGGGAGACCGCCATCACCTACGGCATCGGCCACGGGGGCATTGAGTCCATTCTGGTGGCAGGCATGAACATGACGGTGTACGGCGTCATCGCCCTGCTGGTGAACCGGGGCGGGCTGAGCGCGGCGATCCCCATCATCGGCGATGAGGCTACTGCGCAGATGGTGGTCGCCTCCATCGCCGCCACCACTCCTGTCGCCTGTTTTTACACCTGCTGGGAACGGATCAGCGCCGTCATTCTGCACATCGCCCTGTCCGTGCTGGTATTCCGTGCGGTTCATGAACCGGGCAAGGGGTGGCTGTATCCCCTGGCGATCCTGCTCCACGCGGGGCTGGATTTCATCGCCGTGCTGTTCCAGCAGCAGGTCATCTCCAGTCTGCTGATCACAGAACTGATGATCAGCATCTTCGCCATTCTGGTGGCGGTGTTTGCCTGGAGGCAGTACCGGGCCATGCCCGCCGCCGTGCCGGACGGCCAGCCCGGAAAGCTCACCGGCTCCGTCATCGCCACAGTGTTTCTGGCGGTCTACTTTCTGCTCTATGCCGGAGTCGTGGCTATCATCCCCGGCATCCCCGTGTGGGTGAAGGTTCTGTTCGGCGTCATCGCCCTGGGCGGCGGGGCAGTGCTCATCGCCATGCTGGTCCAGCGGATGCGGGAAGTCCGCAGCGGCGAGCTGGATGATCTGGACAAATATTGAAAAA
>JALFTG010000004.1 GCA_022779345.1 Oscillospiraceae bacterium | reverse complement strand
CATGCCCTCAAAGACCTTGCCGAAGGCGGCATACTGGCCGTCCAGGTGGGGAGCATCCTCATGCATGATGAAGAACTGGCTGCCGGCGGAGTTGGGGGCCATGGTCCGGGCCATGGACAGCACGCCGGCGGAGTGCTTCAGATCGTTCTTGAAGCCGTTGGCGGAGAACTCACCTCTGATGCAGTAACCGGGACCGCCGGTGCCGCGGCCGAGAGGGTCGCCGCCCTGGATCATGAAGCCGGGGATGACGCGGTGGAAGATCACGCCGTCATAAAAGCCCTTGTTCACCAGGGAGATGAAGTTATTCACGGTGTTGGGAGCGATCTCAGGATAAAGCTCGGCCTTGATGACGCCGCCGTTTTCCATCTCGATCGTTACGATGGGATTGGACATATCTGTTTCTCCTTTATCTTTTGTATACGGATCAGTGCTGTTTCAAAGCCCGGTCGATGTCGCGTTTGGCCTGGCGCTCCGCCTCGGATTCCCGCTTGTCGTAGAGCTTTTTGCCTTTGCACAGTCCCACCTCCACCTTCACCCGGCCGTCCTTGAAATACAGGGACAGGGGAATGAGGGCGTTGCCGTCCTGCTGGACGGACTGACCCAGCTTCAGAATCTCCCGCTTGTGCATGAGCAGGCGGCGGGGGCGCACCGGATCAGGATTGAACCGGTTGCCGTGGTCATAGGGGGAGACATGCATTCCGTGGAGGATCAGCTCGCCGTTTTTCACCGTGCAGAAGGAATCCTTCAGATTCAGCTTTCCGGCCCGGATAGACTTGACCTCCGTGCCCTTCAGCTCGATGCCGGCCTCGTACCGGTCCAGAATGAAGTAATCATGGAAGGCTTTGCGGTTGGACGCGATCTCCTTCTTTCCCTTTGCTCTGGGTGACAAACAGCGCACCTCCTTCTCACGGTCTGCCGGATGGAAGAGACTACCAACCGGCGCAGGAGTATTATAACACACCTGTCAACCCCTTAAAAGAACAATTTGTGAATTTATTTGTGAAAATACCGGTTCAGCAGAAACGCCGCCCGGTTTGCCATGAGCACCTTCCCGTGCTCGGCCATATGGGCCGCCTGTCCGGCAGAGCACCGGTATGGATGGCCGAACTCATACAGCGCCCCGGTGTGTCCCACTTCCTGGACGCCCAGAAACAGGTAATAGTTCCCGTTCAGCCAGATCAGTGTGGACTGGGTGTCCTCGGGCAGACAGGCGGCCCCGGCGATCAGATCCTCCAGGTCATCGAACCGGAAGCAGGTCGCCGCCCGGTCCGACGGCCGGGCCAGCAGCAGGACGGAATCGTCGTATGTAAACATCTCCACCTCCATCTGGCCCCAGGGTTGCCGCCCGCTGGTGCGCATGGCATTGACAATCAGGGTCCGTGCGTCCGCCGTGGACACGGGCACATGCAGCCCCAGTTCCCGCAGGTCCGCGCCCTCCAGATAGATCGCCACCGCGCATTCCGTGATACTGTTTGTGGACATTTCGCACCTCCAAAGCCTTTTGCCCCCATGATACGCTGTCCATCCGGGGCTTTCCATGCAAAATATATGGAAAAGCGGGAAAAAGTATGATATAATCAATTCGTTTCAAAGGTCAAAGACCTTTGAAATGAGGGGCTGCGCTTCGCTCGCGCGCCCCGTTGGGGCTCACTCCCTCCGCGAGAAGTGTTTTTCACGCGGCGGAGCTGCGCGAAAAACGGATTGAGATTTGTTCGCATCTGCGGATGCGAATTCTGCGAAGCCGGGTGAGGGCTTGGCAATATTTTGTGGAGGAAACATGGAGTATTACGAGACGAAAATTGACGGAGAGACAAAATATAAGGGCGTGATCGTGGAGGTCACGCTGGACAATGCGGCGCTGCATACCGGGGAGCGGGTGAAGCGGGAGGTGGTCCATCACCCCGGCGGGGTGACGGTGCTGCCCGTGGATGAAAACGGCATGGCCTATCTGGTGCGCCAGTTCCGCTATCCCTTCGGCCGGATGTTGCTGGAGGCCCCGGCGGGCAAACTGGAGCCGGGGGAGGAGCCCCGCTCTGCGGCGCTGCGGGAGCTGAGCGAGGAGACGGGTCTTGTGTGCGATGAGCTGATCGACCTGGGCGCCAGTCTGGCGTCTCCCGGATACTGCACGGAGGTGCTGCACATCTATCTGGCCCTGGGCCTGCACCAGCATGAAGCACATCCGGACGCGGGAGAATATCTGAATGTGGAGCGCCATCCGCTGAAAGAACTGGTGGAGCAGTGTATGCGGGGCGAACTGGAGGACGGCAAGACCAACATCGCCGTGCTGAAGGCCGCGAGAGTGCTGGAGGAACGCAATGGCTAAGAAAGTGCTGATCGTGGACGATGAAAAAGCCATCGTCGACATTCTGAAATACAATCTGGAAAAAAACGGCTTTGAGGCCCTGGAGGCCTATGACGGGAAGCAGGCCCTGGACCTGGCCCGGAAGCAGGACCCGGACATCATCCTGCTGGACATCATGCTGCCCTGTATGGACGGGTTTGAGGTGTGCAAAGCCCTGCGGGATGAGGGGAACAATGTGCCCATCATCATGCTCACCGCCCGGGAGGATGAGACGGACAAGGTGTTCGGCCTGGAGACCGGTGCGGACGACTATATCACCAAGCCCTTTTCCATCCGGGAACTGCTGGCCCGGGTGAAGGCCAACATCCGCCGGGTGTCCGTGCCCATGGCCGTACAGGAGGAGAAGAACGACAACACCATCCATGTGCGGGACCTGACCATCGACACCGACCGGCACACGGTGTACCGGGACGGGAAGGAGATCGAGCTGACCGAGCGGGAGTACAACATCCTCCAGCTCATGGCCGCAGAACCAGGCAAGGTCTTTTCCCGGGAGGAGCTGATGCAGCGGGTGTGGCAGTATGACTATTTCAGCAAGGACGAGATGCGTACGGTGGATGTGGCCATGCGCCGGTTCCGGGAAAAGCTGGAGAAAAACCCGGCGGAGCCGGAGTATATCATGACCCGCCGGGGCGCGGGCTACTATTTCGCGGATTAAGGAAGCTGATGCACTATGGCACGCAGTCTCTATACCAAACTGGTTCTGATCATCATGACGCTGATCGTGTCGTTCATGGCTGTGGTGGGCGCGTTCCTGCTCCATGGCGTGCGCAGCTTCTATCTGAGCGCGTTTTATGAGGAAATGCAGTCGGTGTTCTCCTCCGCCGAGCTGGCGGAGGATCTGCGCAGCGCGGCGGATTCCGACAATGCCGCCGGAGCCATTGCGGACATCCTGAAGGCCTATTCCGGCCACCTGGGCATTGACTCCGGCACCCGGAACTACTATGTGCTGGACGGCATGACCGGGGAATACATCACCGGCAGCAACAATCCCGCCGGGGGCATCCGGAACACTGCCAACATCCTCACCGCCATGACCGGCATCTCCGGCTATGCCAGCGATGCCTCGGCGGACTATATGGATGTGGCCATCCCCCTGTCCGGCGCGGGCGGACGGTACATTGTCTATATCATCGACAACAAGGCTACTGTCCAGAGTCTGGGCCGGGATTTGTCCAGCATCATTCTGGAGGCCATGGGCGTGGGTCTGATGATCTCCGTGCTCATGAGTCTGCTCCTGGCCAAAACCCTGGTGACCCCCATTCAGGAGCTGACAAGGGCCGCCGAGCGGGTGGCCAGCGGGGACTTCGACCACAAGCTGGAAAATTCCGCCCAGGACGAGATCGGTGTGCTGTCCAATACCTTCAACAACATGGCCGACACCCTGGAGGACACCCTGAACGACCTGAAAAAATCCGAGCAGATGCGCCGGGAATTCGTGGCCAATGTGTCCCACGAGCTGCGCACCCCCATCACCAGTGTGAAGAGCTATTCCGAGACGCTGCTGGAGGACCCGGACATGGACCCGGAGATGCGGCAGAAATTCCTGGGCGTCATCCTGAACGAGTCCGACCGGATGAGCAAGATTGTCCAGGACCTGCTGACCCTGTCCCGGTTCGATGCGGGCAGCATCGAGTTCTCGTTCACCACCTTCAGTTTCGAGAAATCCGTCCGGGATGTGTACAGTGCCATGCGCATGGAGGCCCAGAAGCACTCCCATGAGTTCACCCTGGAATTCCGCACCCCCATACCCGACATCGTGGGCGACCGGGGACGGATCGAGCAGGTGCTGATCAATATGGTGTCCAACGCCATCAAATATACCCGGGACGGCGGCCGGGTGAAAATGACCGCCGGGGCAAAGGACGGCCAGGTCTGGTGCACTGTCCGGGACAACGGCATCGGCATCCCCCAGCAGGATGTGGGCCGGGTGTTCGACCGGTTCTACCGGGTGGACAAGGCCCGCAGCCGGGAGTCCGGCGGCACGGGCCTCGGGCTGTCCATCGCCAGCGAGATCGTCTCCCGTCACGGGGGCACGCTGGAGATCGAGAGCAAAGAAGGCCGGGGTACGGCCATCACCGTGCGTCTGCCCGTGGAGGGCCCGGCCCATGAATAAACTGCTTGTACAGGCCCGTGCCACCCTGGGCCGCCTGACATCCTGGGTGAGAGCGCACCGGACAGCAGTGATTGATCACGGCAAAACGGCGCTGATCGTGGTGCTGTGCCTGTCCGCGGTAGTCCTGGCTGGAAAGACCGGACTGTTCGGCGGCACGGAGCCGCTGGAGGCCCTGCGGGACAGGTTTATTTCTGCCTCCGGAAACAGCAGTGTCAGTACGGGCAAGGGAGACTATCAGGAAACTGCCCGACCTTCTGTCATTGCGGTTTCCCCGGAGACAGGAACCCGGTACGGCGCCGCATTCAGCAATGAGACGGATACGATGTATGACCGGTTTGCCACCTGCCTGGGGGAAGCCCTGGGCTCGGCGGGTACGCCGGAGGCTGTGAACCGGACACAATGGGAGACGGCACTGTCCGGCACCGGTGTATTTTTCGACTATGTGCAGGACCAGAGCCTGCTTTGCATTGCCGCCTGGCAGGGAACCAGTGTGCCCGGCACGGCGGCGGGCCACAGTGCCCGGCGGTTTTTCCTGTCTGTTCAGGACAACGGTGTGCGCCTGTATTACATCTCCGCTGCCACCGGCCAGGCCTACCGGTGCACCACTGCCCTGGCAAAGAGCACCCTGGAGAGCCGGATGGATGCCTATCCGTCCAACGGTGCAGTGTTTGCTTTTGAAAATGAAGCGTACAGCGCCCTGGACGGGGATGTGCTGATCGTGCCTGACACCCAGGAAGTTCGGTCCCTGTCCGTGTCCAATCCCGGCACCCCCGGCAGCGCGGAGGAGATCATGCAGCTGTTCGGCATGAACCATATCACTGCCACGAACTATCCCGAGTCCGACGGCGGCCGGGTATATCTGGACGGGGACAATACCCTGCGACTGGGGGCGGACGGAGTCATCTCCTTTGAACGGGGTGCAGCTCAGGAGACGCCGCTGCGGGTGTGGAACGGCCGGGACAGTCTCCCGGATGTGGTGGACGCGCTGTATCAGACCACGCTGAAGCTCATGGACGGTCTGGGCGACGCGGGAATCCGCCTGGTCCGGGCGGAATATGACGCGCCGTCGGAAACCTATACCGTCAGCTTTGGCTATTATCTCGATGGAATGCAAATCTGTCTGAGCACCGGAAATGCGGCGGACTATGTGGTGAGCCGGGACCAGATTCTCCAGGCAACCGTCCGTCTGCGCCAGTATCACCTTACCGGCGAGACCCAGACACCCCTGCCCGGGGTGCAGGCGGCGGCCCTGGTGGCGGCGACAGGGGGCAGTGAGCCCATCCGGGTCTACCGGGACAACGGCGACAGCGTGACCGTGGAATGGCTCAGCCGCCGGCTGCCGTAGGAGAGAGCATATGGAATCATCCAAGATCAAAAATCTGATCATCTGTATTCTGGTGGTGGTGAACCTGTTCCTGGCGGGGCTGGCGGCCACGGACGGAATCCAGGCATCCCGGAACCGGGCGGCGGCCAACGAGGCGGTGCACACGATTCTGGAAAATAACGGCATCATGCTGACACTGAGGGAACTGCCGGAGACGGACGGACTGCAGAGCTATGCCGTCAGCCGGGACCTGGAGCGGGAAAAGACCATGGTGTCCAGCGTGCTGGGCAGCGTCACCGTGAAGGATATGGGCGGCAACATCATGTACTATTACGGGGAGAAGGGCCAGGCCAATTTCCGGGGCAGCGGCGAATTTGTGCTGCTGTTTGATTCCCAGCCCGTGCCTGTGGAGCAGGACCCTCTGACCACGGCCCGGTCGGTGCTGAAAAAAATGGGCATCGAGGCGGAGCCTGCCGCCCTGCCCCAGGACCAGGGCGGTGATGATGTGGTAGTCATGACCGTGCTGTATGAGGATACGCCGGTGATCAACTGCCAGATCCGCTTCACCTTTTCCACCAATGCCCTGCTCATGGTGGAGGGCACCCGGCCCCTGGACATCCAGCGGGAGGATCCCACCGTGACGGTGCTGGACGCGTCCACACTGATGACCCGGTTTGTAGGCATCGTGAACCGCAGCGGGTATGTGTGCAGCGAGATCCGGGATATCCGCCCGGTGCTACAGTACAGCGATGCCTCCGGCGGAAAGCTCCTGCCCGTGTGGGAGATTGAGACGGATGCCCGGACCTATTACCTGAATGTGTCCACCGGCGAAGAACAATCCGGCGTCTGACCTGACGGGAAATGATTGATTTTTCCTGATATCCGTGGTATATTGAATCGTTAGTACCCATTGAATTGGGCAAACTACCCTTGCGGGAACTGTTTCCCGTCCGGAAACGGGCGGATTTTCGATAGAACTGTATAAATGAGTTGGTGAAATTTTGGAAAAATATTTGATTCAGGGCGGCCCGCCCCTGCACGGTGAAGTGGCGATCAGCGGCGCAAAAAACGCGGCCGTGGCCATCATCCCCGCCGCACTGATGGTGGACGGCGTCTGCCGGCTGGAAAACCTGCCCCAGATCAGTGATGTGGAGATGCTGCTCACCATCCTGCGGGAACTGGGGGCCGGGATCCGGCATATCGACAAGAGCACCGTGGAAATCGACTGTACGGATGTGCATTTCCAGGATGCCCCCTTTGAACTGATGCGGAAGATCCGCGCATCCTACTATCTCATCGGGGCCATGCTGGGCCGGTTCGGCACGGCCAAAACCACCATGCCCGGCGGCTGCAACTTCGGCGTGCGGCCCATCGACCAGCACATCAAGGGCATGACGGCCCTGGGTGCCAGCGTCCTGGTGGAAAACGGCTTTATTTACGCCAACGCCGGGGAAAACGGCCTGGTGGGGGCCAAGATCTATCTGGACAAGGTGTCCGTGGGCGCCACCATGAACATCATGCTGGCCGCCTGCATGGCAAAGGGCAAGACGGTCATTGAGAACGCCGCCAGAGAACCTCATATTGTGGACCTGGCCAATTTCCTGAACTCCATGGGTGCCGACATCCGGGGAGCGGGCACGGACAGCATCCGCATCAACGGCGTCACCCGGCTTCACGGGGGCACCTATACCATCATTCCCGACCAGATCGAGGCGGGCACCTTCATGTGCGCTGCCGCGGCCACCGGCGGGGAAGTGCTGGTGAAGAATGTGATCCCCCGGCATCTGGAGTGCATCAGCGCCAAGCTCCGGGAGTGCGGCGCTACCGTGGAGGAATACGGCGACGCAGTGCTGGTCCGGCGCACGGGCAGGCTGCGGAGCACCAACATCAAGACCCAGCCCTATCCCGGCTTCCCCACGGATATGCAGCCCATGATGGGCGTGCTGCTGTGCCTGGCGGAGGGAACCAGCGTCATCAGCGAGGGCATTTACGACAACCGGTTCAAATATATGGACGAGCTGCGCCGCATGGGTGCGGAGGTCCAGGTGGACGGCCGCACCGCCATCATCGAGGGCGTGGGCGGATTCCACGGAACGAATGTGCGGGCCTGTGATCTGCGGGCGGGCGCGGCCGTTGTGGTGGCCGGTCTGTGCGCGGAGGGCAAGACCCTGGTGGAGGACATCCACTATATCGAGCGGGGCTATGAGGACTTTGTGGGCAAGCTCAGCGGCCTGGGTGCGGACATCCGCCGGGTCACCGACTGCGACCCGGTCCACGGCTGTGCCGCCATCTTCTGTGACTGATGGAAGTCACCACCTTTGCCAGCGGCTCCTCGGGCAACTGTGCCCTGGTGACCGCCGGGGAGACCCGCCTGCTCATTGACGCGGGGATCTCCTTTCTGAAAATCAGACAATACCTGGGGATGAACGGCTGCACGCCGGAGGACATCGACGGCATCCTCATCACCCATGAACATTCCGACCACATCAGGGGCCTGAAAACCCTGCTGAAGCGCACGGATATCCCTCTGTTTGCCCCCCGCACCGTGGCGTCCCGCCTGTGGGGGATGCTGCCGGAGAGCGACGGAAAGCTGAATCCCATCCCGGTGGAGACGGAGATCACCCTGGGGGATCTGCGCTTCACTGCGTTCCCCACGCCCCATGACACGCCCCAGAGCGTGGGCTACCGTCTGGAGGACGGGACGCACACCTTCTGCCTGTGCACGGACCTGGGCCATGTGACGGATGTGGTGCTGGACTATCTCACCGACGCCGACGCGGTGGTCATTGAGGCCAACCACGATGAGGAGATGCTGAAGCTGGGGCCGTACCCCGTGCCCCTGAAGCGGCGGATTCTGTCGGACAACGGACACCTGTCCAACCATGCCTGCGCCCGCCTGGCGGTGACGCTGGCGGAGCACGGCACGGAGCAGTTCGTGCTGGGCCATATCAGTAAGGAAAACAACACGCCCCGGCTGGCGTATGACACCGTGGCCGAAGCCCTGAACCGGTCCGGGCACGGGGATACATATCTGGCCGCCGCTCCGGCGGAGGGCTGTCTCACCATCCCGGTGGGGAGGAGGACGCCATGCTCACGGTAAAGCTGATCTGCGCCGGACGGATGCGGGAAAAATTCTATATCGAGGCCTTCCGGGAGTATGAAAAGCGCTTGGCGGCCTTCTGTAAATTCGAGACCGCGGAGATCCCGGAAGTGAAAACCGGGGACGACCCCGGGGAAAAAGAAATCCAGGCCGCCCTGGCCCGGGAGGCGGCGGATATCCTGGAAAAGATCCCCGCCGGGGCCTATGTGATCGCCCTGTGTGTGGAGGGAAAGAAGCTGTCCAGCGAGGGCCTGGCGTCCCTGCTGGCGGAGCGGGCGTTGTCCGGCACCAGCAAGGTGTGCTTTGTGATCGGCAGTTCCAACGGACTGCACCCGGATGTGAAGCGCCGGGCGGACTTCCGGCTGTCCATGTCGGATATGACCTTTCCCCATCACCTGGCAAGGGTGATGCTGGCCGAGCAGATCTACCGGGCGTTCACCATCAACGCCGGACGGAAATACCATAAATAAGTCATTCAAACCTTCCGGTTTGAATGAGGGGATGCGGCCATTCCATGCACTCGCTTCGCTCGCACACTCCATTGGCCGGGAAGTGTTTTTAGCACAGCGAAGCCGCACAAAAAAACGGATTTGATTTTCTTTGTGCCTGCGGCACAAATTCTGTGAAGCGATTGCAAAGCGACTAGATTTTGAGGTGAGCGTATGTTCGGAAAAGGAAAATGGGGCCGCCGGTCCATGGGAGACACGCTGGCAGCCTGGCCCCGGCTGGAGGACGGCAGTCTGGAACCGCCGGTCTTTCTGTGCCACAGCGAGGGGGACAACATGGCGGATGTCATCCGCATGAATATGCTCCGCTCCTTTGGCATCCCCTGTGTGCAGCGCAATTCCAATGACGGAGATTTTGGAGAAATCATCATGGGCGTCAGCGTCACCGGAGCGGACCTGTTCGTGCCGGAATCCATGTACGAGGACGCGAAATCATTATTGAGGGAGGACAGCGATGATGAGAACCTATAAGGAAGAGTACCAGCGCTGGATGGACAGTCCCGCTCTCAGCGAAGCGGAATGGCAGGAACTGAAGTCCATCGAAAACGACGACAAGGAAATCGAGAGCCGCTTCTTCGCTCCCCTGGAGTTCGGCACCGCCGGCCTGCGGGGGGAGATGGCCGTGGGTCTGCACCGGATGAATGTGCACATCATCCGTCATGCCACCCAGGCCTTCGCCAATGTGATCAAGGCGGAAGGCGGCGACGCCTGCGAGAGAGGCGTGGCCATCGCCTATGACTGCCGGGTGAACAGCGAGACCTTTGCCCGGGAGGCTGCCGGCGTCATGGCGGCCAACGGCATCAAGGTGCGCATCACCGACGGTATGCGCCCCACCCCCGAACTGAGCTTTGCCGTGATCCGGTACGGCACCATCGCCGGACTGAACATCACGGCCAGCCACAACCCCAAGGAATACAACGGCTATAAGGTCTACTGGTCCGACGGCGCCCAGCTGCCGCCCCAGCACGCCGCCGCCATTGCCGCGGAGATGGAGAAGATCGACATCTTCAACGACATCAAAACCATGCCCTTTGACGAGGCCCTGCAGGCCGGCATGGTCACCTTCATGGGCGAGGAGACGGACAACGAGTTTTTGGCCTGCGCCCTGGGTCAGGCCATCAACAGGGAAGTGGTGCAGAAAGTGGCGGACGACCTGAAGATCGTCTATACTCCCTTCCACGGCGCCGGACGCATCCTGGTGCCCGAAGCCCTGCACCGGCTGGGCATCAAACACCTGTTCCCCGTGGAGGCCCAGATGGTCCCCGACGGCACCTTCCCCACGGTGGCCAGCCCCAACCCGGAAAATCCCGAGGGCTTCTATCTGGCCATCGACCTGGCCAATGAGAAGGGCAGCGACCTGATCATCGGCACCGACCCGGATTCCGACCGCATCGGCGTCATGGTCCGGGACGAGAACGGTCAGTTCATCCCCATCACCGGCAACCAGATGGGCGTGCTGCTGCTGGACTACATCATCACCGCCCGGAAGGCCGCCGGCACCCTGCCGGAGAATGCCGCCGCCCTGAAGACTATCGTGACCACGGAGATGGCCCGTGTGGTATGCGAGGCCAACGGCGTGCACATGGAGGAGACCTTCACCGGCTTCAAGTTCATGGCCGAGCGCATCGCCAAATTCGAGCGGGAGGGCACCTATAAGTGCATCATGGCCTATGAGGAGAGCTACGGCTATTTGCTGGGCGACTTCGTCCGGGACAAGGACGCCGTGACCGCCTCCGTCATGGTGGCGGAAATGGCCGCTTACTACTACGACAAGGGCATGACCCTGAAGCAGGCTATGGACGCCCTGTATGAGAAATACGGCTGCTTCGCCGAAAAGACCATCAACCTGGTGATGCCCGGCCTGGACGGTCTGAAGAATATGCAGGCCATCATGGCCGACCTGCGGAAGGATCCCCCCAAAGTCATCGGCGGGGAAAAGGTTCTGCGGATGCGGGATTATCAGGACGGCAGTGTGTATGTCACCGGTCTGGGCAACATGGAGACCATGGAAATGAAGGGCTCCAATGTGCTGTATTTTGAGCTGGGCGACGGCACCTCCTTCATTGTCCGTCCCTCCGGCACTGAGCCGAAGATCAAGGTGTATATCCTGGCCCGGGGCGAGAGCATGGACGAATGCCGGGGCAAGGTTGACAAATTTGTGGAGTATGCGGAGTCTCTGAAACGATGAATCAATATCTGGATCTGTTCCTCACCTTTGCCAGGGTCGGCGTCATGACCTTCGGCGGCGGATACGCCATGCTCCCCATTCTGGAGCGTGAGGTGGTGGACGGCAAGGGCTGGGCCACCAGCGAGGAACTGATGGACTATTATGCCGTGGGCCAATGCACACCCGGCGTTATCGCCGTGAATACCGCCACCTTCATCGGCCAGAAGCAGGCCGGGAACCTGGGCGGCATCGTGGCAACCCTGGGCATCGTGTTCCCCTCCCTGGTGATCATCACCGCCATCGCCGGGGTTCTCACCAATTTCTCCCATCTGGCGGTGGTGCAGAACGCCTTTGCTGGGATCCGGGTATGCGTGTGTGTGCTGGTGTTCAATGCGGTGGTGAAGCTGTGGAAAAACGCCGTGGTGGACAAATGGTCCCTGCTGCTGTTTCTGGCGGTGTTTCTCCTGAGTCTGCTGCTGGATGTCTCCCCGGTGATTTTCGTGATCATCACCGCCGCGGCGGGCATTCTGCTGACGGTTCTGGGGGTGCGGAAGCATGAGTGAAACACTGCTGCTGTATCTCCGGCTGTTTTATGAATTTTTCAAAACCGGCCTGTTCGCCGTGGGCGGCGGCATGGCCACCATCCCGTTTCTGACCGATATGTCCCAGCGCACCGGCTGGTTCACCGCCGGGCAGCTGGCGGACATGATCGCCGTGGGTGAGTCCACCCCCGGTCCCATCGGCGTGAACATGGCCACCTATGTGGGCTTTACCACCGCCGGTGTTCCCGGTGCCGTCATCGCCACGGTGGGTCTGGTGACGCCCTCGGTGATCATCATCCTGATTGTTGCCCGGTTCCTTCAGGCCTTCCGCCAGAACCGGTATGTGGACGCCGTATTCTACGGCCTGCGTCCCTGCTCTGTGGGGCTGATCGCCGCGGCGGGCATGTCTGTGGTGATCCTGTCCCTGTTGAATACGGAGCTGTTCGCCGCAACAGGGAATGTGGCGGACCTGTTCCGGTGGAAATGTCTGGCATTGGCGGCCGTGCTGCTGGTATGCACCCGGTGGGTGCCAAAGGTCAAGGATTTGCACCCCATCGTCATGATCCTGGCCTCCGCCGTGGTGGGCGCGGTGTTCCGTTTCGCCGGCGCCTGAGAACAGGAGGTTGCAATGAAATCCCCTAAAAAGCGGGTTGTCCTGATTGTGATTCTCATCGCTGCCGTGCTGCTGGCGGTGTTCCCCGGCCGGCGGGCCGTCCGGGAATACCGGTTTCAGAGCGCACTGGCGGACTGGGCGGAAAGCTCCGGAACCAATGCGGAGCATATCTCGGTGTGTCTGGACATGATGCGTGACCTCATCGACCGTGCGGTGGATGCGGAAACAGTCACCGGGCAGCGGGACTGTCTGCTCGCTCTGGCTTACTGGACCCAGGACTGTGCCGACAGTCTGGGAACGGTGCAGACTTATGTGCGGTATTTCGAAACCTGTGCGGGCACTACTGTCCGGGATGAATCCGGGGACGCCGTTTCCTGGACCCGGCAGGGACTTCTGCGTCTGAATGAGGCGCTGGGCCCGTACATCACCGGAGAAGCCGAAGGGGATGACGGATTCCGGGAAGCCCTTTTGCAGGCGAAAGCGGAGCTTTTGTGGTTCCGGGAACTTTGGGACAGTGCGTTCACCGGGGAGTTATCCGGGCAGGAATTTGCCGGTGCCTTCCATCAGGTGTTCGGCGATCAGGCGGCTTTCGCAGATTTCCTGACCGATCCACTGCTGGCACCGTAATGCCCGTCACAGGACGGCCGACCCCAGCGTATAAATCAAAAAAGCGGAAATACTTCCGTTCAGCAGTCTCCCGACGAGATGTCGGGAGACTTTTATATTGGTCCCGTCCAGCACGGCAGCGGTCTGCATGGCCACGGAGATGCCCCCGAATCCGATGAGGAAGGCGCACACCGCCAGATTCACCGGCGTCACCGCCGCGCCCGCCAGCGCGCCCACGCCGCAGCCCAGTTCCAGAATCCCGGTCAGAAACGCCCGGGTCAGTCGCAGTTCATAGCCGGTGAAGGCGGCGATGCGGCCGTAAATGGCGGAGAACACTCCCATGTCATCCAGCAGATAAGTGAGGGTGCTGAAGGTGACCACAAAGCCGCACACGGTGAGAATCTGCCGCACGGCGGAGCGGATGGCCTCCGGCAGCGCCCGGGACAGGGACACGCTCTCAATGCACACCCGGGGGGAGGAGCGGTCCGTGCACCGCTTTCCGGACAGAAACAGACCCGTGATCAGGGCGGCCAGCACATGGACGCCGTACAGGGCCAGTCCCACGGCCCCGGACCGGAAGATGCCCACCCCGGCGGCGCCGATGATGAAGGCCGGGCCGGAATTGTTGCAGAAGGTGAGCAGCCGGTTCCCGTCCGCCTCCGTGATATCGCCCCGGCGCTTCAGATCGGCGATGCAGGACGCTCCCAGGGGGTAGCCCCCGGTGACGCCGATGACAAAGGCGGAGGCCCCGGCCCCACTGACGCCGAACAGGGTTTTCATCACCGGCTCCAGCACCCGGCCCAGATAGGCGGACAGCCCCAGACCGTTCAGCAAAAAGGAGAATACAAAAAACGGGAACAGCGAGGGAACAATCATGTCCGCGCACACGCCCAGTCCCGCTTTTGCCCCCTCCATGGCGGCATCGGAATGGCACAGCATGGCCCCCAGCACCGTCAGTACGGCGATGAGGGGCAGCCATGCCCGGATGGTCTCAGTCTGTTTCATCGGTATTCCTCCCCGGGTACAAGTTGTCTTTTTTACAGTATGACGCCGCAGGGCTAATTTTTCCCGGAAGTGCATAAATTTCCCCTGTGGGGGTGTTGGATATGAAATGGAGAGACCTGCCGGAGGAGACCGCGGAGCGGTTCGAACTGCCCCCGGAAGCCGTGGCGGGGATGCCCCGGATCACCATCACCGGCCGCAGCCGGGTGCTGGTGGAGAACCACCGGGGCCTGCTGGAATACGGAGAGGACACCGTGGAGGTGGCCGGGGGCCGCATCCGGGTACGGATCCACGGCACGGAATTGCAGCTGCGGGCCATGGACCGGAACGATCTGGTGATCACCGGGCGCATTTTGTCCGTGGAAGTTCTGTAAGGAGGGAAATCATGGGGCTACTGACCTATCTCCGGGGCTGGGTGCGGCTGGAATTCCGGGGCGCGTTCCCGGAGAGCGTGCTCAATGCCTGCGCCGCCCGGAATCTGGAATTCTGGGGCGTGGAAAAACGGGACGCCTTCACCATCCGGGTGAAAGTCCGCCGCCGGGACGCGGAGACGCTGGCGGCCATCGTGCTCCGGTGCCAGTGCGAGGTGACGGACACCCGCCCCTGCGGCGCTCCGGTGACGCTCCGGCGGCTGCGGCCCCGGTACGGCCTGCTGGCCGGGGGGCTGGCCTGTCTGGCGGCGCTGATGTTTTCCTCCTGCTTTGTGTGGAATGTCCGGGTGGTGGGGAACGAGAGCGTGTCCTCCGGCACGATCCTCCGGGCGCTGAACGACTGCGGCGCCGGAATCGGCAGTTTCTGGCCGGCATTCACCGGGGACAGCCTGCGAAACGAACTGCTCCTGCGCCTGCCGGAGCTGAAGTGGGCGGCGGTGAACTATGATTCCAGCACCATCACTGTCATCGTCCGGGAGCGGACGGAGAAGCCGGACATGGTGTGCGAGGATGTGCCCACCCATGTGACGGCGGCAAAATCCGGCCTGATCACGGAGATGCAGGTGTACCGGGGAGAAGCCGTGGAAGGCAAAGGGATCACTGTGCTGGCCGGGGAGACGCTGATCTCCGGCGTGGTGAGCGATCTGAGCGGGGATACCCGGCTGGTCCACGCCGTGGGCTCCGTGAAGGCCCGGACCTGGTATGAACTCACTGCCTCCCGGAGCCTGACGGCGGCGGAAAAAACCGGTACCGGCCGGGAGAGAACCCGGTATGCCTTGACATTCGGCACAAAGCGTGTAAATATTTACGGGAACAGTAGCATTTACGATGGCAATTGTGATAAAATCATTAAAGAGTATCCTCTGGCGCTGGACGGGGTGTTCACCCTGCCTGTCCGGCTGGTGCAGGAGACCTGTACGGAATATACGATCACCCCGGTTCAGCAGTCCCCGGACGCCCTGGCGGCGGAGCTGGAGACACAGCTGACAGAGTATCTCACGGACCTGCTGGGAAAGAACGGGGAGATCACCAGGGCCTCTGTCAGCTTTTCCCAGAGCGGCGGCGTGCTCACCGCCACCCTCTATGCCGAGTGCCTGGAGGAGATCGGGAAAGAGGTTCCCATGACGGAAGAGGAGATCCGGCAGGTCCGGATGAATAATACTGCGGGAGATGAATCAGCGGATGATTGAAAAAACCATTCCGGTGGAGCGGGTGGAGCATGTGATCAATGTGTTTGGCTCCTTCGACCAGAATTTGCGGATGATTGAATCGGAATACGGCGTGACGGTGGTGAACCGGGACGAACAGCTGCGGATTTCCGGGGACCCGGAGAGCGTCATGTATGCGGAAAAGGCCATCAACGGCCTTTTGAGCCTGGCGGCGAAAGGGGAGGAGATCGACTCCCAGAATGTGCGCTATATCATGAAGCTGGTGGGCGAGGGCCGGGAGAACAGCATCCCGGAGCTGGCCCGGGATGTGGTGTGCGTCACCGCCAAGGGCAAGCCCATCAAGGCCAAGACCATCGGACAGAAAGAGTATGTCCGGGCCATTCAGGAGAATACCGTGACCCTGGGCATCGGACCGGCGGGCACGGGCAAGACCTATCTGGCGGTGGCCGCCGCCGTGGCGGCCTTCCGGGCGGAAAAGGTGAACCGGATCATCCTGACCCGCCCCGCCGTGGAAGCGGGAGAACGGCTGGGCTTTCTCCCCGGCGACCTGCAGAGCAAGGTGGACCCGTACCTGCGGCCGCTGTACGACGCTTTGTATGAGATGCTGGGCATGGAGACCTATCAGAAATACCTGGAGCGGGGTAACATCGAAGTGGCGCCCCTGGCCTATATGCGCGGGCGGACCCTGGATGACAGCTTCATCATCCTGGACGAGGCCCAGAATACCTCCCGGGAGCAGATGAAGATGTTCCTGACCCGTCTGGGTTTTGGCTCCAAGATCGTCATCACCGGCGATGTGACCCAGATCGACCTGCCCCCGGATAAGGTGTCCGGCCTGAAGGAGGCCATGCGGGTGCTGGAAGGTGTGGACGACATTGCCATCTGCCGCCTGACCGGAGCGGATGTGGTGCGCCACGAGCTGGTGCAGAAGATCATCGAGGCCTATGAAAAGGCCGACAAGGCCCGGACGGACAAACCCCCGGTGAAAACCTACCGGAAAGCAAAAAAGGAGGGAAGCACGCGATGAGCAGAGGTTTCCTGAAACCTGTCCACCATGAGATCAACATCTCCGGCCATCTGCCCCCGGAGACGGTGAAGGGCCTGTGCCGGATGCTGCGCCGGGCCGTGCGCACGGCGCTGGACACCGAGGGCGTTTCTGTGCCCTGCCGGGTGGATATCCTGCTGACGGATGACGAACATATCCACGCCATCAATCTGGCCCAGCGGGGGGTGGACCGGCCCACGGATGTGCTGAGTTTCCCCTTCAATGCGCTGACGCCGGAGGCCTTTGACCCCGCCGGCTGTGAGCGGGACCCGGCCACGGGCCGGATTTTTCTGGGCGACATGGTCATCGATGTGTCCCAGTGCCGCCGGCAGGCCGCGGAACTGGGACACTCCCGGGAGCGGGAGATCTCCTATCTGGCGGTCCACTCCGTCCTCCATCTGCTGGGGTATGACCATGTGGACGAAGGGGAGGACAAGCGCCTGATGCGCTTTCACGAAGAACTGGTCATGGACCGTCTTGGCCTGACCGATTACTGAACAAACAATTTTACGGCAGGCTCAATGCCGGATACAGAAGAAAGTTGAGGAGCACCTATGATTACAAAAAATGTGATGGTCACCATTGCCGGACGGCCCAATGTGGGCAAGTCTACCCTGACCAACGCCCTGGTGGGGGAGAAAATCTCCATCGTGTCCAACAAGCCCCAGACCACCCGCAACCGGATTTTCGCGGTGCTGGACAGGGATGACACCCAGATTGTCCTGACGGACACCCCGGGTTTCCACCGGGCCCGGACCCGGCTGGGGGACTATATGGTGAAAGTCGTGGAGGAGTCCGTGGCGGATGTGGATGTGATCGCCCTGGTGGTGGAGCCCATCCCCCATATCGGCGACCAGGAGCAGCAGCTGATCGATAAGATCAAGGCCACAAAAGTGCCGGCGGTGCTGGTGATCAACAAGATCGACACCGTGGAAAAGCCGGACCTGCTGGCGGTGATTGCCGCCTATTCCCAGGCCTGCGAGTTTGACGCCATCGTCCCCGTGTCCGCCAGAAAGGGCACCGGGCTGGACGAGCTGGTGGACGAGCTGGTGAAGTTCGCCGTTGAAGGGCCCCAGCTGTTCCCGGACGACATGATCACCGACCAGCCCGAGCGGCAGATCTGCGCGGAGTTCATCCGGGAAAAGCTGCTGCTGTGTCTGGACCATGAGATCCCCCATGGCACCGCCGTGGAGATCACGAAGTTCCACCGCCGGGAGGACGGCGTCACGGAGATCGACGCCACCATCATCTGCGAAAAAGAGAGCCACAAGGGCATTATCATCGGAAAAAGAGGCGCCATGCTGAAAAAAGTGGGAGAGCTGGCCAGAAAAGACATGGAGACTTTCCTGGACGGCAAGGTCTATCTCCAGACCTGGGTAAAGGTCAAGGAAAACTGGCGGGACTCCACCGCCCAGCTGCGGAATTTCGGTTATTCGGAATAAGCGGCTGATCCGGAAAAAATTTGGCAACATAACAAACATACAAACTGCAAATCCTAACACTGCATCCGATAAAGGAGGCAGCTGCGATGGACCCGACACGCTTGTGGGATGTGTTTTCCACCACCGGCGACCCTGTCTGCTGGCTGTTATACAGGGCGAGTCTGGACGCCGGGGAGAAGCACCTGAGATAACCGGACGGACATGACGGTTCCGTCCCCGGGGCCGGTGAGGTACATAGATGTTCAAAACGACAAAAGCGCTGATCCTGCGGGAAGTGAAATATAAGGAAGCCGACCGGATTCTGACGGTGCTCACGGCGGAGGACGGGAAGCAGACCGTCAAGGCCCAGGGGGCGCTGCGGAAAACCAGCAAATTCGGCGCCGCAACCCAGGTGCTGACCTTCTCCGAGCTGACGCTGTTCGGCAACCGGGGGCGGTGGAGCGTCCGGGAGGGAACGGTGCTGGACGGGTTCGAGGGCCTGCGCACGGATCTGGAGAGCCTGTCCGTCGCGGCCTATCTGGCGGAGGTGCTGGAGGCGGTGTCCGATGAGGATGTGCCCAACCCGGCGGTGCTCCAGCTGGGGCTGAACTGCCTGTACGCCCTGAGCCGGGACTTATGTCCCAGAGAGCAGGTGAAGGCCGTGTTTGAGCTGCGTCTGGCCTGTCTCACGGGGTACACCCCGGACCTGACCGGCTGCGTGTCCTGCGGCCGGACAGAGGGGCCCATGGCCTTTTCCACCAGCCGGGGCGGCCTGGTGTGCCGCACCTGCGGCTACGGGCTGACGCCCATGTCCCCGGAATGTCTGGCGGCCATGCGGTATGTGGTGAACGCCCCGGCCCGGAAAATTTTTTCCTTCTCCCTCACGGGGGAAGCGGCCAGGGAATTTGCCGTGACCAGCGAGATATATCTCCTGAACCAGCTGGAGCGGAATTTTTCGTCATTGGATTATTACAAGAAGATTAAGGAATAGAATTATGGAAACACAACAGGAAAAATCACTGGGCATTCTGGAACTGCCCCAGGTGCTGGAGATGCTGGCCGCCCAGGCGGTGAGCGACACGGCCAGACAGGCAGCCCGTGCCCTGCGCCCCAGCAGCGAGCGGGGAGAGGTGCGCCACCGGCTGGAGGAGACCACCGCCGCGGCGCAGATGATGGTGCTCAAGGGCAGCCCGTCCTTTTACGGCATCAGGGACATCCGGCCCTCCCTGTCCCGGGCGGATCTGGGGGGCATGCTGAATCCCACGGAGCTGCTGGACATCGCCAAGGTCCTCACCTGCACCCGGACCATCCGGGCCTATGGGGAGAACGACCGGGCACTGGGGGAGAAAACCGTGCTGGACCCGCTGTTTGCATCCCTGCAGCCCAATAAATTTCTGGAAGAAAAAATCACCTCCTCCATTTTAGGGGAGGATGAGATCGCCGACGCCGCCAGCCCGGAGCTGGCCACCATCCGCCGGCAGATCCGGGCGGCCACCGCCCGGGTCCGGGACAGCCTGCAGAAAATCATCTCGTCCCCGTCTTACGCCAAGGCCCTCCAGGAGCCCATCATCACCACCCGGTCCGACCGGTATGTGGTGCCGGTGAAGGCGGAATACCGGGGCGCCATCCCCGGCCTGGTCCACGATGTGTCGGCCTCCGGCGCCACGCTGTTCGTGGAACCCATGGCCTCCGTGAAAGCCAACAATGAGCTGCGGGAGCTGCGGGCCAAAGAGGAGACGGAGATCGACCGGATTCTCATGGAGTTCTCCGCCAACTGCGCCGCCCACCGGTCGGAGATCGACACGGACTATGTGATCCTCACCCAGCTGGACCTGATCTTCGCCAAGGCGAAGCTGAGCTATCAGATGAACGGCATGGAGCCGGAGCTGTCCGGGAAAGCCCTGCGGCTGATCAATGCCCGGCACCCGCTTCTGCCCAAAGATACCGCCGTTCCCATCACCGTGGAGCTGGGGGAGGAGTTTGACACCATGGTGGTCACCGGCCCCAACACCGGCGGCAAAACCGTGACCCTGAAAACCATCGGCCTGCTCAACGCCATGGCCCAGTGCGGCCTGCACATCCCCGCCTCCGATGGCAGCTGTGTCCCCGTGTTCCAGAATATTCTGGCGGACATCGGCGACGAGCAGAGCATTGAACAGTCCCTGTCCACTTTCTCCTCCCATATGACCAACATCGTCCGTATCCTGAACGAGTGCGGGGAGAAGTCTCTGGTGCTGTTTGACGAGCTGGGCGCCGGCACGGACCCCACCGAGGGTGCGGCCCTGGCTATCGCCGTGATCGAGGCGGTGCGCCGCCGGGGCGCATTCGTGACCGCCACCACCCATTACGCGGAGCTGAAGGTGTACGCCACCACCTCCCCTGGGGTGGTGAACGCCTCCTGTGAGTTCGATGTGGAGACCCTGCGGCCCACCTATCACCTGCTGGTGGGCATCCCCGGCAAGTCCAACGCCTTTGCAATCTCCCGGCGGCTGGGTCTGCCCGAGGACATCATCCGGGACGCTCAGTCCCGGGTGGGCACGGAGAGCGCCAGCTTTGAGGACACCATCTCCAAGCTGGACACCATGCGCCAGGTCATGGAGCGGGAAAAGCTGGAGGTGGACAAACAGCTGCGTCAGGCTGAGGAGGACCGGAAGAAGGCCGCCCGGCTGAAAGCGGAGCTGTCCGTCCGGCTGGAGATGAGCAACGAGAAGGCCCGCCGGGAGGCGGAGCAGATCATTGCCGAAGCACGGGAAGAAGCGGAGCGCACCTTCAAAGAGCTGGACCGGATGAAGGCGGAACTCCGGGAGGAGCAGGACCATCAGAAGGCCAACGAGGAGCGGGCGGAACTGCGCCGCCGGCTGAATCAGGCCCAGGAAAAGCAGACCCGGCAGAAACAGAAGGAACAGGCCGAGAAGAAGTCCGCCCGGCCCATTCAGGTGGGGGATATGGTGGAGATCCTGTCTATGGGCATGAACGCGGAGGTGACGGAGATCTCCGCGGACCGGACGCTGTATCTGAAAGCCGGTATCATGCGGGTCACCGCCCGGGAGAACGAGGTGTATCTCCTGCCCCAGCAGCCGAAAAAGGAACCCCCCAAACCCCGCAGCCACGGCTCTGCCCAGCTGCGTACGGCAGCGGTTCCGTCGGAAATCGACATCCGGGGCATGGAGACCATCGACGCCATCCCCGTGGTGGAGCGGTATATTGACGATGCGTCCATGGCCCATATGGAGAGCGTGCGGATCATCCACGGAAAGGGTACCGGCGCCCTGCGCCAGACGGTGCAGGACACCCTCCGGCGGCACAAGCGGGTCAAGTCTTTCCGGCTGGGCCGCTATGGCGAAGGAGAAACCGGTGTGACTGTGGTAGAACTGAAATAAAACCGGGGAACGGCAGGTTCGATATATGTTCAACCTGCCAAAATCAGCGGTTATCAGTTGACGATTTTAAATAAATTTGGTATTTTATTTACAGTGATTTGGCCACAGGCAGATAAACGCGAAAGCGATTTTTGATTGTGTTTAAGGAGTGGGCGAGTATGGTCTCGAAAGAAGTTGTCATTAATAATCAGGTAGGTCTTCACGCGCGTCCCGCAACCTTCTTCATTCAGAAGGCAAACGAGTTCAAAAGCAGCATCTGGATCGAAAAGGATGAGAGAAGAGTGAATGCCAAGAGCCTTCTGGGTGTCCTGTCTCTGGGCATCGTGAAGGGGACTCCCATGACCATCATTGCCGACGGTGTGGATGAGTCTGTCGCGATTGCAACCCTGGCAGAGCTGGTGGAAAACGAATTCTCCGAATAATCGGACCGAACTGACAAACAACATCAGGGGCGTGTTTCTGACACGCCCCTGTTTCTTATCCGGAGACTGCACATGAGTGAAAATCCCAAACTGGCCCAGCTGCGGGAAAAGGCCAGCCGCCTGCCCCTGAAGCCCGGCGTGTACATCATGATGGACAAGGCCGGGGAAGTCATCTATGTGGGCAAGGCAAAAAAACTGAAAAACCGGGTGTCCAGCTATTTCCACGGGGACCATCTGCCCAAGGTGGCGGCCATGGTGGCCAATGTGGACACCTTTGATGTGATCGTGGTGGAGTCGGAGTTCGAGGCACTGATGCTGGAAAACTCCCTGATCAAGCGGCATAAGCCCCATTATAACATCCTGCTGAAGGACGACAAGGGCTATCCCTTCCTCCGGCTCAGCGACGAACCCTATCCACGATTCTCTGTGGTCAGCAAGACCGCGGAGGATGGGGCGGAGTATTTCGGGCCCTTCGGCGGCCGGTCTGTGAGCTTTGAGATCATCGAGACCATCAGCAAGGCCCTGGGCCTGCCCACCTGCTCCCTGAAATTCCCTCAGGACGCGGGGAAGAATCGTCCCTGTCTGCAGTATCATCTGAACAACTGCGCCGGCTGGTGCCGGGGCACCCCGGACCGGGCGGACTATCTGGCCCGGATGGACCAGGCGAAGCTGATTTTGTCGGGAAAAACCCGGCAGCTCACAGACCAGCTGAAAAACCAGATGGAGCAGGCGGCGGAGGAGCTGAAATTCGAGCTGGCGGCGGAATACCGGGACAGGCTCCGGGCCATCGAGAGCCTGTCCAACCGCCAGCGGGTGATCGCCACCGCCTTTGCGGACACGGACGCTGTGGGCTTTGCCCGGGGCGCCCGGTCCTGCTTCACGGTGCTGCACTTCGTGGACGGAGACCTGGCGGGGAAGGACTATGAGCTGATGGACGAACCCATCGGCACGGATGAGGAGGTCCTGCCCGGCCTGGTGATGCAGTATTACCTCCGCCGGGGCACCTGGCCCAAAACCGTTCTGCTCCCGGCTGCGGCCGGGGAGACGGAGGATTTGTCCCGGGCGCTGACGGAGAGCGCCGGACAGAAGGTGCGGGCGGAGATTCCCCAGCGGGGAGAGCGGCTGCGCCAGGTGGAGAAGGCCCGGCTGAACGCCCAGGAGGAAATCCTCCGGGCCACCAGCGCCCAGCAGCGCCTGTCCAAGACCCTGGAGTGGCTCCAGAAAGCCCTGGCCCTGGATACGCCGCCCCGGCGGATCGAAGCCTTCGATGTATCAAATCTGGGGGATACGGGTATCGTAGCGGCGATGACGGTGTTCAAAGAGGGAAAGCCCTGCAAGAAGGACTACCGGAAATTCCGCATCCGGGATACCGCCACCCAGGACGATTACGCCAGCATGGAGGAGGCGGTGTACCGCCGGTTCCTCCACGCCAAAGAGGGGGACGGGAAGTTTGCCGAGCTTCCGGACCTGCTGCTCATCGACGGGGGCGAGAACCATGTGCGCGCCGCCCGGACGGCCCTGGACCGGCTGGGGATGTCCGTGCCCGTGTTCGGCATGGTGAAGGATGACCGGCACCGCACCCGGGAGCTGGTGTCCGCCGACGGACAGGAGCGGGGTATCTCCGGCAACCCGGCGGTGTTCGCCCTGATCGGCACGATCCAGGAGGAGACCCACCGGTTCGCCATCACCTATCAGCGGTCCCTCCGCAGCGAGAGCCTCAAGTCCGAGCTGGACGATATTCCCGGCGTGGGAGAGAAAAGCCGGAACAAATTGCTTGACACCTTCAAGAATTTGGATACAATCAAAACAGCGGACTATGACGAACTGTGCCGGGTTGTGCCGAAAAACATCGCCCGGGCAGTCTATGACCATTACCATACCGAGGAGGAACAGCAGCCATGCGAGTGATCACCGGAACGGCCAGGGGCCGGAAACTGAAAGAGCCTGTGGGCATGGACATCCGCCCCACCACCGACGGGGTGAAGGAAGCGGTGTTCAGTATGCTCCAGTTCGACATTGAGGGCCGCCGCTGTCTGGACCTGTTCGCCGGAACGGGCCAGCTGGGCATCGAGTGCCTCAGCCGGGGCGCCGCGTCCGTGACCTTCGTGGATGAGAGCCGGGAGGCCATCGCCCTGGTGCGGGAGAACCTCAGCCGGTGCAGAATGACCGCCGATGTGGTGCAGACCGACTCCGTGGGCTTCATCGGCCGGGACGGAAAGTATGACATCATTTTCCTGGACCCGCCCTATGACACGGATCTGCTGGAAAAAAGTCTGGAGAAAATCGTAAAGTTTGACATTCTCAACGATGGTGGTATAATAATCTGCGAAAGCCGACTGGAAAAGACCCTTCCGGCACTGTCCGCCCCCTATTTTGTGGAAAAAGAGCGGACTTACGGAAAAATCAAGATCACAGTCTGCGGAAAAAGGAACGAAACAGTATGAAAATTGCAATCTATCCCGGCAGTTTTGATCCGCTCACCCTGGGGCATCTGAATATTATCCGGCGGACTGCCAAGATCTTCGATAAAGTCATCGTGTGCATCATGATCAACGGGGAAAAGGACAAAGCCATGTTTTCGCCGGAACAGCGGGTGGATATGGCCCGGCGGTGCACCTCCCGGTTCCCCAATGTGGAGGTGGATTACTACAACGGCCTGCTGGCGGAATACTGCAAGCGGTATGACCACCCGGTGATCGTCAAGGGCCTGCGGGCTGTGACGGATTTTGAAAATGAATTCACCATGGCACTGATCAATAAGAAAATCAATCCGGAACTGGAAACCATGTTCCTGACGGCTAGTGAGAAATACACCTTCCTCAGCTCTTCCGCTGTGAAGGAAGTGGCCCGTCATGGGGGTAATCTGGAAGAGTTTGTCCCCATTGAGATCCTGGAAGATGTCCGGAAAATCGCGGGAAAGGGGAATAATTCTGATGGAAAATGAAGCAATGGAAATGATTGAGATGATTTACTCCACCGTGTCGGAGGCAAGACGGATGCCCCTGGCCGCGGATAAGGTTATCCTGGAGCGGGACACCATTCTTGGAATGCTGGAGGAACTACGGGACAGCCTGCCCATGGAACTGGCGGAGGCCAAGCGTCTGCTGGGCGCCAAGGAGGAGTTCATCGCCAATGCCAAGCGGGAGGCCGAGCAGATTCGCAAGAGCGCTGAGGACAAGGCCCGGATGCTGGTGGAGGAAGAGGAGATTGTGAAGATTGCCAAGCTCCGCGCCGCCGAGGTCACCAGCAACACCGAGCAGAAATGCACCGAGCTGCGGAAGGTGGCCAATGACTATGTGGACGACACCATGCGCCGCACGGAGGAGGCCATCATGGCCGCACTGGAGGAGGTCCGCCGGTCCCGGAGCAGCTTCCGCTCCGCCGCCGGAACAGTGAGCAGCGCCGCCCAGACCGCACCTGCCGCTGCACCTGCACGGGCACCGCAAAATATTGAGGTCATGTCCGCTACGGATTTTGACGACGAATAAAAAATTTCCACAGGCCGTCCGGACTGTGGAAATTTTTTGCGTCCGGAAGAAATACCATATCTTGTAGAAAAGTGCCCGCCGGGAAACCGGCGGGCACTTTATTTTGTACAGCGTTTTTCCCTGGCCCTGGGCCTGGAAAAAACTGCCGGGGAAAAAGCTCTTGCAATTTTTCCGTGCCGCTTATATAATTGTGGCAGAAAGGTGGGGGAAAGTGGTGTAAGAAAACACTGATTTCCCACGGGTGGTGACCACAATCCCACGGATTTGCCTTTCCCGACAGAGAACAAAGTCCGGAGACAGGGGGTGGACGGCTGTGACAGGTGAATATCCGCATTCGCTGGATGCCAAAGGACGGCTGTTTATCCCTGCCCGTATGCGGGAAGAACTGGGCGATGTGTTCTATCTGACCATTTCTCCGGACAAGTGCCTGAGCGCCTACAGCGCTGAGCACTGGCAGGAACTGTGCGACAAAGTGAACGCCATGCCTTTCGTGAAGCAGCGGAAAATGCGCCCCCTGTTTGCCCATGCCACCCGCTGTGAGCTGGATGCCCAGGGCCGTGTCCTGATTCCCCAGAATCTCCGGGACTTTGCCGGATTGACCAAGTCTGTTACCGTGGTGGGCAACAACAACCACGCCGAATTCTGGGACAGCGATGCCTGGAACGCCGTCCATGCGGAAGAAACCACGCCGGAGAACATCCTGTCTGTGATGGAGGAGCTTGATTTCTGATGGAATTCACACATCAGCCCGTGCTGCTGCACGAGTGCATCGAAGGTCTGAACATCCGTCCCGACGGGATCTATGTGGACGGAACCCTGGGCCGCGGCGGCCATTCTGAAGAGATCGTAAAGCGCCTGACCACCGGGCGGCTCATCGCCATCGACCAGGACCAGCAGGCCATAGACGAGGCCGGTGTACGCCTCGCCCCCTACGGGGACCGGGTGACTCTGGTCAAGGACAATTTCCGGAATGTGGCCCGGATTCTGGATAACCTGGGCATCCCCGGCGCGGACGGGATGCTGTTTGATCTGGGCGTGTCCTCCCCCCAGCTGGACGACGCCTCCCGGGGCTTTTCCTATATGAACGATGCCCCGCTGGATATGCGGATGGACAAGTCTGCCCCCCTCACGGCCTGGGATGTGGTGAACATCTGGCCGGAAGAGGAACTGAAACGCATTTTACGGGATTACGGGGAAGAGCGTTTTGCCGGCCGCATCGCCGGGCAGATCGTCCGCACCCGCACCGAGAAACCCATTGAAACCACCGGTGAGCTGGTGGAGGTGATCCGCCGGGCCATGCCCGCCGCGGCGCTGCGGGAGAAGCAGCACCCGGCCAAGCGGACCTTCCAGGCCATCCGCATCGCCGTGAACGACGAACTGGGCGCCGTGGAGGACATGATCCGCACGGCACCGGACAAGCTGAGCCCGGGCGGACGCCTGTGTGTCATCAGCTTCCATTCTCTGGAGGACCGTATTGTCAAAAACGGCATTGCCGCCCGGGAAAACGGCTGCATCTGCCCCCGGGAAGCTCCGGTGTGCACCTGCGGCTTTGTGCAGACCCTTCGGTCCGTGACCAGAAAGCCCATTGTATCCGGGGAAGCGGAGCTTTCCCAAAATCCGAGAGCAAGAAGCGCCAAATTGCGCATTGCGGAAAGGGTATCAGGCTGATAGCATGGCTGAATACAGCAATTTTAAAGACCCCTATATCAGCGGCAGCGTTGCCTATGATTACAGTAACACCGTCGGGCTTCCCGATTTCGGCACCGGCCGGCAGGTGGCGATTCCCCCTGCCCGCAAAGTCCGGGATGAGGTGGTCACGGACACCCGCGCCCGTGCGGTTTCGGAGCAGGCTGTTTCGCCCGTGGCCATTGTGGGTTTTGCCCTGGCGGCCATTCTGGTGGTGTTCTCCCTGTTTGCCCGGGCACAGCTGAGCCAGGTGTCCCTCCAGGTGGTCCAGAAGCAGACCCAGCTGGAGACACTGGATACCACCCATCAGAAATTGCTGATCCAGTATGAATATGCCTTCAACCTGGCGGAAATCGAGGACTATGCTATCCGGGAGCTGGGAATGCAGCAGCCCGGCAGCGATCAGATGTTCTATATCAATTCCGGCACGGCAGACAAGGCCGAGGTCGTGGACACCGGTGAGAAGGAAGGCTTCCTGCAGAAAGTGTTTTCCGTGATCGGGGAATATCTGAGTTGACCGCCCGTATAGATAAACGGAGGGACGAAATGCCCGCCAACGGAAACTGAGTACGCAATTTGGAGAGTCAAGTATGGCAAAAAAATCTGGACGAAAAAAACAGGTCCGTGGTCCCAATCAAATGATGCTTCGCCGCACACTCTTCTTGATGATCGTGTGCGGCATCGTCGCATTTATAGTGCTGGCAATTCAGCTGTTCCGGCTGCAGATTCTGGACCATGACAAGTATGAATCCCTGGCCATTGACCAGCAGGTGCGGGAGACGAATGTCAGTGCGAACCGGGGCACCATCTATGACCGAAACGGCAAAATTCTGGCTGCCAGTGCGGATGTAAGCAATATTTTTATCTCTCCTGCGGAAATCAAAAAAAACAACGAGGATCCGGTGCTTATTGCCCAGGGACTTTCGGAAATCCTGGGCGTGGACTACGGTAAGATTCTTGAGATGACCCAGGACACCGGTTCCTGGTATAAAACCGTGGCCCGGAAGGTGGAGGATGACCTCACGGAACAGGTCCGCCAGTTCAAGTCGGAAAACAACCTGATCGGCGTGAAGATCGAATCCGACACCAAGCGCTATTATCCCTACGGCAGTCTGGCCAGCCATGTGATCGGCTTCGTGGGCACGGACAATTACGGCCTGAGCGGCATCGAGTCCTATTACGACGATGTACTCACCGGTACGGACGGCCGGGTCATCCGGGCCACCAATGCTGCTGGAACCCAGCTGCTATATACGAACTATGAGGATTATTACGATGCCCAGGACGGCAGTGATGTGGTTCTGACCATCGACGCCACCATTCAGTATTATCTGGAAAAGCATCTTCAGCAGGCGGTGGAGGATTACGATATCCGGAAAGGCGCCGCGGCCATCGCCATGGATCCCAAAACCGGGGAGATCCTGGGCTTGGTGTCCCTGGATAATTTTGACCTGAACAACTATCAGGCGGTCAGCGAAGAGGTCCAGGAAGAGATCGATGCGGCGGAAACCGATGAGGAAAAATCTGCGCTGCTCAGCGCCGCCCAGCAGAAGCAATGGCGCAACAAGGCCATTTCCGACACCTATGAGCCCGGCTCCGTGTTCAAGATCATCACCCTGTCCATGGCGCTGGAAGAGGGCGTGACGGACATCAATGACAGTTTCTACTGCGGCGGCAGCATCCAGGTCACCGGCGACGATGAACCCCGGAACTGCTGGAAGCGCCAGGGCCATGGGGCACAGACGCTGACCCAGGCGGTGCAGCACTCCTGCAATGTGGCTTTCATCAATCTGGGCGTCCGGGTGGGGGCCCGGAGCTTCTACAAATATGCCGAGGCCTTCGGCTTCCTGAATCTGCCGGAAGATACCTCCGCCATCCCCAGCGCCAGAACCGGCATTGACATCGCCGGAGAGAGCGGCAGCATCTGGTGGAGCCAGGACCTGTTCTATCAGTCCAACAATCTGTCCCAGCTGGCGGCGGCCTCCTTCGGCCAGACCTTCACGGTCACACCCATCCAGATGATCACGGCGGTGAGCGCCTGCATCAATGGCGGCTATCTCATGAAGCCCTATCTGGTGAAGGAAGTGCAGGGGGATGACGGGGAAGTGCTCAGCACCAACCAGCCCACCGTGGTGCGTCAGGTGATCAGCGAGGACACCAGCGCCACCGTCCGGAACATTCTGGAACGGGTCGTGGGCGACCCGGTGGACGGCACCGGCAAAAACGCCTATGTGGCGGGCTATTCCATCGGCGGCAAGACGGGCACATCGGAAAAAGTGTCCCAGGACGCTGCCGGCGGTGCCAAGGAATACATTGTCTCCTTCCTGGGCTTTGCCCCGACGGATGACCCGAAGATTGCCATTCTCGTTCTGCTGGACACCCCCAGCAACGACACGGGCATCTACATCAGCGGCGGCCAGATGGCTGCCCCGGTGGTGGGCAACATGATGGCGGATATCCTGCCCTATCTGGGTGTGGAGCCGGATTATTCCGAAACGGAAAAGGAGAACATGGATAAGACCATGCCAGATGTGAAGGGCATGAGCCTGACGGAGGCCCAGATCGCTGTGACCAATGCGGGCCTGACCTGCCGGGTCATCGGCGACGGCGACACCGTCACCGACCAGCTTCCTGTGGCCTATTCGATCATTGCTGATGGTTCCCAGGTGATTCTGTATGCCGGGGCCGAGCCGTCGGCGGAGCAGGAGGCGGTACCCAATCTGATTGGCTACTCCTACACCGATGCCGCATTGATCCTGTCCTGGTACGGCCTGTTTGTCCGCACGGACAGCTCCGTCACCAACCCGGACCTGCAGATGGTCTCCACCCAGAGCATCGCGGAAGGGGAGATGGTGGACCATGGCACCATCGTGAATGTGACCCTGGTCAGCGGCGACACCAGTATGCAGGGAAGATACTGACGGATTCCAGATTCTACAATATTTTTCAGTTTACAAATAAATGGAGCGTAACGATGAAACTTTCTCAGATTCTGAACGGTCTTGATATTCTGGCCTCCACGGCGGAGCCGGAACTGGAGGTCACCGATGTGGTGAACGACTCCCGGACTGTGACGCCCGGCGCCGTGTTTGTGGCGGTGCGGGGCTTTGAGACCGACGGCCACCGGTTCATCCCCCAGGCCGTTTCCGCCGGAGCCGCTGTGGTGATCTGTGAGGAGCCGCCGGCGGTGCCGGTGCCCTATGTGCTGGTGGCGGACAGCCGCCATGCCCTGGCGGTGACGGCCCGGAACTTTTTCGGGGATCCGTCATCGAAACTGTGCGTGATCGGCGTGACCGGCACCAACGGCAAGACCACCACCACCTATCTGATCAAGCACCTGCTGGAGGAGATCCTCCACGCCAAAGTGGGCCTGATCGGCACCAACGGCAACATGATCGGGGACGAAATGCTCCACAGCGAGCGCACCACCCCGGAGTCCCGGGACCTGCAGGAACTGTTCACCCGGATGCTGGAGGCGGGGTGCACCCATGTGGTCATGGAGGTGTCCTCCCATGCCCTGGACCTGGGCCGGGTGGAGGGAATCCACTTCGCCGTGGGCATTTTCACGAACCTGACCCAGGACCATCTGGACTACCACAAGACCATGGAAAACTACGCCGCCGCCAAGGCAAAGCTGTTTTCCATGTGTGACAAAGGCGTGGTGAATCTGGACGATGCATGGTCCGACTTCATGCTGGAGCGGGCAAAGTGCCCGGTGCTGACCTATTCCGTGAAAAGCAACCGCGGGGATCTGGCGGCCCATGACATCAAATACAGCGCATCCGGCGTGAAATTCTGTGCCGTCCACGGTGCTACCATCCAGCCGGTGAGCCTGGCCATCCCCGGCACATTCTCCGTGTACAACGCCCTGGGTGTGCTGGCCTGTATGCTCCAGCTGGGCATCTCCCTGCAGGACGCGGCGGAGGCCATGGCCACGGCCACCGGCGTGAAAGGCCGGGTGGAGGTGGTGCCTACCGATGGGGACTACACCATCCTCATTGACTATGCCCACACCCCCGATGCTCTGGAAAATGTTCTCCGCTCCATGCGGGAAGTGACGGAGGGCCGTCTGGTGGCCCTGTTCGGCTGCGGAGGAGACCGGGACCGGACAAAGCGGCCCATCATGGGGCGCATCGCGGCGGAGCTGGCGGACTTCGTGGTCGTCACCAGCGACAATCCCCGCACCGAGGAACCGGAGGCCATTGTGGCTGACATTCTGGAGGGCATGAAAGACTCCGGAACGCCCCGGCAGGTGATCGTGAACCGGCCGGCGGCCATCGAGTGGGCCATTGAGCACCACGAACCGGGAGATGTGATCATTCTGGCCGGCAAGGGCCATGAAGACTATCAGATCCTGGGCAAGACAAAAATTCACATGGACGAACGAGAGATCGTGGCAGATGTCCTGAAGAGAAGGCGTGAGAGAACATGACAACAAAACTGATGATGGCATTTCTGGTGGGATTCATCGTATCCTCTGTGGTAGGGGCCTTTCTGGTGCCCTTCCTGCGGAAGATCAAGGCGGGCCAGATGATCAAGGAGATCGGCCCCAGCTGGCATATGTCCAAAAGCGGCACCCCCACCATGGGCGGACTGATGTTCATTGCGGGTGTGACGGCGGCGTGCCTGACGGCGGGGTGGTCTGCCCTGGCAAAAGGGGAATACGGCCACATTCTGTGCCTGCTGCTGGCCCTGGTATTCGGCGCCATCGGCTTTCTGGATGACTATGAGAAGCTGCGCCACAAGCAGAATCTGGGCCTGACGGCAGGGAAGAAGTTCCTGCTCCAGCTGGCGGCCTCCGTAGTGTTTATCCTGCTCATGCGTTCTCTTGGGTACATCAGCACCGAACTGTATATCCCCTTTGTGAACACGACGGTCTCCATCCCGGAGCCGGTGTATTTCATCCTGGCGGCCTTCATCATTGTGGGTACTGTCAACAGCGTGAATCTGACGGACGGTGTGGACGGTCTGGCCACCGGCACCACCATTCCCGTGATGCTGTTTTTCGTGGTGGTCACCTTCTGCTGGGGGGACAGCTACACCCCCATGGGCGTGTTTGCCTCCGGCCTGGCCGGCGGCCTGCTGGGATTTCTGATCTATAACTTCAATCCGGCCAAGGTATTCATGGGTGACACCGGCTCCCTGTTCCTGGGCGGCGCGGTGGCGGCACTGGCCTTTGCCTACGATATGCCCCTGATCCTGATCACTCTGGGCATCGTTTACATCATTGAGACCCTGTCGGACATCATCCAGGTGGGCTACTTCAAGCTCTCCGGCGGCAAGCGGGTGTTCAAAATGGCCCCGTTCCATCATCACCTGGAAATGGGCGGCTGGACCGGCCACAAGTGGACGGAAAAACAGCTGTTCTGCCTGTTCGGAGGCACCTCCGCGGTGTTTGCCGTGATTTCCTTCCTCGGCGTCATGCACCGCTTCACATTCTGACCCTTTCCGGAAAGGAGGACGCGCATGGAATACCCGGAAAGCCGGCTTCGTGACTATTCCACAGACGCTTCTATCGGCCGCGGCGCACTGGATGTGCCCTTTGCGGCCCTGACGATTCTGCTGCTGACCATCGGCGTCATCATGGTGCTGTCCGCCAGCTATGTGCGGGCATACTACACAGAGAACGGCAACGCCACCTATTACTTCACCCGGCAGCTGATTTTTGCTGTCAGCGGCGTGATCATCATGTTCTTCGCCTCCAAGTTCCCCATCAGCCTGTACCGCCGGTTCTGCTATCCGTTGCTGCTGGGCACCATCGTGCTGCTGATGCTGGTGCTGATCATCGGCGTGGGCACGGGCAGCGGCGTGCGCCGGTGGATCCAGCTCCCCGGCGGCCAGACGATCCAGCCCTCGGAATTTGCCAAGCTGGCGGTGATTCTGGTATTCGCGGACATGATCTGCCGGTTCAGAAACAATATGGGAACCTTCAAATACGGTATCGTGCCCTTTGCGGTCATTCTGGGTGTGCTGGGCGTGCTGCTGGTGCTGGAACCCCATATGTCCGCCACCATCATCATCTTCGGCATCGGCGCAGTGATGATGTTCGTGGGCGGGACGCGGCTGTTCTGGTTCGTGGCCGGCATCGGCGTGTTGGGCGGCGCCTTTCTGATCATCACGAAGGTGTTCCCCTATATGTCCACCCGTATCCAGACCTGGCAGGACCCCTTTTCCAATCTCCAGGGAGATGGCTATCAGATCGTCCAGTCCCTGTACGCCATCGGTTCCGGCGGGATGTTCGGCCTGGGCCTGGGCCAGAGCCGGCAGAAGAACCTGTATCTGCCGGAGGAACACAACGACTTCATCTTTGCTGTGGTATGCGAGGAACTGGGGTTTGTGGGCGCGGTGATCATCCTGATCCTGTTTGCCCTGCTCATCACCCGGGGGTACTGGATTGCCATGCACTGCCGGGACCGGTACAGCTTCCTGGTGGCCACGGGCATTTCCACCCTGCTGGCCATGCAGGTGATCCTGAATGTGGCGGTGGTGACCAATACCATCCCCTGTACCGGCATCTCGCTGCCGTTTTTCAGCTACGGCGGCACGGCTTTGTGGATCGAGCTGGCAGAAATGGGCATCCTGTTGAGTATTTCCCGGGATATCCCGACAACACCGGCGGAACGAAAGAAGAAAAAACCATCGAAAGTGTAGGCATTGCGTATGAACTTTCTGTTTGCCTGCGGCGGGACCGCGGGACATATCAATCCGGCCATTGCGGTGGCCGGCCGGCTGCGGGAGCTGATGCCTGAATGCGGCATCCTGTTTGTAGGTGCCCGGGGCCGGATGGAGGAGGACCTGGTGCCCCGGGCGGGATATGAAATCCGCACCGTGGAGATCACGAACCTCCAGCGGAAACTGAACCTGGAGGGCATCCGCCACAATCTGGCCACGGCCAGAAATGTGGTGGTGTCCCTGTCGGAATCCAAAAAGATCATCCGGGAATTCCAGCCGGATGTGGTGGTGGGCACTGGCGGCTATGTATGCTATCCCGTGCTCCGGGCGGCCCAGAAACTGGGTATCCCCACGGTGCTCCACGAGTCCAACGCCGTGCCCGGTCTGACCACGAAAATGCTGGCGGGCCATGTGGACCGGATGATGGTGGGCTTCGAGGAGAGCCGGGACGGGTATAAAAACCCGGACAAAGTCGCCGTCACCGGCACACCGGTCCGGGGCGATTTCCGCACCTACTCCAAATCCGCCGCCAAAGCGGAGCTGGGCATTGATCCGGACAAGCCGCTGGTGGTGTCCGTGTGGGGGTCTCTGGGTGCCCAGCGCATGAACGAACTCATGGCGGATTTCATCACCGATACCCACAATGACGCGGACTTCTGCCTGATCCATTCCGCGGGAACGGAGCGGTATGAAGAGATGCTCACCCGGCTGAAGGCGGAATGTCCCGGCGGCTTCATCCAGCAGGGTTTTGATGTGCGCCCGTACATCTATGATATGTCCCGGGTGATGGCGGCGGCGGACCTGGTGCTGTGCCGGGCCGGTGCCTCCACGCTGTCGGAACTGGCCATGATGGGCAAGCCCGCCGTGCTGGTGCCCAGTCCCAATGTGACCAACAACCATCAGGAGAAAAACGCCCGGGTGCTGGAAAAGGCCGGCGGCGCCGTGGTGCTCACGGAGCCGGGCCTGTCCGCCGACAC
Source organism: Oscillospiraceae bacterium (assembly GCA_022779345.1). Classification (GTDB taxonomy): domain Bacteria; phylum Bacillota; class Clostridia; order Oscillospirales; family Oscillospiraceae; genus HGM13010. The sequence goes on along the minus strand of JALFTG010000004.1, from coordinate 5,206 downwards.
CCTGAAGAAAACGGTTCTGGACCTGATCCACGACCGTGCCCGGCTGGAGGAGATGGAGCGGTGCATGCGCGCCTGCGCCGTGTCCGATGCCACCGAGCGCATCACGGATGTGGTGCTGGATCTGGCCGGCAAGGCCTGAACTGTCCCCGCCCCCCATTTTTCAGAGACACCGGAGGGTTTTCCCGCATAATATGGCATGATTCTGGTGTGCGGGGGAATGATTATGGGGATCTGGAAACTACACGGGGGAGACCGGCTGTACGGTGAAGTGACCATCCAGGGGGCGAAAAACGCCGTCCTGCCCATCCTGTCTGCCGCCCTGGTGACCGGATGTGTGACCACGCTGGAGAATGTGCCCCGGCTGCGGGATGTGGAGAACACCCTGCGGATTCTGGAATGTCTGGACTGCCGGGTGGAGCGGGACGGAAACCGGGTGACGGTGGATTCCCGTCCGGCCCGGCTGAATCCGGTGCCGCCGGAGCTGATGACCCGGATGCGCTCGTCCGTCCTGTTCCTGGGGGCCATGACGGCCCGGTTCGGCGCAGGCTGCGTGTCCATGCCCGGCGGCTGTATGCTGGGTCCCCGGCCGGTGGACCTGCATCTGCGGGCGCTGGAGACCCTGGGCGGGGAGATCACCGTCACCGATGAGACCATCGCCTGCCGGGCGCCCCGGCTCCGCGGCGGGCACATCCATTTTCCCACCCCCAGCGTGGGGGCCACGGAAAATGCCCTGCTGGCAGCCTGCGCCGCAGCAGGGGAGACCGTCATCACCGGCGCCGCCCGGGAACCGGAGATCGGGGATCTCCAGAATTTCCTCCGTGCCATGGGCGCGGAAATCACCGGAGCCGGGACGGACACCGTCCGCATCCGGGGGATGACGCCCCGGGAGGAAGTGACCTATTCCGTCATGCCCGACCGCATTGCCGGGGCTACGATCCTGTGCGCCGCCGCGGCCTGCGGCGGGGATGTGACCGTCCGGCAGGTGGTGCCGGAACATCTGGACACGGTGACGGACGCCCTGTTTTCCATGGGCTGCGGCATCCAGACCGGGCGGAACACTGTGCGCCTGACCTCAGACGGCTGCCTGCGCTCCCCGGGGGTCATCGAGACCCGGCCATATCCGGGCTTTCCCACGGATGCCCAGCCGGTGCTGCTGGCCGCCTGCCTGAAGGCGGAAGGAGTCACGGAGTTCCGGGAGACCATCTTCTCCGGCCGCCTGCGGCACACGAGGGAGCTGATGAAGCTGGGGGCCGACATCCGGGTGGATGACCGCACCGCGCTAGTCACCGGCGTGCCAGTCCTCACCGGCGCCGCCGTCACGGCCATGGACCTGCGGGGCGGCGCGGCGCTGATCGTGGCGGGTCTCACCGCGGAAGGGGAGACCGAGATCGTGGACCGGGACCTGATTACCCGGGGCTATGAACATCTGGACCGCATCCTGCGCGCCCTTGGCGCGGACATTACATATTCAGACTGAATCCGAAAGGAAGACTTCCATGGCAAAAGAGAAGAAGCCGGACCGCCGTCAGGCGGGAGATTATACCGGGCGGAGCAAGGTCCGCAAGCGCAGTCCGCTGTTTGCCCCCGTGGCCTTCGTGCTGATCTGCCTGTCGCTGATCCTGGCGATGAGCGTGTTTTTCAAGGTGAACGAAATCCGGGTGGAGGGCAACGCCATCTATACGGACGAGGAGATCATCGAGGCCTCCGGCATCGACACGGGGGATAACCTGTTTTTCATCAACAAGATCGCCGTGGGCAGCCGCATCATCAACCGTCTGCCCTATGTCCAGGTGGTGGAGGATATCTCCCGGATTCTGCCGGATAAAGTGGTCATCACCGTCACCGAGAGCAACCCCATCGCCTGTGTGAGCGCCGGGACGGAACTGTGGATGATTGACCGGACGGGCAAACTCATGGGCAGCATCACGGAAGCGGAGGCGGAGGGCGTCATCCGGGTGACGGGACTGGAACCCATTGAGCCGAAAGTGGGCGAGATCATCGCCCCCGGCACGGAGGACGCCCCCAAGGTGTCCTATCTGAAGGAAATTCTTACGGAGATCGAGGTCCGGGACCTGCGGGAGAAGGTGACGAATCTGGACATCACCTCCGTTGCCAATCCAACCTTCACCTATGAGGGCCGCTTCACGGTGAAGCTGGGCTCCCAGGAGGATACGGAGAAGAAATTCGGCATTCTGCTCAGCGCCGTGGCACAGCTGACCGCCGGGGATACCGGCACCATCGACCTGTCCCTCGCCGGGGAAAACAAAGCCCATTTCATGCCCGCGTGAGCCCCACCCGGCCCGCTGTCAATAATCTGATGTCCGGAGACCTCCCGGTGAGGTTTCCGGCGGCTTTTTTCCGGAAGTTTCAAATATTAACAAAAAAATATTGACCAAATCTGAAAAATAGAATAGAATAACTTAATGTTAATATCAGCAGATTCCGGCAATATTATATCTATTGATATATATGCCATTTAGAATATAAAAATCACACGAAAAATCACACGGGGAGGCATCTCTATGTCTATTGCAGCAGATAATAATACAGAAAATGTCGTTGTCCTGAAGGTCGTTGGCGTCGGCGGCGCCGGCAACAATGTGGTCAACCGGATGGTGAAGTCCGGTTCCCAGGGCGTGGAATTTATTGCCGTGAATACGGACAAGCAGGCGCTGGCGGTTTCCAGTGCGGATCAGACCATCCAGATCGGTGAGAAGCTGACCCACGGTCAGGGCGCCGGTTCCAATCCCGAAGTGGGCAAGAAGAGCGCGGAGGAGAGCCGCACCGAGATCGCCCGGGCGCTGGAGGATGCGGACATGGTGTTCATCACCGCCGGTATGGGCGGCGGCACCGGCACCGGCGCGGCCCCTGTGGTGGCCGAAGTGGCCCACGAGGCCGGCAAGCTCACCGTCGGCGTGGTGACCAAGCCCTTCAAGTTTGAGGGTAAGCGCCGGATGGAGCAGGCCCTGGAGGGCATCAATGAACTGCTGGGCAAGGTGGACTCCCTGCTGATCATCCCCAATGACCGCCTGAAATACGCCACCGATCAGAAAGTGACCCTGGCCAACGCCTTTGAGATTGCGGACGATGTGCTGCGCCAGGCAGTGTCCAGCATTTCCGATCTGATTAAAAATACCGGCCTCATCAACCTGGACTTCGCCGATGTGACCTGCATCATGAAGGGCGCCGGCTTTGCCCACATGGGCGTGGGCTATGCCATCGGCAAGGGCAAGGCGGAAGAAGCTGCCAAGATGGCCGTGTCCAGCCCCCTGATGGAGACCTCCATCAACGGCGCAAGAGGCGTGCTGATCAACATCACCGGCTCCGAGGATATGGACCTGGAGGATGTGGAGACCGCCGCCAACCTGGTGCAGGAGGCTGCCCATCCCGACGCCAACATCATCTTCGGCGCCACCTTTGACAATTCCCTGGAGGATCAGATCCGCGTGACTGTCATCGCCACCGGTTTTGAGGACCCCGATGAAAAGCTGACCAAGGCGCCCGCCGCTGAGAGCAAGCCCGTGGAGAAGGCCTCCGGCCTGTTCACCGCCGCTGCCGCCACCCAGAAAGAGGCCGAGCCTGCTCCCCAGAGCGAGGGCGAGGATCCCTTTGACAGCATTTTTAAAATTTTCAATTCCAAGTAAACAGAGCACACCCATCCCCCCAGGCCGGGGACAGCATTTCCCTTTTTCAATCAAACACCATTTGGATATTTGTGGCACTGTCAGCCCCTGCTGATAGTGCCACCTGAGCGCTATCGATTTTTTGGAGAGAAATCGTAAAAATAAAAATAATCTGGAGGAAGTTTTATGGGAAGACTGGATGGCAAAGTATGTGTCGTGACCGGCGGTAACTCCGGCATCGGGATGAAGACGGGTGAGGTGTTTGCCCGGGAAGGCGCAAAAGTTGTGCTGACCGATGTGGGAGACTCCAACCGGGACAAGCTGTTGGAACTGATCAAGTCCTTTGGCGGTGAGGCGATCTTCGTGAAGGGCGACATCACGAACCCTGAGGACAACGCCAAACTGATGAAGCTGACAGTGGATACATACGGCCGGATCGATGTGCTGGTCAACTGCGCCGGCGTGCTGGAAAAGGGCCTGAAGCCCATTGAGGAATTCACGGATTCCGACTATGATTTTGTCACCAAGATCAATGTGAAGGGTACTATGTCCATCACCCGGGAAGCCTGCAAGTATATGCAGGAGCAGCACAGCGGCAACATCGTGTCCATCGCCTCCGTGTCCGCCGAGCGCGGCTGCGGCGGCGTGGTGTACTCTGCGTCCAAGGGCGCCATTATCTCCATGACCCGGCATATTGCTCTGCGGTTTGTGGGCCAGGGCATCCGGGCCAACTGCGTCTGCCCCGGTACCGTGTGGACTCCCATGACCCGCACCAGTCTGAAGGAAGAACGCTCCCGGGCCGCCGGCGAGTTCTATGATATCATCAACCGTCACTCCGACCTGGCTGCCGGTATCTGCAAGGACATCGATGTAGCCAACATCCTGCTGTTCCTGGCCTCCGATGAGTCTCGCACCATCACCGGCCAGTCCATCGACTGCGACTGCGGGTGCTACCTCTGAACAGTCATTGAAAAGGCCTGCGGCCTTTCCAATGAGGGGCTGCGGGCGCAAATTCTGCGAAGCTGTGAAATAAAAAAATCCCGGTTCTCACTGAACCGGGATTTTTTATTTGGCGGGGACGATTTCGATCCAGTAGCCGTCGGGGTCTATGATGAAATAGATGCCCATGTCGGGATTTTCAAAGCAGATGCAGCCCATTTCCAGGTGTTTCAGATGGGCGGCCTCCATATCATCCACGGTCAGCGCCAGATGGAACTCGTTGTCCCCCAGGTTGTAGCTGTCCCTGTCGAAATCCCGCAGCCAGGTCAGCTCCAGTTCGTGGGGGGTGACCCCGTCGCTGAGGTAGCTGAGAATGAAGCTCCCATCCGGCGCTTCGAACCGGCGGGTCTCTTTCAGACCCAGCGCCTGGTCATAGAACGCCAGGGACTTGTCCAGATCCACTACATTGAAATTGTTGTGTGCAAATTGAAATTTCATAATCTTCCCTCCTGTCTGGGCCCATTATACCGCGGCACGCACCGTTTTACCAGACCAAAGTTCCGGGAAAATGAAAGCCTGCTTTACCGGTTCAGCAGCCAGACCCCGGCGTTCAGATAAGCCGCGAATGTCACCCACAACAGATA
>JALFTG010000167.1 GCA_022779345.1 Oscillospiraceae bacterium | reverse complement strand
GAGGCCAATGGGATGACATATCAGAAAATCGAGACCACGCCGCCGGAGGAGGACGATCTGTCCCCTGAGGATGTCTGCGCCATCGTGTCCCACTGGCGGGACAGTCTGCTGGAAGCACTGGCCCCCTCTGTTGGGGAATGTGTTCCCTGGACGGAGGACAATGAGGCGGACTATTTCACCGTGAAGCCCGACTGGCCGGCCTACGGTGCCCTGCTGCTCTACGCCGCCGCCAAGGTGTATGGGGAGCCGTATCCTGCCACCGTGGCCAAGGACTGGGACTTTGCGCAGGAACCACTGGTCCGCCGGGCCATGGAAGACCCTCAGCTGAACTGGTCTCTGTTCAAAGGCGCCCAGTGGTGGCTGCCTCTGGAGCACCCGCTGATGCTCACCGGTGAGACGCCCACCGGCGACCGGATTCCCATGGCAAGCTCTGCCGCGCTGTTGCTGGAGCTGCTGCGGATCAATGAGCTGGGCTGGAAAGCGGACGAGGAGGCCGTGCTGGCCTGGGAGCACACCGAGGGCTATCCGGCGGACGGGGAGATCCGGGACGGCCGGCTGGAAGAGGTCACCGGGCACACGGAGTACAGCACCGTCTCCCTGGCGCGATATGCCTACTCCCTGTTCTGGCAGAGCGTGAAATTCTCCCTCCAGCACAAAGTGCCCCTGCTCATGGATTTCTGAGCGTATAAACTGAAAATTTTTCCATAGAATAGATATGGGGAACTGCGGTTGCCGTTCCTCATATCTTTTTGTTTAACCGAAAGGAGGCGGTGGGATGACGGCCCATCATCTGTCCCTGGAAGAACTGGAACAGGCGCTGAACACCGATCTGTCAAACGGCCTGACCACTGCCAGAGCTCAGGCGCTGCTGGCACAATATGGGGAAAACCGGCTGAAAGAAGGGAAGCGCCGGTCCCTGGCGGCCCGGTTTCTGGACCAGCTGAAAGACGCCATGATCCTGATCCTACTGGCGGCGGCCGGGGTATCTCTGGCCACGGCGCTGTATGAGGGAGACCGGGCGGCCCTGTGGGAGCCGGTGCTGATCCTGCTGATTGTGGTGCTGAACGCAGCCCTGGGGGCGGCCCAGGAGAGCCGGGCGGAACAGGCCCTGACCGCCCTGCGGGGGATGACGGCGCCCATGGCCCGGGTGATCCGGGAGGGCAGTCAGCGGCCGGCTCCGGCGACAGCGCTGGTGCCGGGGGATGTGATTGTGCTGGAAGCGGGGGACCTGGTCCCGGCTGATGCCCGGCTGCTGCAGGCCTCCGCCCTGAAGGCCGAGGAATCGGCCCTGACCGGGGAGTCCCTCCCGGCGGAGAAGGATGCGGATGTCCGCCTGCCGGAGCAGACAGCACTGGGGGACCGGCGGAACATGGTGTTCTCCGGCTGTGCGATTCTGAATGGAACCGCCACGGCAGTGGTCACTGCCACGGGCATGGACACAGAGATCGGCCGCATAGCGGGTCTGCTGGCTGGAGAGCCGGACGCCCCCACGCCACTGCAGGAAACGCTGGCGGCCCTGGGCCGGAAGCTGGGGGCCGTGGCGCTGATCGCCTGTGCGGTCATTTTTGTGCTGGGGCTGCTCAGCGGAATGCCGGTGGGGGAGCTGTTCATGACGGCAGTGTCCCTGGCGGTCTCCGCCATCCCGGAAGGACTGCCCGCCATTGTGACCATCGTGCTGTCCCTGGGGGTCCAGCGGATGGCGGCGCGCAACGCCATTATCCGGCGGCTTCCGGCGGTGGAAACCCTGGGCAGCGCCGGAGTGATCTGCTCTGACAAGACCGGCACCCTCACCCAGAACCGCATGACCCTCACGGCGGTGTGGACCGGGGCACAAGGCCGGGAGACACCGGGGACTGATCTGTCAGAACAGGCACGGCAGCTGCTGGCCTATGCGTCTTTGTGCTGCAATGCCACAGTGACTTTCCACGGGGATCGTGAGGAGCGGTTGGGGGACCCCACGGAGACCGCCATCCTATCCGCCGCCCGGAACTGCGGCGTAGACCGGCACCAATGGGAACAGCTGCTGCCCCGGACCGGGGAACTGCCCTTTGATTCCGACCGCAAGCGCATGACCACCATTCACCGCAGGGAGGGCGGCACAGTGCTCATTGTGAAAGGCGCGCTGGAGAGTCTGCTGCCCCTGTGCGTTGCGGGAGCGCGGACAGAGGCCGCCGCAGCGGCGGAAGAACTGAGCCGGGAGGCTCTGCGGGTGCTGGCCGTGGCCGTCCGGGAGCTGGATGGGCCGCCGGAGTCCGTGACCGCCGATGCCCTGGAACGGGACCTGACCCTTCTGGGACTGGTGGGCATGATCGACCCGCCCCGGCCGGAGGCAAAGGCGGCGGTGGAACTGTGCCGCCAGGCGGGCATCCGTCCGGTGATGATCACCGGCGACCATGTGGCCACCGCCTCCGCCATCGCCGGGGAGCTGGGCATCCTCCGCCCGGGTGACCGGGCCGTCACCGGCGGGGAGCTGTCGGCCATGAGCGAGGCAGAACTGGACAGCGCGGTGGAGGATATCTCCGTGTATGCCCGGGTGTCCCCGGAGGACAAAATCCGCATCGTGAAGGCCTGGCAGCGCCGGGGAAAGGTGGCCGCCATGACCGGCGACGGGGTGAACGATGCTCCGGCCCTGAAAGCGGCGAACATCGGCTGCGCCATGGGAAGAGCCGGGACGGAAGTGGCCCGGGGCGCATCGGACATGATTCTCACGGATGACAACTTCGCCACCATTGTGGAGGCGGTCCGGGAGGGCCGGGGCATCTATGACAACATCCGCAAGGTGGTGGGCTTCCTGCTGGGCACCAACATCGGGGAGGTGCTGGCAGTGCTGTTCGCCATGCTCCTGTGGCGGGAGACGCCCCTGCGGAGTGTGCAGCTGCTGTGGATCAATTTGGTGACGGACTCCCTGCCCGCCATCGCCCTGGGACTGGAGCCGGTGGAGGCGGATATCATGGAACGGCCGCCCCGCCCGGCGGAGGAAGGACTGTTTGCCCACGGGCTGGGGATACAGGTGGTCTGTCAGGGCGTACTGTTCGGGACGCTGTGTCTGGCGGGCTACGCCCTGGGCCGGCAACTGACGGGTACGCTGGCCGGGGGCCAGACCATGGCCTTTCTGGTGCTGGCGGTGTCCCAGATCGTGCAGGCGTTCAATATGCGCTCCGCCCGGCCGCTGGGACAGACGGGGGTGTTCACCAACCGGGCGCTGAACGGTGCGGCGGCGGTGTCTCTGGGCCTCATGGCCCTGGCGGTGTTCACGCCGATGGTCCGGGCCTTCGGGCTGGCTACGCTGTCCCCGGCGCTGTATGCCGCCGCTCTGGCCCTGTCTCTGGTGCCTGTGGCAGTGATGGAAGTGTATAAAAAATTCCGGAACGGGAGCTGATCCCGTTCCGGAATTTTTCCGGTATGGCGTCCTGTTATCCCATGCCCAGCAGACACAGAATCAGGCCGTACACCACGCTGGTGCTGATGCCGAACACGATCACCGGTCCGGCGATGACGAACATTTTGGCGGCGGTGCCGGTGACGAACCCCTCGGTCTTGAACTCCAGGGCCGGGGCCACCACGGAGTTGGCGAAGCCGGTGATGGGCACCAGCGTCCCCGCCCCGGAGAACCGGGCCATCCGGTCATAGATGCCCAGCCCCGTCAGCACCGCCCCCAGCAGCACCAGTGTGATGGAGGTGGCAGTGGCGGCATCCTCGGCGGCCAGCCCCCACAGTTTCCAGCAGTTCAGGAACACCTGCCCCACACAGCAGATCGCTCCGCCAGAGATGAAGGCCTTGGCCATGTCCTTCCACAAAGGGGAGTTGGGGGACACCTCCTTCACATAGTTCTCATATTGTTCATTGGTCATTTCATCCATAAAAATCCCTCCGGCAGTAGTGTCTGCCGGAGGGGAGAATTTATGTATCACTCCGTCATCGGAACCCCTGAAAGGGGTTCCGATGAGAAGGCGGCGGCCGACTGCGCGCACTCGCACTGTTCGCACGCTCCGCTGGCCGAGAAGTGTTTTTTCACCGGCGAAGCTGGCGAAAAAACAGATGAAATTTTATTTGCGCCTGCGGGCGCAAACTCTGCGAGACTTTTTGTCTAGGTAACTGTCAGTGCCGGTCCAGAAGGGCACGCCAGCGGCTGTTTGCCCGGCGGATGGCCTTTTGGGACAGATGCACATGGCCCAGCACTGCCTGCCACATGGGGGTGTTCCCGTGCCAGGCCAGGGGATTGGCGGCGATGTCGCTCCCGTCGGGATGGATGTCCCGGAAAGCGGCCTCCACCAGCAGGCCCTTCCCGGCGGGCCGGGCGGTGACAGTCAGACCGTCCGTGTCCGTGTCCCGGATGTTGATGAGATCAAACACCGCGCCGGGGTACAGGGCGGAAAAGTCCGCCAGAAACTCTTCCAGCGCCCCGGCGTCATCGGGCCGGTTACACAGAAAGCAGACCCGGTCCGCTTTCCGCAGCAGCTTGTGGATGCGTTTATACCGCCGGAGCATGGTTTTCCGCATGGCGGCCTGTCCCTCAGCAAGGGATTTTGCAGCGGGGAAATGATGGATGGAGGTGATCTGATTCACCCGGTCCACCACCCGGCGGTTTTTCCCGGTGGGGGGACATTCTTCCTCGATGTCCGTGAAGAAATCAGAGAATCCGGTGGCGAAAATATGCACCACCGATGACATAGGGTACAGCTCCATCCAGTCCATGGGCGCGGCGGTGAAGCGCAGGCCCGCTGTCTTGATCTGCTGGGCCGGGCGGCAGGCCGGACCCACGGACAGGACCAGATCATAGCACCGCCTGTCCAGGGTGGAAAGAATCTCATCCATGGGGCAGCACTCCTTCCAGTTTCAGCAGGAATGCTTTGGCATCCAGCCCGCCGGCATAGCCCATCAGGCTGCCGGTGCTGCCGACAACCCGGTGGCAGGGCACCACAATGGCGATGGGGTTGCGGTTGCAGGCCATGCCCACCGCCCGGGCGGATTTGGGATTACCCGGCCGCCGGGCCAGCTCCCCGTAGGTCACCGTCTCCCCATATGGGATCTCCCGGAGCAGTTCCCATACCCGGCGCTGAAAGTCCGTGCCCGCCGGGGCCAGGGGGAGATCAAATTCCCGGCGCTGACCGGCAAAATATTCCGTCAGCTGCTGCCGGGCCTGTCCGGTCACGGGGCAGCCCCCGTTTGTCTCTCCGGCACCGAACCGGATGCCGGTGACGGCCTCGCCGTCAGAGCAGACACACAATGTCCCCACAGGTGTGGGGACATTTTCACAGTACAGAGCCATCTTCATACATCCACCGTCACATTTTCCAGGCCGTTGGCCTCAAATTCCCGGAGATAGTCCTCCATCCGGGAGGTCAGTGCCTCCAGATCTTCCGGCTCTCCGTAGACCCCCAGGTCCCGGCGGGCCAGTTCCTCGGCCAGAATCTCAAAAAACACCGCGTCCTCATAGTCGCAGATGGCCTCATGGATGCCGCCCTCTTTATAGGCCTCGCTGGGCTGGATGATGCCGTATTTGTTCTGGACCAGGGACTTCATCCCGCACTTGGGGGCGTAGGAAAACAGCTTGGATTCCATATAATCATAATCCGTAATCCGGTCCATGCCCCTGGCCGAGTTCAGCACCCAGTTGCCCACATATACCATATCCAGCAGCCGCCGGTATTCCAGATCTGTCAGTTCAATCGTCATATTGACCCTCCTCCCGGGTGGTTTCCGGCGCCCTCAGGCGCTTACACCTCATTATAGCAAGAGACGGGCCATAATTCTACTAAAAATCTCCACGAAAATCTTGTAATCTGACGGCGCATACGATAAAATAAATAGAATCAAATTTTCACGGAAGAATGCAGGAGTGAACATGAGCAAAAAAGTGATCATCAGCGTCAAGGGCACCCAATGTCTGGAGGACGGGGAGAGCGACGATGTGGAACTGATCACCGAGGGGGAATATGCCTTCCGCAACGGCCGGGGCACTTTCCGGTATGAGGAGAGCGAGATGACCGGCATGGACGGCACCACCACGGTGTTCAAATTCTCCCCGGAGGAAGTGGTCATCTCCCGGGAGGGAACGGTCTCCAGCCGGATGGTGTTCGTGGAGGGGAAGCGGAACATCTTCCTGTACGAAACGCCCTTCGGCAGCGCCACCATCGGCATCGACACCCATAAGATCACCAATACCCTGAACGAGCAGGGCGGAGAGCTGAACATCGACTATTCTCTCCATTTTGACCGGATGATGGTATCCAGAAATCAATTCCTCGTAAAAATCAAAGAACAGGCGGTTTCATAAATGGCTAATCTGATCGAACAGGCAAAGACAAAAGCGGACGAGCTGCTCCGGAGCGCTTACCAGAGCGCGGCGGCCAAGGGCATCCTGCCCGAGGGTGTGGACTTCAAGGGCAGCGTGGACATCCCCAAGGATACGAGAAACGGCGACTATGCGGCAAACCACGCCATGGTCAGCGCCAAACCCATGAAAAAATCCCCCCGGCAGATCGCCGAGGCGCTGGCAGCGGAGCTGGACCTGACGGACACCTGGTTTGACAAGGTGGAGATCGCCGGTCCCGGCTTCATCAATTTCCGGCTCTCTCCCCGGTGGTACGGGGATGTGCTCCGGACCGTGGAGGCCGAGGGCAAGGACTACGGCCGCGTGGATGTGGGCCATGGGGAGCGGGTGATGGTGGAGTTTGTGTCCGCCAATCCCACCGGCCCCATGACCATCGGCAACGCCCGGGGCGGCGTGCTGGGCGACACCTTGGCCTCCGTGCTGGACCGGGCGGGCTACGATGTGTGGCGGGAGTTCTATGTGAACGACGCGGGCAATCAGGTGGACCTGTTCGGCAAGTCCATCGAGGCCCGGTACCTCCAGCTGATTCTGGGCGAGGATGCCGTGGAGTTCCCGGACAACGGCTATCACGGCGATGACATCAAGGCCCTGGCCAAACTGATCTATGAGCGGGACGGGGACAAATGGGTGAATGCCGACAGCGCTGAGCGGTGCAAGGCTTTCGTGGAGTTCGGCCTGCCCTACAACATCGAGCGCATGAAGCGGGATCTGGAGCGGTACCGCATCCATTTTGACAACTGGTTTCTGGAGAGCAGTCTCCACGAGTCCGGCTATGTGGCCGAGACCATTGACCTGCTGACCCAGGCGGGCCTGACCTATGAGAAGGACGGCGCTTTGTGGCTGAAGAACACGGAGCTGGGGGCCGACAAGGACGAGGTCATGCGCCGGTCCAACGGGTTCTACACCTATTATGCCGTGGACATCGCCTACCACCGGAACAAATTTGTGGAGCGCCACTTTGACCGGGTCATCGATGTGTGGGGCGCCGACCACCACGGTCACGCCATCCGCTTCGGCAACACCATGAAGGCCCCTGCCCTGGGGCTGGAAGGCCGGAACCTGGACTTCCTCATCATGCAGATGGTCCGTCTGGTCCGGGGCGACGAGGTGGTGAAGGTCTCCAAGCGCACGGGCAAGGCCCTGACCCTGGCCGACCTGATGGACGAGATCGGCGTGGACGCCTGCCGGTTCTTCTTCAACGCCAAGCCGGACACCCATCTGGAGTTCGACCTGGACCTGGCCGTCCGGGAGGACAGCGAGAACCCGGTGTACTATGTCCAGTACGCCCACGCCCGCATCTGCACGCTGGTACAGGCCCTGGCCGAGGCCGGTCATGCCGTGCCCCCCGTTGCGGAGGTCAATGTGGAGCTGCTGAGCACCGAGCAGGAAGTCGAGCTGATCAAGCAGATTTCCGCCCTGCCGGAGGAAATCCGCTCCGCCGCCCGGGACTACGATCCCAGCCGCATCAACCGGTATGTGATCGAGCTGGCCGCCCGGTTCCACCGGTTCTACAACGCCTGCCGCATCAAGGGCGAGGCCGACGATGTGCTGAATGCCCGTCTGAAGCTGGCGGACATCACCCGTCAGGTGATCGCCATCTGCCTGGACATCATCGGCGTGTCTGCTCCCGAAAAAATGTAAAGACAGTCAAATGAAAGCATACGCTTTCATTGAAGCACTTTATCCCCAGAAGCATCGCACGGTCTGGGCGGCCATGACAAAGCCGACCAGGTCCGCAAGGAGGGCCGCCGGAAGGATCCGGCGGCCTTTCTGTATCCCGGCCGCCCCGAAGTACACCGCCAGCACATAAAAGGTGGTCTCCGTGCTCCCCAGCATCACCGCCGCCGTGCGGCCCAGGAGGGAGTCGGCGCCGTACTGCCCGATCAGGTCCGTGGCGGCGGCAAGCGCTCCGGAGCCGCTGAGGGGCCGGAGCAGCAGCAACGGCGCCAGCTGCTCCGGAATGCCCAGAACCGCCAGCACCGGGGACAGCAGCCCCGTCACCGCGTCCAGCAGCCCGGAGGCCCGGACCATGGCGATGGCGGGGAGTAAAGCCAGCAGGGACGGAAAGATCCGCAGCAGGGTTTTCAGCCCGTCCCGCATCCCGTCCGTCAGGGCGGAGAACACATCCACGCCCCGGCCCAGGGCGTACAGGCCCACGCCCCCCATGATCAGGGGCATGGCCAGGGTCAGAAGGGTCCGGATCATCGCTCCAGCACCTTCACGGCCAGCACCCCCGCCGCGACCGAGCACACGGAGGTGATCCACACGGCGGGGAGGATGTCAAAGGGCACCGCCGCCCCGCAGGCGGCCCGGACCGAGGCAATGGTGGTGGGCAGCAGCTGGATGGATGCGGTGTTCAGCACCACCAGCAGGCTCAGCTCCCGGCGGATGTCCCGGTCCGGCAGCGCCGCCATGCCGGAGGCCGCCCGGATGCCCATGGGGGTGGCGGCATTGCCCAGCCCCAGCAGGTTCGCCGCCACATTGGCGCTGAGGGCGTCGAACACCTCGCCATGCCGGGCGGTATGGGGGAACAGCCGCCGTAGGACGGGACGGAGCAGCCGGGTCAGCGCCCCGGTGAGGCCGCAACGGGCCATCACTTCGAAGATTCCGCACCACAGGCACATGATGACCCCGGCCCCGAGGGCGAAGTCCACGGCGGACTGTACGCCCTCCAGCACCGCGGCGGATATCTCCGCCGTTGTCCCGGCGGCGCAGCTGTACAGGATGCTGCCTGCCATGCACACGACCCAGATTACAGACAATGTCATGCCCATCCCCTCCCGGTACAGGATATGGGACAGGAGGGGGGAGTATGAATCAGGGATCCCGGAACTGTTTTTTCGGCACCTCCACCGCCTGATTGACTTCCGTCCATATCGGATATACTGGTATTGAAGACATCTCCAAGGCGATTTTTGAATAAGCGCTGAAAAAATGACTCCCTCCGGTTTTCCCGGAGGGAGTCATTTGACTGTGATGTAACGAAGTCATCCTTGTCTGGCTGCCTGCATGAGCAATGCGGCGCAGGCGGTGCCGATGAGGGTGGTGTTCTGGCAGGTGAGGAAATCGAAGCGCAAACCGCATTCCCCGGCGGCGTACGACTCCATGGCCCGGTCCAGGGCCGGACGGAACCGGCGGCTCTTCTGGAACAGGGAGCCCTCCGCCCCGATGTGGGTCAGGCTGCCGTCCCCACGGTCGGCGATGCGGAGCACGGCGCTGAGGGCGGCGCACATGGCTCTGCCGGAGCGTTCAAAGACTGCGGCGATGATCTCGTCAGCCAGGGCCAGATCGTCCGGGGAGAGGGCCGTCAGCGGCCCGGAGAGGGTGTCCGCCTCCTGGGAGGTCAGTTCCTCCAGCCCCGCCAGCAGGGCATTGCCTGCTGCAGAGAACACGCCCTCCCGGGCGGCACCCCGGAGCGTCAGGCGGCACAGGGTGCCCATATAGGCGCCGGACACCATTTTTTCATGGAGATACCGGCCCGGGTCGGCGGACTGGGCCTCCAGTTCCTTGTCATAGTCCCCCTGGGGCACGCCCAGAAAGAAGCCGGACTCGCAGTTCACCAGCATGGCCCGGTCATCTCCCGGCCGGGACAGCTTGGGAATGTCCTTCACCGGCAGGGCGCAGCAGATGTTGGCGCCGGTGCCGCACACCATGCCGATGCACTCGTTGGGGGACAGGTGATGCCCCGCCGCCGCACCGAACTGGACGGCCAGGGTGTCGTTCAGCAGGACGGTCTCCACGCCCTCGTAGCCCCGGCGCTGCAGCTCTGCCTTCAGGTCGCCGCCCACGGGCCTGCCGGCGCTGTTGCGGACCCGGATTTCCTTGTTCAGATTCAGCACCAGACTGTCCCCGTCCGGCTGGGGGTCGGCGGAGTAGGAGAAGCAGATGCCGATCAGACGGCTCTGGGCCAGAAACGGTTCCACCCCGTCGGCACAATGGCGGATGAAGTCGGACCAGTCCACCTCCCCGTGGGTGCCGGGCATGGGGCTCTGGGTCAGGCCCTGAATCACCGGGCCGTCCGCTGTGAATGTGACCAGTGCGGCCCGGAAATTGGTGCCGCCGGCGTCAATGACCACCACGGGGGTGTCCATGGCGGGCTTGCCCTCGCCGTACAGGTGGCTGGGAAGCATGAGGGTGGAGGCGCTCTCACCGGCCAGGGCCCGGCGCATATCCGCCTCGATGGCCCGGGACAATGCCGCCGGGTCTACCTGCTCCGGCGCCATGCCGTGGCGCTCCAGAAATGCGTGCACATTGCTCATAAGTATCCAGATCCTTTCCAAACCTTTTCAAAAAAATCCCCGAACTGTGCGGGCAGTCCGGGGACCGGGGATTTCCCCCTGTTGGGTTACTCTTTCACGCTCTCCACGATGCCCTCGGCCAGACCGGCCAGGCCCTGAATCTCGCTGGGGATGATGATCTTCGTGGCCTTGCCGTCGGCGGCGGCGGTGAAGGCCTCCAGCGCCCGGAGTTTGATGACTGCGTCCGTGGGGCAGGCTTCGTTCAGCAGGCGGATGCCTTCCGCCGTGGCCTTCTGGACGGTGAGGATGGCCTCCGCTTCGCCCTGGGCCTCCAGAATCTGCTCCTGCTTCTTGGCGTCGGCCCGGAGGATGGCGGACTCCTTCTCACCTTCGGCGGTGAGGATGGCGGCCCGCTTTTCGCCCTCGGCCCGGAGGATGGCTTCCCGGCGTTCCCGTTCCGCCTTCATTTGCTTCTCCATGGCGTCCTGGATCTCCCGGGGCGGGATGATGTTCTTCAGCTCCACCCGGTTGACCTTGATGCCCCAGGGGTCGGTGGCCTCGTCCAGAATGGAGCGCATTTTGCTGTTGATGATGTCCCGGCTGGTCAGGCACTGATCCAGTTCCAGATCGCCGATGATGTTACGCAGGGTGGTGGCGGACAGACTCTCAATGGCCAGCATGGGCTGTTCCACGCCGTAGGTGTACAGCTTCGGGTCCGTGATCTGGAAGTACACCACCGTGTCGATCTGCATGGTGACATTGTCCTTGGTGATGACGGGCTGGGGCAGGAAATCCGCCACCTGCTCCTTCAGGGACACCACTTTGGCTACCCGCTCGATGAACGGGATCTTGATGTGCAGACCCACGCCCCAGGTGGTGCTGTAGGCGCCCAGACGCTCAATCACATAGGCATTTGCCTGCTGGACCACCCGGATATTGCGGATAATCAGCAGAAGAATGAGAATAATCAGAATTCCGATAAAAACAGGTCCCATGATGTTCCTCCTTTAATCATTTATACAGATGCGTGTTCCGGCGCGGCCACGATCAGCTTCACGCCTTCGATCCGCACGGCCACGACCCGTTCGCCGGGGGCGAACACATCGCCGCTGTCGCTCCGGGCGGTCCAGGTTTTGCCGCCCACGGTGACGGCGCCGGTGCCCCGGACATTGTCGATGGGTTCCATGACCACGCAGGTTTTTCCGATGACCATGTCTGCATTGGTGGGCTGGGTTTTGCTGTTCACATATTTTTTCACCAGCGGCTTTGTGACCGCCAGGGCCACGATGGACAGCACCAGAAACCATACCACCTGCAGCCACACCGGTGCGCCGAACAGGGAACTGATCAGAGCGGCCAGAGCGCCCAGCGCAAACCAGATCGTCGTCAGGTTCACCGTGATGATCTCCACCGCCAGCAGGACGACCATGGCGATCAGCCATACAAAAGTCATGGCGGAATCTGCGGACATTCCATGCAGGATAAGCATTTGATCACTTCCTTTACCTGTTTTCATTATATCGTTCCCCGAAAGGAAAAGCAATACTTTTCCCGGAATTGGGAATTTTATCGGACGAAGTGCAAATCAGGCATTTACTTTTCCGAAAAGTGGTATATAATGAGTATCGTACGCTAAAGTGTGAAATTTAACGATTTGAGAGAGATCATATCTTGATAATGGAGGGACATATGAACAAACAAAACAAAAAGCCCCGGAGCGATGAGCTGTATAAAGCCATTCTCACGCTGAAAACGGTGGATGAGTGCAAGATGTTTTTTGACGATCTGTGCACCGTCACGGAGCTCCAGGCCATTGAGCAGCGCTATCAGGTGGCCACTTACCTGAGCCAGGGGATGATCTATAACGACATCCTGGAAAAGACCGGCGCATCCAGCGCCACCATCAGCCGGGTGAACCGCTCCCTGCAATACGGCAAGGGCGGCTATGCGGTGGTATTTGAACGCCTGGCCAACGACAAAAGCGACGGGGAGTAAGCATGAGCGCATACATGGAGCTGGCCCAATGGTATGATGACCTCACCGGGGATATTCCCTATGAGGACTTTGCTGATTACTATGAGGCAGCCTTCCGCCGCCGGGGGAAGCAGGTGCACACGCTCCTGGACTTTGCCTGCGGCACCGGGACGCTGACCTGTCTCATGGCCCGCCGGGGCTATGAGCTGATCGCCGTGGACGCCTCGCCGGATATGCTCATGGAGCTGACGGACAAGGCGGCGGATCTGGAAAACGCGATCGCGCCCCTGATCCTGTGTCAGGATGCGGCAGGGCTGGATCTGAACGATGTGGTGGACGCAGCGGTGTGTTCCCTGGACGGGATGAATTATCTCCCGCCGGAGGACCTGACCGCGCTCCTGGAGAGACTGCATCTGTTTATCCGGCCCGACGGTCTGTTCATCTTCGATGTGAATTCCCCGGAGCGGATGCGATCCCTGGACGGGCAGATCTTCGTGGATGAGACGGAAGATGTGCTGTGCCTGTGGCGGGCGGAGTTCGACGAGGAGGAGCAGACCCTGTTTTACGGCATGGACCTGTTCACCCGGACGGAGGACGATCTGTGGGAGCGGAGCGGGGAGGAGCATATCGAATATGCCTATGCCCCGGAGGATCTGGAGCAAATGCTCCGGGATGCCGGGTTCGTGAACATTGAAATCGACCGCAGCGGTCCCCAGCATGAGCAGGGAAGAATTTTCATTACGGCAGAAAACACGCCCCACTGACACGATTTCGTTCAAACCGTACGGATTTCATTTTTTCCGCGTCTGCGGACGCGAATTCTGCGAAGCATGGGGCCGGGGAATCCGACCCTTGCTGGTTATTGAAAGGATTGACACTATGGATAAGATCATTCGTGGGATCACGAAGGATGGATTTGTAAAAATTTCGGCCATCAACGGGCGGGACCTGGTCCAGCGGGCCAGAGAAATCCACAACACCACCCCCACCGCCACGGCGGCCCTGGGGCGGATGCTGTGCGCTGCCAGTATGCTGGGCAATCTGATGAAGGAAGAGGACGCAGCGGTCACCCTGCGGATCAACGGCGGCGGCCCCATCAACGGCGTGCTGGCGGTGTCGGATTCCACCGGCAATGTGCGGGGCTATGTGGGCGATCCCACCGTGGACCTGCCCCTGCGTCCCGACGGCAAGCTGGATGTGGGCGGCGCCGTGGGCAAAGATGGTATGCTCACTGTCAGCAAGGATATCGGCCTGCGGGAGCCCTATATCGGCAGCACGGAGATTGTCAGCGGCGAGATCGCCGAGGATGTGGCGGCCTATATGACCGACAGCGAGCAGATCCCCGCCGCCGTGGGTCTGGGGGTCCTGGTGGACACAGATTGCTCCGTGGCCCAGGCCGGGGGCTTCATCGTCCAGCTCATGCCCGGCGCGCCGGAGGAGCTGATTACCAAACTGGAGGACAACATCTTCTGGATGGACTCCGTAACCATGCAGCTGCTGGACGGCGGCGCAGAGGAACTGATCAAAAATGTCCTGAAGGACCTGGAACCGGAGATCGTGGAGGAGACACCGGTGGAATACCGGTGCAACTGCAGTCGGGAGCGGGTGCAGCAGGCCCTGTCCACCATCGACAACACCGAACTGGAGGATATTATCACCAGTGGGGAGGATATTCAGGTCAGCTGCCAGTTCTGCGACACGGTGTATGCTTTCACGCCCGACGATGTGAAATCCATCCTTGAGAGCAAGCAGCAGACGGAATCATAAAAAAATGGAAAAAACCGCATTTTGATATTGACAACGACCCGCGGATTGTGTATAATGGCTAAGCCGCTGATGAATGGGAGCATAGCTCAGCTGGGAGAGCACTTGCCTTACAAGCAAGGGGTCACAGGTTCGAGCCCTGTTGTTCCCACCACCCAAACTGTTCATCGCAGCTTTCCGATATGCCTCTGTAGCTCAGTAGGTAGAGCAGCGGACTGAAAATCCGCGTGTCGTTGGTTCAATTCCGACCGGAGGCACCACCCGGAAGACGAGAAATCGTCTTCCGGGATCTTCCAAAAATGCGGGCGTAGCTCATCCGGTAGAGCGCCACCTTGCCAAGGTGGAGGTAGCGAGTTCGAGCCTCGTCGCCCGCTCCAATTTTATTCTGTGGCGCCATAGCCAAGTGGTAAGGCAGTGGACTGCAAATCCGCGATTCCCCAGTTCAAATCTGGGTGGCGCCTCCAGAATGAAAGAAAGTGCCGTGGGATTTCCCACGGCACTTTTGTTTTCCCCGGGAACACATCGCCCCGCTGTCAAATGGTTGCGTTTTTTATGATCCCATCGTAACCGGAACTACGCCAAAAGATGAAAAGTGGGGGAAATGTGTCGAAAATTGCGGGAAAAATTCGCTGAAAGAGGGCTGAAAATCAGAAAAATGCGGAAAATAAGTTGACATAATGGTTACAAAGTGGTAAAATCTGTATATTCTAAGAGGTGGAGGCTGTTATGGGATTTTCAGTCGAGTCCAGGATCAGTGAGATTTATGCAGACGCGGAGGCCCGCCGGGTGCTGGAGAAGTATTTTCCGAAGCTGACGCGGACGCCGTCTTTTCAGATGACCTTCGGAATGTCCTTCCGGACCTTGAGCAGATTTTCCCAATGGGGACTGAGTCCGGAACAGCTCGCGGCAGCGGATGAGGAGCTGCGGGCCATCCGGTAAAGTCCCGGGACCAGAAAACCGCGGCCGGCTGTGCGTAGCCGACCGCGGTTGTTTGTCTCTTGCACTTTGCGTACAGGGTGCTACAATAGGCTTATCAGATTGCAAGTTGAGGAGAACATCATGGATCTGTATCATATCAGTTCAGACTTATCTCTGGTGTCCGGTGTTCCGGAAGCGGAGGAAATATTGCTGGCACTGGTTACCTCTGAGGAGCTGACCCATCCGCACCCGGACCCGGTGCTGGAACCGTATCTGTGCCATACGCCGTCCCCACGGGATGCCCAGGTCTGCAAAGCGGAGACGCATCGGAAGTATCTGTGCGGCACCATTGTCACTCCCCGCCATACCCGGGAGAACATTCCCATTGCTTTCGGTTATCTGCTCACAGACAAGCGAATGATTCTATGTGATGACACCGGCGTGGCCCGGCAGATGATCCAGCGGCTGGGGCGGCAGAACCCCCAGCGGGAGGACGGAGTCGGAGCATTTTTCTATGAATTCCTGGAACTGCTGATTGCCAAGGATATGCACCACCTTCAGGAATTGGAGGAACAGCTGAATCAAATGGAAGAGTCGGTGCTGGCGGGGAACATGGAGAACTTTGACCAGCAGATGAGCGGTATGCGGAAGGAACTGTTTGGGTGGATTCGGTACTACACCCAGCTGGATGACCTGATCTGCGAATTTCAGGAGAATGAAAACGGATATTTCTCCGAAAATGAGCTGCGGATGTTCCATATGGCGGAAAAGCGCATCGGCCGGCTGCTCAGTGAGGCCCAGGCCCTGCGGGAATACGGGATTCAGGTCCGGGAACTGTTCCAGTCGGAGATTGACATCCGGCAGAACCGGATCATGAAGATTCTGACCATTGTGACCACAATCTGTCTGCCCCTGTCCCTGATTGCCGGATGGTATGGCATGAATTTTTCTCATATGCCGGAGCTGACCTGGCGATATGGCTACCCTATGGTGATCGGTGTCAGCGCCGGGGTGGTACTCCTGTGCCTGTGGATTATGAAAAAGAAGAAGTTCTGGTAAAAAACCGGCTGCGGAATTTCCGCAGCCGGTTTTGTATGTATTGAGAATATTTCCCGGGACACAGCTCAGCGCTTGACGCCCATGAGGGTGTCGCCGTAGACGGGAGTGGGCATACCGAAGCCACCGTTCACGGGGATCACATGACCGGTGACGAACTCGGCGGTAGCCAGATACAGAGCGGCGTCTGCCATTTCCTGTGCAGTGGCCATCCGGCGGATGGGAGTGTGCTTCAGGAAGAACTCCATGAACTCGGGGGTCAGGTTGTTCATGACTGCTTCGGTGGCGGTCATGCCGGGGGCGACCATGTTCACGCGGATGTTATCCTTGGCGACATGGGTGGCCATGATCTTGGTCATGTGGACCAGGGCGCCCTTGGAGGTGCCGTAAGCGATCTGGCTGACATCGGGGGTCAGGCCGGCGACGGAGCCGGTGTTGATGATGCAGCCGGATTTCTGGGGAGCCATAGCCAGGTTGATGGCGGCCTGGGAAGCCACGAATACGGTCTGCAGATGGACATCCACATAGTTCTGGAATGTCTGATAATCGGTCTTATAGATGTCAAAGTCGTTCATGGGGCTGGTGCCGCCGAAGTTGTTGACCAGAATGTCCAGACGGCCTTCATTGTCAACAGCGGTCTTGACCATGTTGTAGCAGCTCTCCCGGTCATAGGCCTCGAAGTAGACGGTCTTGACGGTGCAGCCTTCTGCATTCAGGGCAGCGGCCTTCTCGTTGGCAACTTCCAGATTGCGGCAGGCCATATAGACAATGGCGCCTTCCCTGGCGAAAGTTTCTGCAATGGCATATCCGATTCCGCGGGTAGAAGCGGTGACCAATGCGACTTTTCCTTCCAGTTTCTTCATTGATAAATACCTCCAATCAATAATATGCTCTTATAGGTCTTGTCACTTGAACCTGTTTATCATTATAGCACAAAAAATTTTGGATTGCAGAAAGAAACAGGCGTGATTTTACACAAAAAAATACTGAGAAGTCTAAAGAATCCTACAAATTTTACTGGCTGATCCCTGCCAGTAAAAGAAAAGTCCGCAAATTTCTGCGGACTTTTCCTATAGAACCGGATTACTTCAGACCAATGCGCTCGCACTGACGCTCGGGATCCCAGAAATAGCCCCACTCTTTCAGGCGCTTATTCCGTGCGGTATCCGCAGCAGTCCAGGTTGCGATTTCGCCCTTGGCGTACATATCGTCGATCTCTTCGTCAGAGACACCCCAGGACGCAAAGACCTCCCGGTTGTGCTCACCGAACAGAGGAGCAGCAGCCACGATGTCGGAGGGGTTTTTGGTGAAGCGGTTGGTGATACCAATGCCCTTCATGGGACCGAATACCTGATCTTCCCATTCCACGATATTCTCGCGGGCTTCGTACTGCGGATCCTTCTCGATATCGGCAGGCGTGTAGGCTCTCTGGCAGGGGATACCGTTGGCTTCAAAGAGTTCTTCCAGCTCATCGGCGGTATGCTCGGCACAGAACTTCTCCAGTGCGTGCTCGGCGGCAATTCCCACGGGATCGAAGTTGGGGAAACCGGTGGAACCGGCGGGAACCTTCAGATCGGTACCGGGGATGCACTTGTCCTCGCCGGGAGCGGGCAGGCCAATCAGCGGGAAGCCGCGCATGGTGGGACCCACGCCGACCATACCCACGAACATGGCGTTGCCATCCTTCGTGTCGTAGAAGGAGAAGCAGGCGGACATATCGTGCTTGTTGCCGGTGCGCTCGGGAACGGGCTGACCTTCGCCGGGATAGCCCTTATTGAACCAGACAGAGGGGTACAGATCCAGCAGACGGAACATATTGTCGTACTGGGCCACATCGGCGCTGTCGCCCTCACCCCAGCGCAGTGCATGGATATGACCGGCCAGACCGCAGATGCAGGCATTGTAAGCGGTGACATAGTCGGACAGGAAGGGGTTCACCTTCAGAGGACCGGAAGTGGGGGAGGTGCCGTTCATGTACATATAGCCGCCCATGGCCTGACCGGACACATCATAGGAAGCCTTGTCCTTGTAAGGACCGAACTGGCCATAGCCGGAGACATGGACAATCGCCAGCTTGGGATTGACCTGCCAGCAGACCTCATCGGACAGGCCGCGCTTCTGATAGTTGCCGGGGCGGCCAGCTTCGATCCAGATATCGGCCCAGGCAATGGCCTTTTTAAACAGCTCCTGACCACGCTTGGTAGCGGTGTTCAGCGTGATGGAATACTCATTGCGGTGCAGCTGCGCACAGGCGGTGGTGCCGCGGGTGGAGCAGGGGATATTGGGGGCTTCGGCGCGGAGCACCTGAGCGCCCATCTCGGCCATCAGGGAACCGGCAAAGGGGCCGGCGATGTTGGTCGCGGTGACGAAGACCTTGACACCGCGCAGGACACCGAACTGGGGATAGTTCGCAAAGTCCTGATGAAGCGCATTGTGGAAGACTTTCATGGTAATATTTCCTTTCCAAAATAGTTTATTTTTACGGTCAAAGACCGGAAAAACCAAATGGATTTCCGCAGATCATACAGCTGCGGGGCACGGGAATGCCGTCCAGGGAACACCGGTCCGGCCTCTGGGGCAGATTACTCCAGCCCCAGCCGCTTGCACTGACGCTCGGGATCCCAGAAGAAGCCCCACTCCTTCAGCAGACGCTTCTTGGCCAGCTCCGCGGCCGACCAGGTGATAGCTTCGCCGCGATCATACATGGTGTCGATTTCCTCGTCGGAGAAGCCCCAGGCAGAGAAGATTTCCCGGTTGTGTTCGCCCACGCCGGGAGCGGAGCAAACGATCTGAGAGGGATGCTTTTTGAAGATGTTGGTGATGCCGATACCCTTCATGGGGCCATAGACCTGATCCTCCCACTCCACGATGTTCTCGCGGGCCTCATACTGCTCATCGGCCAGAATGTCGGCGGGGCCGTAAGCCCGCTGGCAGGGAATTCCGTGTTCGTTGAAGATCTGTTCCAGTTCATCAGCGGTGTGGCTGGCGCAGAAATCTTCCATCATCTTCTCGGCAATGGCGCCGCGGGGATCAAACATGGGGATACCGGTGCAGCCGGCATGGACTTTCAGCCCATCGGTGCCGGGGATAATGTCGTCGCTGCCGGGAGCAGGCATACCGATCAGGGGATAGCCGCGCTCGATGGGGCCGGCGCCAACCATGCCCACGAACATGGCGGTGCCATCCTTGGTGTCATAGAAGGAGAAGCAGGCGGCGGTGTCGGCCTTGTTGCCGGTGCGGTCGGGAACAGGCTCGCCAGGGCCGGGGAAGCCCTTGTTGAACCACTTGGCGGGGAAGTCATCCAGAAGCCGGAACATATTGTCGTACTGGGCCACATCGCAGGAATCGCCCTCGCCCCACTTCAGGGCGCAGACCAGACCGGCCAGAGCGACGATGCAGGCGTTGTAAGCGGTGACATAGTCAGACAGATAGGGGTTGACCTTCAGGGGACCGGAGGTGGGGGATGTGCCGTTCATATACATATAACCGCCCATGGCCTGGCCGGACACATCGTAGGAGGGCTTGTCCTTGGCGGGACCAAACTGGCCGTAGCCGGAGACATGGACGATCACCAGCTTGGAATTGTGTTCCCAGCACAGCTCATCGGTCAGACCGCGCTTGTCGTAAGTACCGGGACGGCCGGCTTCGATCCAGATGTCAGCCCATTCGATGCCCTTCAGAAACACTTCCTGCCCTTTTTTGGTTGCGGTATTGATGGTGACAGCATAGCAGTTGCGGTGGTTCTGTGCCCAGGAATAAGTGCCGCGTGTCTGGCAGGGCACAGTGGGCGGCTCGGCCTGCACGACCTGGGCTCCCATTTCCGCCATCAGACACCCGGCAAAGGGGCCTGCGATGTTGGTACCGGTGATGAAGACTTTGACTCCCCGGAGAACGCCGAACTGGGGATAGGCGGCAAAATCCTGATGGAGCGCATTGTTGATGACTTTCATTTGCTTTTTCCTTTCCATGCGTAGTTTCGATAGACTGAAAGCGACTGTTTTTGCACCAAACATTCGCTTCCCGGTACAGAGGAACGATCGCTCCTCTGCACCGGGAAGCAAATGTAGTTAGAAATTGGAGGGACTGCGGAAAGTTCCGCAGTCCCTCACATTGGGGGTCAGATAGAGAATTACTCCAGGCCCAGCCGCTTGCACTGACGCTCGGGATCCCAGAAGAAGCCCCACTCTTTCAGGAGCTTGATCTTGGCGGTCTCAGCGGGAGTCCATGTGGCCAGCTCGCCGCGCTGATACATCTCGTCGATTTCTGCATCGGAGAAGCCCCAGGCGCCCAGGATCTCCTTGTTGTGCTCGCCCAGGCAGGGAGCGGAAGCAACGATCTTGGAGGGGTTCTTCTTGAAGATGTTGGTGACGCCGATGCCCTTCATGGGGCCGTAGACCTGGTCTTCCCACTCCACGATGTTCTCGCGGGCCTCGAACTGAGGATCAGCCAGGATATCAGCAGGACCATAAGCCTTCTGGCAGGGGATGCCGTGGGCGTTGAACACTTCTTCCAGCTCAGCAGCAGTATGCTCGGCGCAGTACTTCTCCAGAGCCTTCTCGGCGGCGATGCCCACCGGGTCAAACAGAGGATAGCCAGTGCAGCCCTTGGGAACGGTCATGCCAGTGCCGGGAACCTCAACGCCGCTGCCGGGAGCGGGCATGCCGATCAGCGGGAAGCCACGCTCGGTGGGGCCGACGCCGACCATGCCCACGAACATAGCGGTGCCGTCCTTGGTTTCATAGAAGGAGAAGCAGGCGGACATGTCGTGCTTGTTGCCGGTACGCTCGGGGACAGGCTCGCCGGCGGCGGGGAAGCCCTTGTTGAACCACTTGGCGGGGTAGTTGTCCAGCAGACGGAACATATTGTCGTACTGAGCGACATCGCAGGAATCGCCTTCGCCGAAGTTCTTGGCATGGATGTAGCCAGCCAGAGCCACGATGCAGGCGTTGTAAGCGGTGACATAGTCAGACAGGAAGGGGTTGACCTTCAGGGGGCTGGAGGTGGGGGACACACCGTTCATGTACATATAGCCGCCCATAGCCTGGCCGGACACATCGTAGGAGGGCTTGTCCTTGGCGGGGCCGAACTGGCCGTAGCCGGAGACATGGACGATGGACAGTCTGGGGTTGTGCTCCCAGCACACATCATCGGTCAGGCCGCGCTTGTCGTAGCCGCCGGGACGGCCGGCTTCGATCCAGATGTCAGCCCACTCAATGGCCTTCAGGAACACTTCCTGGCCCTTCTTGGTGGCGGTGTTCAGGGTGATGGCGTAGCAGTTGCGGTGGTTCTGCGCCCAGGAGTAGGTGCCGCGGGTCTGGCAGGCGATTTTGGGCATCTCGGCCTGGACGACCTGTGCGCCCATCTCGGCCATCAGGCAGCCGGCGAAGGGGCCTGCGATGTTGGTGCCGGTGATGAACACCTTGACACCCTGCAGGACGCCGAACTGAGGATAGCTTGCGAAATCCTGATGGAGCGCGTTGTTGACAACGGTCATTGCAATAACTTCCTTTCAAATATGTGTTTTAAACAGTCAGCAAGTGTTGTTAATTCCTTACTGCCTATAGTTTAACAATCTCCTGTCAGTTTTTCGTCAAGAGAAAAACTGACCTATGTTACTAATCATAGCCATTTTGACCCCGGATGTCAAGGGTTCACAGACCAGAAATGTGACAACTTTTTTTGTGAGATATGTGCATTATCATGGATTGCATATGGAGTAATTATCACAAAAAAATGAACAGGAATCAGGGAGAAATTCCTGTCATGCACCAGAACCTGTGACGATACCTGAGATGCGAAAAATGCGAAATAAAAAACACGACCGGCCCAAGTGGGTCGGTCGTGCCTGTTTGTTTTGTTTGATCGGGTAAAAACGATCGATCAGGCGGTGGTCCAGCCGTCGACGTGGTAGATGCCAGCTTCGCAGTAGGAAGCCTCGTCGGAAGCCAGGAACACGAACATACGAGCCTGCTCTCTGGGCTGGGAGACGCGATGCAGAGCGATGGTGCCCTTCACATATTCCATAGCCTCGGGAGTGTTGTCCTTGCGGGTCATGTCGGTGTCAACGACGCCAGGAGCGACAGCGTTCACGCGGACATTGAAGTAAGACAGCTCGCGGCCCAGGGAACGGGTCAGGCCGATAACGCCGCCCTTGGAAGCGCCATAGCCAGCGCCCATGGAGGAGCCGTACACACCAGCGATGGAAGCGGTGTTGACGATGGAGCCGTACTTCTGAGCTCTCATGATCAGGCCGGCCTGACGGTCGACACGCCAGGTGCCCAGCAGGTTGACCTTGACGACCTTCTCGAAGGTGCCGTCGGGGATGTTCTTGATGGTGTTGTTGTGGGAGATGCCGGCGATGGAGCAGACAGCGTCCAGATGGGTCTTGCCGTTCTCATCGGGGAACTTGGAAATGAAGTCCTTCATGCAAGCGCCGATCTCTTCCTCAGTAGCGACTTCCAGGTCGAAGGTGTAGCCGACGATGTTGCGGCCGGGGAACTCTTCGTTCAGGGCCTTCAGAGCGGCCTCACGGGTCTCGGGATAGTGGCTGACGATAGCAACGGCGTTGGCGCCTTCGATCAGCATCTCGCGAGCGGTAGCAAAACCGATACCACGAGAACCACCAGTGATAAATACGTTCTTACCCTTCATCATGTTTTCCATGGGACATTACCTCCTAAATCTCTGTCCGAAAAAAGCCGGACATCAGTTTAATAACATGATAGTCGTTTGACAAACGGATGTCAATGGGATAATTCCGAAAAGAATTTCAGAAAATTTTGGCCATTTTGTATAATGGACTTTTTCAATCAAAAATACGGGGGTCAGGTGGAGAAACCATCCACATTATAAACGCTGGCTGTGCAGTAAGAACTCATGTCGGAAGCCAGGAACAGAAACACATTGGCCACTTCTTCCGGCTCTCCCATCCGGCGCAGGGCGATGTTGGCTGTGGCGGCTTTCTGGGCCTCGGGGCTGAGACTGGCGGTCATGGGAGTGCGGATGGCGCCGGGGGCAACGCAGTTGACCCGGACATTGAAATAGCCCAGTTCCCGGCCCAGGGATTTGGTCAGACCGATGACGCCTGCCTTGGAGGCACCGTAGCCGCAACCCATGGGGCTGCCGTACTCGCCGCAGATGGAGCTGGTGTTCACAATGGAGCCGAAGCGCTGCTTCTGCATGATCAGACCGGCCTGCCGGTCCACGCAGTAAGTGCCCATCAGGTTCACTTCGACCTGTTTGCGGAATTCCCCGTCGGCGATGCGCTTGATGGTGGTGTTGTGGGTGATGCCGGCAATGGAACACACGGCGTCCAGCTTGCCGTATTTTTCGGTGAATGCACGCATGACGGAACCGACCTCTTCCTCGCTGGTCAGATTGGGCCAGGCGGCTTCAATGTTCCGGCCGGGAAAATCCTCCTTCAGCGCGTTCAGGGCCCGGGTGGTGATTTCTTCGTTGATGTCGGTGATCATCACGGCCAGAGCGCCTTCCTTGAGCATGAGACGGGCGGTGGCGTTGCCGATGCCGCCGGCGGCACCGGTGATGAACACGGTTTTTCCTTCCATAAGTGCCATGGAGGATCCTCCTCATTGTGTCTTTCAATTTCGGTTTCTGTGACCCGCTCTCCTTCCGCCGGGTGCAGAGAAATCCAAACAGCAATGATAGTCGTTTTCATGCAAAATGTCAAGAAAAACCGGGAATATGCACAGGCATATTCCCGGTTGGATCAGGATTCGTTTTTTTCCGCGGCGCGTTCCATGATGCCGAACAGTTTCATGAGCAGGAAGAAGCACTGCTGGTTGTCCCGGACATCTGTTTTTTCACTCTCGGCGGCGATGTCGTCGATGAGCAGTTCCGTCCGGCGGGTGTCCGGTTCATCCAGCCGGACATGGAGGGGCGGGTAGGGCAGATCTGCGTCCGGCGTGGACTGAAAATAGGGGCAGGCGGTGATGTAAAAATACAGGCCGCTGTTGATGTGGCACTCAGACACCTCCAATGCCCCGCTCCGGTCCACATCGATCTTGTGAAAATG
The DNA here is from genome assembly GCA_022779345.1 of Oscillospiraceae bacterium. Taxonomy (GTDB): domain Bacteria; phylum Bacillota; class Clostridia; order Oscillospirales; family Oscillospiraceae; genus HGM13010. The sequence continues at coordinate 15,122 of JALFTG010000167.1, read as the reverse complement.
GCAGGGGCTGAAGCAGAACATATCGCCCCGGCGGATGGGAAACTGGGTGGCGTTGACGGTGACGGTGCCCTCCCCACGGCGGACAAGCAGCAGTTCCAGTTCATCGTGCTGTTTGAAGGGAATCTGCTGGCGGATGCTCTTTCGTCCGGCATAGACGGAGTTGGGCAGAATATTTTTGGAAAAGTAATCCCGGCTGTAGAACGGGGAGGAATATTTCAGTTTTTTCATGTGGATTCTCCAAGATACTGACTGCGGTAGGCGCTGGGCGTGATGCTGTTGCGCTCCTTGAACAGGCGGGTAAATGTGCGCTCGGAATTGAATCCGGAGGCCAGGGAGATGTCCAGAATGGGCAGATCCGTGACCACCAGCAGGGCCTCGGCATACCGGATGCGGTAGGTGGCCAGGATGTCTTTGAAGCTGGTGTGCAGATTGTTGCTCAGAAGGGTGCGGATGATGTTTTCCGATATGTACAGTTCCTGGGCCATGGATTTCAGGCTGATCTGCTCCCGGTAATTGGAGTGGATGTAGTACAGGATACGCTCCACCGTCTCGCTGACCATTTTCCGGGGCGTGCCCGGGGCAGTGACGGAATATTCCCGGTATTCCTGGGGGGTCATGCCCTTCAGCTCCTTGAAGGTGCGGTAGAAAGCCACCTCGGACCGGAAGCCGCAGTAAGTGGAGATGAAGTGGAAGGACAGCTCGCTGAACAGAATTGCCCCTGCTGCCAGATTGATCCGGGCCCGGTTCAGGGACTGGGAAAAGTTCAGTCCGGTGATGATCCGCAGTTCCCTGTTCAGGGTGGCCACGCTGATGCCGAAAGTATCGGCCACATCCTTGGGATCCAGATCCTCAGAGCAGTAATAGGAGATGAACAGGCTCAGGATCCAGCCCATGGGCCATTCGCTCTGAACATAGGGGTGGACCCGGGTATACTGATAGCACAGGTCGAAGAAGATCTCCGACAACTGACCGAGAATGGAACATTTGATGAGATTGCTCCCGGAATCCTGGTCCGCGTCATAGGACTCGAATTCCCGGAACAGGCCTTCCACCCTGTTCCGGGCGCTCCCCTCCAGCGGGTAGACCGGCACAGCGGCGGCAAAGCTCCACAGCCGTTTTTCCGTGTGTCCCCGGAAAGTCATATAGCAGGACAGGGGATAGTCATACACGGCTACGAGAAGCTCCAGACTTTCGCCCCAGACGGACTCCAGACTGAACACATGGTAGGACTGGAGCCAGGCGAAGCAGCCGGGCTTCAGTTCAAAGACCAGGCCGTTGATGGTGATGAATCCGGTGCCGCTTTTCACATACAGAAACAGAGAATCGTCCTCGGCAACGGGGGAGATGTGATCCCGCACCGTGACCTTTTGCAGGTGGAGATATTTGTCCGGCCCGGAAAAGATGCCGCTGGCGGGCTTACCGCATAATGGTTTTGCTGCTTTTTGCTGAGCTGCCAAGGAGAACACCTGCCTTTTTCAGAGGTTATAATAACAATTCAACGGACAAAAAGCAAGATTCTTTTACACTTTCTGAAAATTGAATAGTCTATTTCGGAAATTTGACTAATTTTCTGTATAAAAACTGATAGATTTGTCAGTCCGCTGGGCGCAGGAATAAAAAATTGCCGGGGAGCAGCGCTCCCCGGCATCGGGTAGTTGTAAGTATTTGCAGGTTTCAGTTGTCCTGGGATGCCTCCAGCTCCCGCAGGAACTGACGCAGTCCGGTGTCAATGATGCCAAAAGGCTTGACCAGGTCTTTCTGAAGCCGCTCGCAGTCCTCTGCCAACTGCTTCCGGTTGATTTTGCCGCTGTCCTTCCGGGGCAGGGCATCCACATATTCCACGGTTTTGGGTACCTTGAAGGGCAGCAGGAATTTCCAGCCATACCGGCGGAACTCATCGTAGCTCATCTCCCGTTTGGCCTCCACCACCGCGTGGATCCGGCGGCCCCACTCCGGATCGGGGATGCCCACCACCACGATGTCGTTGATGTCCGGGTGCTGGTTATACACATTCTCCACATCCACAGCGAACACATTCTCGCCGCCGGTGACGATCATGTCACTGCGCCGGTCAGTGAAGTAGAGGTAGCCCTCATCGTCCACATAGCCCATGTCGCCCACACTGCGGAAGCCGCCGCCCACATCGGTGAGCTGGCTGCGGCCCACATACTCGGTCTGGAGATAGCCGCCGGAAGGGGTCATGAAGATCTCACCCACCTCGCCGGGAGCCAGCTCCGTGCCGTCCTCGGCCCGGACGGAGATCTTGCAGCCGCCGAAAGGCCGGCCCACGCTGCCGGGATGCTCCACCCACTCATCGCCCCGGATGACGGTCATGCCGATCATCTCGCTCATGGAGTAGATCTCGTAGACATTTTTAGCGCCCAGAATGTTGATCCAGGCCTGCTTCAGCTCCGAGGAACAGTAGCCGCCGGTGTGGCACAGGGCCTTCAGGGATTTGAAGTCATCGGGATTGAAATTATCCAGCTTCAGCATCCGGTGCATGAGCGTGGGCACCATCTGAACGCACTCGATCTCGTACTCCCTGATATACCGTTCAATGGCGGCGGGCTTGAAGTTGTTGGGCATGACCACCAGATTGCCGCAGCTCAAACCCGTAACCAGGGCGGAGCAGGGGGCGGAGTGGAACATGGGCCCGCAGATCAGCTGCCGGCAGCCAAAAAACTGGCCGGTCATGTGGAACCAGGCCATGAGGCTCTCATCGGATTCACCGGCGGCCCGGTTGAACTTGATGAGCTTGGGCTTGCCGGAGGAACCGCCGGTGGTCTGGGCCCGGTAGGGGATCGCCAGAATATCAGGGGGCATTTTTTCGGAATAGGCGGTCATCCGCTCTTCCAGCTCCCGGCTGGTAATGCACCGGTAGCCTTCGGGCTGGATGCCGTCCGTGATGATCAGGTCGGGCACGGCCAGCTCGCACATATTGGCCAGCTCCCCGTCGGTGGAGCGGGGGGCAACGGGCACATAGCAGGCGCCGTTTTTCCAGCAGGCCAGAATGCACAGCACATGGGTAATGGTATTGGGCAGGCAGACCATGACCCGGCTGGTCTTGGTGATGCCTGCCTCTTTGAACAGCCACGCCAGCTGGTTGGACATGACATGCAGCTGTTTCCAGGTGGCAGTTTTGACTTCCGTATCGTCCTTGGAAATCTCTATGATTGCGGTTTCATTGGGTTTGACCTGGTTGATACTCTCGATCTGCCGGCCGGTAGACACGAAAGTGGGTTCGAACTGAACATCGTTGGTGTTGTAAATATTGAAATGCTTGAGTTTTTTCGGGTCCTTCACCCCGGGTATCTTCTTTTCGTCTTTCATAGCAACCTCACCGATCGTTTTCAAACAAACCGTAGGGAGCCTCTCCAAACTCTCTCCCTAGTGGTTAAAATATAAACTATATATTTCCCATATGGGAGACAAAAACTGATAAAATACTACGGGATTTACGACACGAAACGGAGAAATGCCATACTTTTATTTTGGATGCCCGGTTTGCCGATTCCGGGCCCGGATTTTGCCCGGACAGGCTTTTCAGCCGGGAAAGAGCGGCCGGAATCGGGAAAATGCAGCGTATTTTCGGACAGAACAGAATTCTGTTCCATGTTTACGGAACTTGCCCGGACGGGAAAAAGAGCCTATAATCTAACAACACAGAAAGTGTGAAAACATGGAAAACAGGAGGAACGGGATATGAAGCAATGGACGGCTCTGCTGGCGGCGCTGGCCCTGATGCTGGGGCTGACGGCCTGCGGCGGCAAGGCGGAAACTGTGCCGGAGGAGACCCCGGCGGAGGAGACGGCCCGGCGGGAGGTCACTTTTCAGGATGACTCCGGGGAGTACACGGCTGATGACGGAACCGTGCTGCTGACCTGGAGCTGGATGGAACCGGTGGTGTCCGGTGTGGACGGAGCCGGGGCCATCAATGCCGCTTCGGCGGAGCGGACGGAGCGGTTCCTGGACGATGTGGAGACCCGGATCACGGATGCGGAGAACCTGTATGACGGGGCGCCGGAGCTGTGGACCGGGGACGGGCATTACGCCATGGATCGCACGGTCTCCGTGTCCCGGCTGGACGATGAAGCGGTGAGCTTTGTGTATGAGGATACTTCCTATTCCATGGGTGCCCACGGCTATACGGCCACCTACGGGGCGGTGTATGACGCCCGGAGCGGGGAAGAACTGACTCTGGCCGCCCTGTCGGACGATGAGGCAGGTCTGCGGGCGTATCTGAGGGCGTATATCCTGAACCTGTCAAAAACGGAGGAATACACGGAAAACGGATATTCCCTGTTCTTCGACGGCTATGAGGCGTACATCTCCGATGTGGTGGCCGACGGCCTGTGGTATTTCGATGCCGACGGCATGGTGTTCATCTCCCAGCCCTATGTGCTGGGGTCTTACGCCGCCGGGACGATCCTGTTCCCCATTCCCTACGGCGCCCTGCTGGGGCAGATCGATGACCGGTGGATCCCGGCGGGCACGGAACCGGTGGATACGCCGGAGCCGGTGCCCGGTTCGGAAACGGTGACGGTCACCTTTTCCCAGATGGCGGGGGATTCCCTGGCGGAGGACGGGACCGTCCTGCTCCACCATGATTACACGCTGGCTGCCGTGTCCGGTGTCCCCGGCGCGGATGCCATCAATGCCGCGCTGCAGGCGTCCCGGGACGCCTTCTATGACGGGGAGGGCGGCGTGAATACCTGGCAGGAGAATGCCAGGGAAGCCTATGCCAACGGCTGGTGGATGGAGGGGGAACCCTATGAACTCACCATGGACAGCTGGGCGGAACGGGCGGATACCGCCGTCATCAGTCTGTGCAGTAACATTTACACCTATGCCCAGGGCGCCCACGGATATAACGCCGTGTCCGGCCGGGTGTTCGACAGCCGCACCGGCGCGGAGCTGACCCTGGCCGCTCTGTCGGATGACGAGGCTGGGCTGCGGGCGTATCTGGAGGCGTACATCCTGAACCTGTCCAAAACGGATGCGTATGCGGACAATGGCTATTCCCCGTTCTTTGACGGCTATGAGGCGTACATTTCCGATGTGGTGGCGGACGGCCTGTGGTATTTCAACGGGGAGGGCATGGTGTTCATCGCCCAGCCCTATATGCTGGCGCCCTATGCCTACGGCACGATCTTTTTCACCGTCCCCTACGCCGACCTGACGGGGGTTGTGGACAGCCAGTGGTTATTGTAACAGGATGATTGAAATTCACCGGATGATGGGGTATAATTGCCGGGACGGGCAGTTGTGCCCCATCTTTTATTTTATGATGTTTGGAAGTTGAGTTTATGAATCTGAGAGCATTTCTCGCAATCATTGTGTGCCGCTGCGTGAAGCTGGCGGCGAGGATCCTCCACCGGGGCGGCACGGCCATGCCCGGCCGGTTCGCCGTGAAGGTGTGCCCGGACCTGCCTGCCATTCTGGCAAAGGATGTGCACATCATCATGGTCACCGGCACCAACGGCAAGACCACCACCTCCCGTATCGTCGAGCAGGGCCTGCTGGATGCCGGAGCGGACTGCTTTGCCAACCGGTCCGGGGCCAACCTGCTGTCCGGCGTGACCACCCTGCTGGTGGAAAACTCCACGCTGTTTGGAAAAGCGAAGCACGACTGCGCCGTGATCGAGTGCGACGAGGCGGCATTCCGCACTGTGGCGCCACTGGTGCAGCCGGAGGTCATTCTGGTCACGAACCTGTTCCGGGACCAGCTGGACCGGTACGGGGAGATCACCCACACCCTGACCAGCATCCGGGACGGCATCCTGGGCGTCCCCGGAGCCACGGTGTGTCTGAACGCCGACTGCTCCCTCACCGCCTCGCTGAGAGATGACATCCCAAACCGCTGCCTGTTCTACGGCCTGGGGGAGGCCCTGGGCGGGGGCAAGGCACCGGCGATCTCCGACGCCAGCCACTGCATCCGGTGCAAGGCGGAATACCAGTACAAATACCGTACTTATGGTCATCTGGGATACTTCGTGTGCCCGGAGTGCGGTTATCACCGGCCGGACACGGATGTGACCGTCACCCGCCTGCTGGGCCGGGACGCGGACAGTTCCACGGTGGAGATCGAAACGGCGGAGCTGACCCGGACGGTGCGGATCAATCTGCCGGCGGAATACAATATTTATAATGCCGCCGGCGCCGCCACGGCCCTGATGGCCTTCGGCATGGACGCCGAGGCGGCCCTGAAGTGCGCGGAGAACTTCCAGTGCGGCTTCGGCCGGATGGAGAAGTTCACCCTGAACGGCACGGACCTGCGGATGATTCTGGTGAAAAACCCCGCCGGGTGCAATCAGGTGATCGAATATCTGAACGGCCTGGAGGGGGAGTTCCTGCCGGTGTTCCTGCTCAATGACAACCCCGCCGATTCCACGGATATCTCCTGGATCTGGGACGCGGATTATGAAAAGTTCGCAGAGCATTTCAGCGGGGAAGTGGTGGTGTCCGGCATCCGGGCGGACGATATGGCCCTGCGGCTGAAATACGCGGGCGTCCCGGCGGATGCCATCGCCGTGGAGCGGGACTTTGACGAGCTGATCCGCCGGGTGACGGAGCAGGACAGGCCTGTGTTCTTGATCCCCACCTATACGGCCATGCTGGACCTGCGGGGCCGTCTGGCCCATCTGTGCGGGACCAGGGAATTCTGGGAATAAGGAGGACACGGACATGAAACTGGAAATCTGTCATCTGTATCCTGATGTGCTGAACCTGTATGGGGACAACGGAAACATCCTGTGTCTGCAGCAGCGGCTGGCCTGGCGGGGCATTGAATCCTCCGTGACCCGCCTGCCCATCGGCGAGAGTGCGGACTTCACCAAATTTGATATTTTCTTCATCGGTGGCGGCCAGGACTTCGAACAGGAAGTGCTGCTGGCGGACCTGGACCGGGGCAAAAGCGCCGAGATCCGCGCCGCCATCGCCGACGGCAAGACCTTCCTCACCATCTGCGGCGGCTATCAGATGCTGGGCCGCAGCTACACCACCTGGGACGGCGTCACCTGCGACTTCATCGGCGCCATCGATTTTGAGACCGTGGGGGCAAAGGAGCGGATGATCGGCAACTTTGCGTTCCAGTGCGGGGAGGAATCCGGCGGCAGCGTGGTGGTGGGATTTGAGAACCACAGCGGCAAAACCCGGCTGGGTCCCGGAGTGCAGCCCCTGGGCCGGGTCCTGTCCGGCTTCGGCAACAACGGTGAGGACGGCGGCGAGGGTGTGCGCTGGAACAATGTGTTCGGCACCTACAGCCACGGTCCGGTCCTGCCGAAAAATCCGGAATTTGCCGATGCTGTTCTCCGCACCGCCATCGCCCGGAAGGATCCGTCATTTGTACTTCCTGCATTGGACGATGCATTGGAAAATACCGCCCATGACTATATGCTGCACCGCCTGAATTTGTAAAAAGTGACCGAAAAAAGCATCTCCACCAAAGATTTCAGGATAATTTTGTTAAATTTTTTGTGAATTAATTGTTGATGAAAAAATAACGATGTGATAAAATGATGGCATTAAACCGGTTACGGTGAAATGTTTGATTCACTTTAACAAAAACACAATGGAGGAAAGAACTATGGCTACACTGGACTTGTTGAAGGGCATGAAGGTTATCGATATGGCGAGCTTCGTTGCAGCTCCCATCTGTGCAAAGATCCTGGCGGACTACGGTGCCGATGTTATCCGTGTGGAAGCACTCAAGGGCGATGACAAGTGCCGTGAGGTTGGTATGCGTGTTCTGAACATGGACAACGGCGATACCACCTTCCATGATGTCCTCAACGGCAACAAGCGGAACCTGGCTGTGAATACCCGTACCCCCGAGGGTCTGGCGATTCTGAAGAAGCTGCTGGAGACTGCTGATGTTTTCGTCACTCACCTGCGTGAGAAGGACCGCAAAAAACTGGGTCTGGACTGGGATACCCTGCACGCCATCAACCCCGGCCTGATTGTCGGTAATGTCACTGGCTACGGCACCGAAGGCCCCTACGCCGCCCGTGGCGGTCTGGACTCCTGCGCATATGTGACCCGCGCTGGCGTGAACCACGGTGCTATGCCCGTGGACAGCCGTCCCTACTCCCCCTATCCCGGCCAGGGCGATATCCCCACCGGCACCTACCTGGCAATGGGCATCATCGCTGCCTATGTCAAGAAGCTGCGCACCGGTATCGGCGACAATGTGTACGCCCACCTGTACGGCGCCGGCATCTGGAGCGGCGTGACTCCCATCATCTCCGCTCAGGAGCCCTACAACAAGCAGTGGCCGGAAGAGCCCACCGCCTGCATCTCCGCTCTGAACTATGCTTATGTGACCAAGGACAAGAAGTGGGTTACCCTGTTCTGCAACGGCTGGACCAAGCCCTGGACCGCTTTCGTCAAGGCTGCCGGTCTGGACGAGTCCCTGATCGAGAAGTACCCCGACTGGCAGGTTGCCTATGTGAAGAAGGACGAGATGATCGAGCTGGTCGGCGCCTGGGTTGCCGAGCACGACTACGCCGAGATCGACGAACTGTTCGACAAGATCGACATTCCTCACGATGTCTGCCTGTCCTTCCGTGAGATCGTTGACGATCCCGTGGCTCTGGAAGCCGGCTTCCTGCAGGAGATCTGCAACCCCGTTTCCGGCTGCACCGTCAAGATTCCTCGCTCCCCCGTCACCTTCCAGCTGGCCGGCCGTCCCGACACCGAGATCAGTGTCTTCCCCGGCCATGACAGCATGGAGATCATGAAGGAGTACGGCTACTCCGACGAGGAGATCAAGGATCTGGCAGAGAAGAAGATCATCGGCCTGGGCGACACCTACAGCAACGCCTACCTGATCACCAGACCCATGAAGGACGGCAAGCTGATCGAGAAGTAATTCCCGGATCATCTGCGATCTTTCCAAAAGAACATACCAACGCCCCCGCACGATGGTGCGGGGGCGTTTTTTGTCGCCTGTCAGAGCAAAAAACCGGGAGACCTGTACAGGGTCTCCCGGTTTTTCAGCGGTCGTTATTTTGCCACGAAGCAGTGCCAGTCATCCTCGCTGTGGTGCTCCAGAATGGTGAAGCCGTTGGACTCAATGGCGGCGCGGACCTCATCCTGCCGGCCCTCGATGATGCCGGAGGTGATGAAGATCCCGCCGGGCTTCAGAAACTGCCGGACGATGCCGGACAGAGGGATGATGACATCGGACACAATGTTGGCGGTGACGATGTCATACCCGGTGCCCAGAGCCTTCCGCATCCCCGCGTCCGTGAGCACATCTCCCGCCCGGATGTCAAATCGGTCCGCGGTGATGCCGTTCAGCCCAGCGTTCATCAGGGCCACATCCGGGGCTTTGGGATCAATGTCGCATCCGGCGCACTTCTCGCAGCCCAGAAGAATGGCGCCGATACCCAGAATCCCGGAGCCGCAGCCCAGATCCAGCACGGTCCTGCCCGGCCCGGCCACGCCCTCCAGCGCCGCCAGACACATTTTCGTGGTGGCATGACTGCCGGTGCCGAAGATCAGGCCCGGGTCCAGCCGCAGGGGGATGCGCCCGTCCTCCGGCACCGGTTCCCACTCCGGGACCACCACCAGTTTCTCACCCACCTCGATGGGTTTGTAATATTCCTTCCAGTTGTTCTCCCAGTCGCTGTCCTGGACGAAAGCCGTCTCCGGCATTTTCCCCAGAAATTCCGCCACGGCGTTCAGCACGGCCTTGCCGTCCTCATCGTCGGACAGATAGAATTTCACCCGGGACACGCCTTTGAACTTTGCCTCCAGCTCTTCGTCCACATAGTCCCAGTAAGCGTGGTTGTTCTCCAGGAAATTCTCAAAATCCTGCTCGTCCTCCACAATCATGCCGCCCACGCCCAGCTCTGCCAGGTCGGCGCACACCAGGTCCGGGTCCCGGTCACAGTTCACAGTCACTTCGATCCAGCGCATGGATGATCTCCTCCAAAATTCGGTTTGCCCCATTGTAGCACAAAACCCCGCCCGGGACAATAGAAAAGGACGGCCTTGTCCTGACAGGAAGTTTTTCTGCCGCTTTTTTCAAAAAGCGGCCGCCCTCAAGGGCGCGCAGCCCTTGCCGCCGTCTGCAGACGGCGGAATATCTGGGCATGAAACAGCGCAGGAGCGGGTGAATTTTGCGCCGCAGGCGCAAAAGAGGGAGGACCCTCGCCGGGGGTCCTCCCTGAAACTTTTGTAAAAAAGAGGGGGCACCCAATGGGTGCCCCGGTGAAACTTCACAGATCAGTCTTTCGCGTCCATGATCAGACCATACCCGCCGTCTTTCCGCTTGTAGACTACGGCGAAGACATCACCCTCATCGGCATTGCGGAAGGCGTAGAAGGAGTGCTCCAGCAGATTCATCTGGAGAATGGCCTCCTGCACGCTCATGGGCTGGATGCTGAAGCGCTTGTTGCGGACGATCCGGAACTCCTCGTCCTCGGCCTCATCATCCACAGGGATCTGAACCTCCCGCTCAAAGGCGTCGGTACGCAGACGCTTTTCCAGCCGGGTCTTGTTCTTGCGGATCTGCCGCTCGATGGATGCCACGGCAGAGTCGATGGAGGCGCACATATCGCTGGTGGTCTCCTTCACCCGGTAGAACATGCCGTTGTTCTTGATGGTAACTTCGGCAATGTAGCGGCCGCGCTCGGTGCTGAATGTCACGAAGGCTTCGCTTTCGGTTTTGAAGTACTTGTCAATCTTGGAAATTTTCTTTTCCGCATATTCCTTCATCGCCGGGGTAGCGTCCATACGCTTTTCTGTGAATGTGAATTTCATAGTATCAGCTCCTTTTGTTTACTGGGGAAGTTTTCTTGTCAATATTATAACATAAAGCGCATCAAAAGGGAAGTACCTTTTGTCATTTTTCCATAAGACCTGTTCAGGCATACACCGCGCAGCCAGGCAGAGCGGTTTTCAGGTCGTCGATCTGGGTCTGGGACAGGCCGCAGCCTACCACGGACAGGGTTTTCAGGGAGGTGAGAGCGTGCAGCTGGGTGGGATCGGCCAGCTGGCAGCCGTCCAGATACAGGTTCGTCAGCTTCGTGCATTTGGCCAGGGCGGACACATCCGTCACGCCGGTATTCTCCAGATACAGGTCCGTCAGTCTGGCGCAGTAAGCCAGGGGGGCGATGTCCTTCAGCTCCGTGTTATCGGAGAGCAGCAGCTCAATCAGCCCGGTGCAGGAGGACAGAGCGTACACATCCTTCAGCTGGTTCCGGGCCAGATTCAGGTTGGTCAGCTTGCTGTGTCCGGCCAGGAAGGTGATGTCGGACGCCCCCGTGTTCCCCAGCTCCAGAACGGTCAGCTCCGTCATGGTGGTCAGGGGGGAGAAGTCGGAGATGGCGTTGTTGTTCAGCATCAGGGAAGTGACGGCGGTGCATTTGGACAGCTCGCTCAGATCTGTGACGCCGGCGTTGGAGGCGTCCACCAGTGTGGCATCGGATTCGAAGGTCTTGCTGCCCAGGGTGACGGTGGTGGTCAGCTCGTCATGGATCACCGTGCACTTGGGGATGGCGGTTTTCAGGTCTTTCACGGCGTTGCCGGTCAGATCCGGGTTCTCGCTGATGTCCAGCTCCGCCAGGGTGGAGATCTTCAGCAGCCCCAGGGTCTTGTCGGTCAGCCCGGTGTCCCGCAGGCCTAGCTTCCGGAGACTCTTCATGCCGGACAGGGCGTTGAAGCTGGAGATGTCGTTGTCATCCAGATACAGCTCTGTCAGATTCGTCAGGGAGGACAGTGCGTTGATGTTGGTGATGTCGTTGTCCTCCAGGTCCAGATAGGTCAGCTGGGTCAGCACGCCCAGGGGACTGACATCGGAGATATCATTGTCCCACAGGCACAGCCAGGTGAGATTTTCCAGCCCCTCCAGGGGGGACAGGTCGGAAATCTGGTTGCCTTTCAGATTCAGGGTCTGAAGCTGGGTGCATTTGGCCAGGTCGGAAATGTCCCGGATACCCTTGTCCGTCAGATCCAGCTCCGTCACATCGGACTGGAAGGTCACGCCGCCCAGGGTGATCTCCTCGGCCACGGTGTCGTCGCTGTAGATGCTGCACCGGTCCAGCTTCTCTGCCAGTTCGTCATACTGGCTCTGGGTGATCTCAATGTCCTTGATGCTCAGGGTGGTCAGGCCGGACAGCTTGTACAGGGGAGAGAAGTCCTCCACCGGGTTGCCGTCCAGATACAGTGTCCGCAGGTCTTTCAGATTTTTCAGCGGGGAGAGATCCGAAATGTCGTTGCCGGACAGGGTCAGGGAGGTGAGTCCGGTGCAGTCTTTCAGGAAAGAGACGGTTTTCAGCCCGCAGTTTTTCAGGCTGAGGGTGGTCAGCTCCGTCAGGGAGCAGATGGCGTCCAGGTCGTCCTCGGAGAGGGTTTTGCCCTCCACGATCACGGCGGTGGCGTCGGTGACATACACATCCCCGGCAATGAGGATGCCGTCTGTCTCTTCACTGTCCGCACTTCCATTGAGGATTTCCTTCAGCACATTTTTCAGCTTTGCCTCGGCGCTGCCCTTGCTGTGCTGGATCTGATCCAGCAGCAGTTCCTCCGCCTTGTCCACATCGCCGGCGGCGGCGTAGGCCCGGGCCAGGGCAATGGCGCACTCATCCGTGTCCTTCCGGGCGTATGCCTGTTCATACAGCGACACGGCCTTGTCATAGTTGCCCTGGTCCATGTATGTCTGAGCCTGGGTCATGAAGTTCTCATACTTCACCGTGTTGGAGTGGGTGCGAAGGCTCACCACCAGCACGATGGCGATGATCACCAGCAGGACCATCCCGCCGATGAGGAGCAGCCGCTTCTTGTCGTTCAGCAGTTCTTTCATTTTGATATCCTCCATCCAAATGATAAAAAAACGGGCGGGATGCTCCCGCCCGTTCTGATCACTTGACCAGTTCTTTTTTCGCTTCGGCCTTGGCCAGAAACTTCTCCATCTGGATGATGAAGCGCTCATGGGTGCCGGAGCCGATGACACCGGTCTCGTCATAGGCGGTGACCTTCAGTACGATGCGGCGGCGGTCCACCTCCGTCACTTCGGCCTCGGCCCAGTATTTCATGCCCACGGGGGTGGCGGCATCGTGGGAGATCTCCAGTTTGGTGCCCACGCTGTTCTCGCCTTCGCCGTAGTAGGGCCGCAGGGCCTCACAGGCGGCGTTCTCCATGGCCGCGACCATATAGGGGGTTGCAAACACTTCCACGGAGCCGGAGCCGATCGCCGCGGCGGTGAGCTGATCGGTGACGACGCCGTCCACACGGCCCTTTGCGCCAACAGGAATTTCCATCAGGGTTGTCCTCCTAAAAAATCTATGATGTCGAAGCCGATTATACCACAGGTTCCGGTGGATTTCCACCTTTATCTGTTCAGACGCTCCGGCGGGCAAAAAAGTTTCATCCCAGCAGCTGGAAGAGAAAAACCACCACGCCCAGGGAGACCAGCACCACGCCGGTGGCCCGGTTCAGCACCGCCGGATCCGCCTTGTTGGCAAACCGGGCGGCCACTCTGGCCCACAGCAGGGTGAACACCACGCACAGGATCAGCACAGGCCAGTCCGGCGCCCCGCCGATGGCGAAGTGGGACAGGGAACCGGTGCAGGCGGTGAACGCCATGATGAACACGCTGGTGCCCACGGCGGTTTTCAGCTCATAGCCCAGGGCGGAGGTGAGGAGCAGGAGCATCATCATGCCGCCGCCGGCGCCCACGAAGCCGCAGATAAAGCCGATGCCCATGCCGGCCAGAACGGACCGGATCACCCGTTTTTTCGGGTCCAGGGCCTCCATCTCCTCTTTGGTGGTCATGACGGGGCGGACAATGAATTTCACGCCCAGCAGGAAGGTCATGAACACGGAGAAATTTCCCATGGTGGAGGAGGGCATGAGGCTGGACACATAACTGCCCACCACGGTGAACACCAGCACCGCGACCATCATCACGATTCCGTTGCGGATGTCCAGATTCCCGTTTTTTCCATAGGTATAGGCGGACACGGCGCTGGCCAGCACATCCGAGGCCAGGGCGATGCCCACGGCGGCGTAGGGCTCCATGTCCAGAAAGGTGACCAGCACCGGGGTGATCACCGCCGCGGCACTCATCCCGGCAAAGCCGGTGCCCAGTCCCGCGCCCATGCCGGCAAGAAAGGTGACCAGCACGATTTTCAGTACTTGCATTGTGATTCAGATTCCTTTCACAGCGGTAAAATAATATTAAATGGAACCATACCACCGGAAACCCGGAAAGTGATGAACGGCGTGTAAATTTTTCACCCGGCAAAACCGGTTAATTTGATGATTAACAGGATATTCTATTGTAATGATGGGGAAAATGTGGTATTTTAAACTGTGGCTTATGCCAAATAACCAACACGCCGAAACCATCGGCGGAGTTTTCGGAGGTACATTATGAAAAATTCTGAAAAGACCCTGGACATGATCGTCAATCTCTGCAAGAACCGCGGTTTCATTTACGCCGGCAGCGAGATCTACGGCGGTCTGGCCAACAGCTGGGACTACGGCCCTCTGGGCGTGGAGTTCAAGAACAATGTGAAGAAGGCATGGCTGAAGAAGTTCGTGCAGGAATGCCCCTACAATGTGGGCCTGGACGCGGCCATCCTCATGAACCCCCAGACCTGGGTGACCACCGGCCATGTCTCCAGCTTCAGCGATCCTCTGCTGGACTGCAAGGCCTGCAAGGCCCGCCACCGTGCGGATAAGCTGATCGGTCAGGAGCATCCCGAGGTCAATGTGGACGCCATGAGCTTTGACGAAATGGACGCCTTCATCGCTGAGCATGAAGATGTGATCTGCCCCGTGTGCGGCAAGCATGACTTCACCCCCATCCGGAAGTTCAACCTGATGTTCAAGACCGCCATCGGCGTCACCGAGGACTCCTCCTCCACCTGCTATCTCCGTCCTGAGACGGCACAGGGTATTTTCGTGAACTTTGCCAATATCCAGCGCACCACCCGGAAAAAGCTGCCCTTCGGCGTCTGCCAGGTGGGCAAGGCCTTCCGCAATGAGATCACCCCGGGCAACTTCACCTTCCGTACCCGTGAGTTTGAGCAGATGGAATGCGAGTTCTTCTGCCAGCCGGGCACCGACCTGGAGTGGTTCGCCTACTGGAAAGACTTCTGCCTGAACTGGCT
>JALFTG010000160.1 GCA_022779345.1 Oscillospiraceae bacterium | reverse complement strand
GGAAAAGAAAATTGTCAAATACCTGGACATCCCCATTCAGCATATCAATGACCATATCCTGAAAGCCATGAACCGCCGGGGCACCGGCGAGGAGATCCGGGTGCTGTTCGACAAACTCCGCCAGCGCATCCCCGGCGTGGTTCTGCGCACCAGCCTGATCACCGGCCTGCCCGGCGAGGGCGAGGAGGAGTTTGAGGAACTGTGCGACTTCCTCCGGCAGGCAAAGATCGAACGGGCCGGCGTGTTCCCCTACTCCCCCGAGGACGGCACTCCCGCCGCCCTGATGGACCGGGTAGACAGCGATGTTGCCCGTCACCGGGCGGAGCTGGTCATGGGGATTCAGGCACAGATCATGGAGGACTTCTCCGTGTCCCAGATCGGTGAGACGCTGGACATTCTGTGCGAGGCCTACGACGAAGACAGCGGCCTGTGCATCGGCCGCAGCTGGGCCGACTCCCCGGAGATCGACTGGCTGGTGTATTTCGACAGCGGCAAACCGGAGCTGGTGGGACAGATCGTGCCCGTGTTCATCCGGGACACCCGGGACGGGGATCTGATCGGCACCCTGGCCGTGAAAAAGTGAGGTATCTGTATGACAACTGCCAACAAGATCACTATTTTCCGGGTCATCTGCATCCCGGTGTTCATCGTTCTCATGTACATGGACGGCGCCGCCGCCCGGTACGGCGCTCTGGCGGTGTTCGTCATCGCCTCCCTCAGCGATTTTCTGGACGGCTACATCGCCCGGCACTACAATCAGGTGTCCAACTTCGGCAAATTCATGGACCCGCTGGCGGACAAAATTCTGGTCATCACCGCCATGCTCCTGTTCGTGGAGTCCGGCCGGATGCCCGGCTGGGTGCTAGCGCTGGTGGTGGCCCGGGAGTTCGCCGTGTCCGGCCTGCGGCTGGTGGCTGTGGAACAGGGGCGGGTCATTGCCGCCGCCAAGTCCGGCAAGATCAAGACCGCCAGCACCATGGTCTGTATCATCCTGATGCTCCTGATCGGCGTCCCCTACTCCGCCCCGGATTATCTGGGCATGGTGTGCAACGCCGTCATCCTGCTGACAACACTCTATTCCGGCATCGAATATTTTATCGTGAACCGGGATGTTCTGAAAAACGAAACTGTGTGAGGAGAAATGCCTTATGAAACTGTATAATACCATGACCCAGCAGAAAGAGGAGTTCGTTCCCATTGAGCCCGGCAAGGTGAAGATGTACGCCTGCGGCCCCACGGTGTATAACTACATCCATGTGGGCAACGCCCGGCCCATCATCATGTTCGATGTGCTCCGCCGCTACTTTGAGTACCGGGGCTATGAGGTCACTTTCGTGCAGAACTTCACGGATGTGGACGACAAGATCATCAAGCGGGCAAATGAGGAGGGCATCTCCTCTTCCGAAGTGGCCGAGAAATATATCAAGGAGTATTTCGTGGACGCCCACGCTCTGGGCGTGAAGGAGGCCACGGTCCATCCCAAAGCCACGGAGAACATCCAGCAGATCATTGAGATCGTCCAGACCCTGATCGACAAGGGCTTTGCCTACGCCACGGAAAACGGCGATGTGTACTACCGCACCCTGAAGTTCAAGGACTACGGCAAACTGAGCCACCAGCCCATCGAGGACCTGCAGGCCGGCGCCCGCATCGATGTGAACGATGTGAAGGAAGATCCCCTGGACTTCGCCCTGTGGAAAGCTGCCAAGCCCGGCGTGCCCTACTGGGAGTCCCCCTGGGGCCACGGCCGTCCCGGCTGGCACATTGAGTGCTCCGCCATGTCCAACCGGTATCTGGGCAAGACCATCGACATCCACTGCGGCGGGTCCGACCTGGCCTTCCCCCACCACGAAAACGAGATCGCCCAGTCTGAGGCCGCCAACGGCTGCGAATTCGTCCACTACTGGCTGCACAACGGCTTCATCAACATCGACAACAAGAAGATGTCCAAATCCCTGGGCAACTTCTTCACCGTCCGGGAGGCCGCGGAGGCCTATGGCTATGACTGCATCCGGATGTTCATGCTCATGAGCCATTACCGTTCCCCCCTGAACTACTCCGGCGAAATCCTCATGCAGGCCAAAAACGCCCTGGAGCGTCTGAACACCGCCAAGAAGAATCTGGAGTTCTTCATGAAGAGCGGCAAGGACGGGGACCTGACGGAGAGCGAAAGCGCTTTCGTCGAAGCTCTGCCCCGGTTCCGGGAGAAGTTCTGCGCCGCCATGGACGATGATTTCAACACCGCCGACGCCATCTCCGCCATCTTCGAGCTGGTGCGGGATGTGAACGCCGCCGTGTCCCCCGCCTCCGATCCCACCAGGGCCCTGGCCAAAGTGTGCTATGACGAGTTCATGGAGCTGTGCGATGTGCTGGGCATCCCCTTTGCCGAGGGTGCCGGGGACCTAGACCAGGAGATCGAGGAAAAGATCGCCGCCCGTCAGGCTGCCAGAAAGGCGAAGAACTTCGCCGAGGCCGACCGCATCCGGGATGAGCTGAAAGCGCAGGGCATCATTCTGGAGGACACCCCCCAGGGCGTCAAGTGGCATCGCGCATAAAGTGATTCACCCGAACCCCCTTCGGGGAATCTAATCATCTGAACTCCTCCGTGAGGCAATCTCACGGAGGAATTTTTTGCCCGGGGCAAACTTTTTGACAGTCTCAACCGTCTATCAGACAAAGGTTCTTACAAGGAGGTGGATTCATGGCGTCACCCCATGAGCGGGCACTGACCAGTTTTCTGGTGGAACAGCAGGGATATCTCTACCGCATGGCATTCAGCTATCTGAAAAACAGCGACGATGCGTTGGACGCCGTGCAGACCACCGCGTGCAAGGCGCTGGAACACTGCGGCGACCTGCGTAATCCGGCGGCAGTCCGGACCTGGGTCACCCGGATTCTGATCCGGGTATGTACGGATATGCTGGCCCAGCGGCAGAAGCTGATCTTCCTCCCGGACGAAGAGCTGGACCCGGGCAGCTATGAAGACCCGCCCCTGCCCGACGGTACCCTGGCCCAGAAGGTGGAGGCCCTGCCGGTGAACACCCGCACCGTCATCAAGCTCCGGTTTTACGGCGACATGACCCTGAAGGACATCAGCGCCGTCACCGGCTGGAACCTGAACACCGTGAAATCCCGGCTGTACGCCGGACTGAAAGCACTGAAAGTTTCGATGGAAGGAGTGGAGGACCCATGATGGAACAGGATCCCTGGAAAAGCGCCCGGGCGGAATTTGATGCC
>JALFTG010000137.1 GCA_022779345.1 Oscillospiraceae bacterium | reverse complement strand
CAGGCCGGTCGTATTTTTATCCCCGCCCGCATCGGCGCCGGATAAATTGTGAAACAGTATAGCACGGCGGAGCGGGAATGTCAATTCAGCCGCCGGAAATCCCCCGGTTTCCAGGGGATTCTTTTCAGTTTCTTCACAATTCTGCAGCAAACCGCCGCCCTCCCGCACCATGCATGGCTCTCCCTTTGGGAGAGCTGTCACGGCTTTGCCGTGACTGAGAGGGCCGACCCTCTCCGCCCCTGCGGGGCACCTCCCTCAAAGGGGGAGGCAATGATGCGGCTGCCAGCGGAGCGGGTTTCAATCGAATTATTCGACGATGGCCAGGATGTCGGACTGCTTGACGATGCTGTATTCCTCGCCGTCCACCTTCACATTGGTGCCGGAGTACTTGCTGGTGATGACCTTCTGGCCCTGCTGCACTTCCATCTTGACTTCCTTGCCGTCGATCATGCCGCCGGGGCCGACTTCGATGACTTCGAAAATTTCCGGCTTCTCCTGGGCAGCGGAGGAGAGGATCAGGCCGCTCTTGGTCTTTTCCTCGGCCTTCACCTGTTTCAGCACGACTCTGTCTGCCAAAGGTTTGAGTTTCATAATGTATATGCCTCCTAAGATAAATAATATACAAATCAAATAGCTGCGGTTGGCACTCTTTTTACCTGAGTGCTAATCGCAGCTATCATAATAGCGCAAGCGTATCCAATAATCAAGAGGAAATTTTAAAATTCACAAAATTTTCATGAAAGTTGCATTCCTGTGTTCAAAACGGGGAAATGAACGAACGAAATTCCCGGGAAAACCATCGAAACCGGCGTTTAAACCGTCGAAAACGCACTTTCTGGCGTCTTTCCGGCGAAAAACGCCATATTCCGGGGGTGGAAGAACCGGAGGCCGCCGGGCAGCAGCTCCAGTTCGGCCCGGTTCGTGACCAGACCCTCCCCGTCCAGATTCACCAGAAACTCCTCATCGGACTCAATGGTCAGCCGGTCGGTCTGCAGATGGGTGATGTACTTTTCCATGGCACGGTATTCGCCCCGGCCGTATTTCAGGAACATGAAGGGCAGCTGTGCCCGGCGCAGACCCCGGACGATCAGCACATCCAGAATGCCGTCATCGGGCCGGGCCTCCGGCACGGGGTTGAAGCTGCCGCCGTACCAGGTGCCGTTGCACACGCACACGGCGGTCATCTCCCCCTTGAACAGCTGGCCGTTGATGGTGACGGTGAGGTCGTCCGTGACCTTCCGGCAGAAATTCACCAGGGCCGAGACGATATAGGCGCTCTTCCCCCGGCCGATGACGGGGATGTTGTCAAACTCGTGGACGCCCACGCCCACCCGGCTGTCCAGCCCCACGGAGCAGATGTTCAGGCTGAACCGGTCATTCACCCGGATGATGTCCAGGGGGTGGACCTCCCCGTCCGCCAGGGCGGCGAAGTTTTTGAACTTCCCCTGCTCGTCCCCGAACAGCTTCACGAAGTCGTTGCCCGTGCCGCAGGGGAACACGGTCATGGACACATTGCTCCGTCCGGCGCAGGCGCAGGCGCACTCGTTCACGGTGCCGTCCCCGCCGCAGGCGTACACCCGCAGGTCGGACTCCACGGCGGCGTCCTCCTGAATTTTCCGGACAGCGTCCAGCGGCCCCCGGGTGATATAGATTTCAAAGGGCTCGCCCCGCCGGTCAAAGACCTGATGGACGAGAGAGGTGACGAAGGTGGTCCGGTTGCCCTGCCGGGCCGCGGGGTTGACGATGAACAGGTGCTTCATAACAAACCTCCAGTCATTCAAACCGACAGGTTTGAATGAGAATTGCGGCCATTCCATGCACTCGCTTCGCTCGCACACTCCATGGCCGAGAAGTGTTTTTCGGCACAGCAAAGCCGTACCAAAAAACGGATTGGAATTGTTTGCGCCATCCGGCGCAAATTCTGCGAAGCAATATCCGATCTTTTTATCGGTACATAAACAGGTCGCACTTGATGGTGCCGTTGTAGAGCTTGCGTTTTTTGCTGGCGGTGCGGCCGAAGCTGCGCTCGAACTCCGTGTGGGAGCTGAGGAGATACAGCTGCCAGCCGTGGGTCTCCCGGTACGCCCGGCCGAAGGCGGCATACAGGGCCTCCGCCTCCCGCTTTTCCATGAGCCGCTCCCCGTAGGGCGGGTTGGTGACGATGACGCCCCGGTCCGTGTTCCGGGAGAATTCCCGGGCGTCCGCCACAGAGAAGCTGATGCAGTCGTCCACCCCGGCCCGTTTCGCGTTCTCCCGGGCCATGGTCACGGCTTTCGGGTCGATGTCCGAGGCGAAGATGTGGTAGTCTCCGGCAAATTCCCTGGCCCGGGCTTCTTCCCGGACGGTATCCCAGATGGCGCCGGGCAGGAAGTCCCACCGCTCGGCGGAGAAGTGCCTCCGGATGCCGGGGGCGCGGTTTTTGGCGGCCAGGGCGGCCTCGATGGCAATGGTGCCGCTGCCGCAGAAGGGGTCGCAGAAATCCCCCCGGCCCCGGTACCCGGCGATGTCCACCAGCGCGGCGGCCAGGGTCTCCCGCAGGGGAGCGGCCACATGGGCGGGACGGTACCCCCGCTTGAACAGGCCCGTGCCGGTGGTGTCCAGGTACAGCACCGCCTGGTCCTTCATGATGGCGAACTGGATCTGATACAGCGCCCCGTCCTCGGGCAGCCAGTTCACCTTGTATTTTGCCGCCAGCCGGTCCGCCGCAGCCTTTTTGATGATCTTCTGGCAGTCCGGCACGGAGTGCAGGGCGCTGTCCAGACTGTGGCCCTTCACGGGGAAGGCCCCGTTTTTGGGGATATACCGCTCCCAGGGGATGGCCTTGACCCCCTCGAACAGCTCGTCGAAGGTGCGGGCGGGGAAGCGGCCCATGACCAGCAGCACCCGTTCCCCGAACCGGGAACGGATGTTGGCCCGGGCCAGGCCCGCTTCATCGGTATTGAAATAGACCCGGCCGTTTTCCGGGCGGACATTGGTCATGTCCATATGGCGCAGCTCATTGCCCACCAGTCCCTCCAGCCCGAACAGGCAGGGAATACAAAGTTCAAAATCCAATTCAGTTCCTCACTTTTACTTGAAAATTTGGGGAAGCCTTCTCCTGTGAGGGGAAGGTGCTGAGCGCAGCGAAGCGGATGAGGGTCAGGGAACAGTTGGTCGTCCGATGCACTGTGAGCAGCTTGAGGCAGTCCGTTCCTGTCATTGCGAGGAGGGGCAACGCCCCGACGCGGCAATCCGCATCCCCTTTTGGTGCGTCAAATTTCGCAGAAGGATGAGAACGGATTCCCACATCGCTTCGCTCCTCGGAATGACATGGGTTTTGGTGCATCCCGCCGCTTATGGGCGGGGCTGCTGCCCGGCATGACGCAGTTGGGCAGACCCTCATCCGTCACCACGCAAAGCATGGCGCCACCTTTCCCCCCAGGGGAAGGCCTGGGTGCGGCCGCATCCCTCTCATTCAAACCGACAGGTTTGAATGAATTACTTGAAAAATTCCTCGAAGTAATCCCGGGTGACATCGCTGGGAGGGGGTGCGGAGTCCGGGTGCTCAGACCGGTAGGACCGGCGTCTGGCCTCGGCCATCATCCGCTCCCGTTCCGCCTGCTCCTGCATCCGCTGGCGCTGGAGCCGGGCCTCCTGCTTCTCTTTCTGCCGCCGCCGGTACAGGATCCGGTACCGGATCACCAGCACGGCGTATCCCACAAAGATCAGAACGATCACCGCCAGGATCACCCGGACCCAGGTGTTGTCCAGCGTCCGGCGGACCGCGGCGCCCATGGACTGGAAATAGCTCAGATCCACGGACCGGTTGGCCGCCAGATAGGTGGTGCCGTATTCCACGCCGTCCAGCAGGATGGTCATCTCGCCCAGCACCTGCCCCTCGCTGATGGGGGCCTCGCAGCTGCCGTCCTCCCCGTAGATGGTGATCTTCTTTTCGATTTTCGTCAGGTCCGCGTCATTGGGCAGCACGGCGGACACGGCGGTCTGGGCCCGGAGGGCCACGCTGTCGGCATCGCTGCCCAGCTTCACCGGAATCTCATAGACGGGGGTATCTGCCGACACAATCTCCTGCCGGCTGTAATTGCCGAATACCCAGTTGTACAGGGCGATGGTGTCGGAGAAATTGGAGTAGTCATTGTTCCCGTTGACGGCCTCCGTCATCACGCCGCCCATGACCACGCACAGCAGCCGGATGCCGTCCTTTTCCGCAGAGGAAATCAGGCAGTAGCCGGCGGCGTTGGTGTGGCCGGTCTTGATGCCCACGGCGGGCTCATAGAGATAGCCCTTGTAGATGGACTCCCCGGAGATCAGGCCGTTGGTGTTGGTCAGGGCCCGGGCCGTGGACAGGTTTGTGGCGGGCACGGTGTGCTCGGCGGTGTCGCAGATGGTGACGAAAGTGTCATAGGTCATGGCCTGCCGGGCGATCAGGGACATATCATGGGCAGTGGTGTAGTGCTGCTCGTTGGGCAGACCGTGGGTGTTGGCAAAATGGGTGTCCGTGCAGCCCAGTTCCTGCGCCCGCTCGTTCATCCGGGCCACAAAGGCGTCCACACTGCCGCAGATGTACATGGCCACGATATTGCAGGCCTCATTGGCGGAAGCCATGAGGGTGCAGTACAGCAGCTCTTCCAGACGCATGGTCTCCCCCTCCAGAATCCCGGAGGTGCTGCCGTCCTCTTCCATGTCGAAGTCATAGCCGGGCAGGGCGGTGACGGGGTCGTCCAGGGAGACCTCCCCCCGTTCCACGGCCTCGATGGCCAGCATGGCGGTCATGATTTTGGTCAGGGAGGCGGGATAGACCTTCCGGTCGCTGTACTGCTCGTAGTACACATGACCGGAGTCCTCATCCACCAGATAAACCGCCGTGGACTTCACGGCGGGCACGCTCTCGATGGCGGCGGCAGCGGGGGTCAGTGCCCCGATGCACAGGCATATTGTCAGCAATATGGAAAGAAATTTTATTTTTTTCATATTCAGCTCCGTGATTTTATGGTATGATGTCTCTGTATCACAAAATGGATGAACCGGCCGAGCCGGTTTCATTGTATCATTATAAAGGTTCCCAGGGCGGAAATCAATACAAATCGTCGAAGGGTGAGGCGTATGGGCACAGGGAAAAGCTGGAGACACCGGGCGGCCGCCGGCGGGCTGACCGGCATACTGGTGTGCCTTGCGCTGACCCGGACCGTATCGCCCCAGACCCCCTTTGCCCTGACGCAGCATACGGAACCGGCGGGAATCCGCTGGCAGGTGAACATCAACGAGGCGGACGCGGCCCATCTGGAGGATCTGCCGGGCATCGGCCCGGTGCTGGCGGAGCGGATCATCGCTTACCGGGAGATCCACGGCGGCTTTGACACGGCCCATGAGATCACGGCGGTGTCCGGCATCGGGGAGGACACTTTCCAGGAACTGGAACCTTATATCATTGCGGAGAGCGATTCATGAAAATTCTGGTAGTTGACGACGAGAAGATGCTGGTGAAGGGCATCAAATTCAATCTGGAGAACGAGGGATATCAGGTGGACGCCTGCTATGACGGGGCCACCGCCGTGGAAATGGCCCGGACGGGGGCATATGACCTGCTGATCCTAGACCTGATGATGCCGGGGCTGGATGGGCTGAGCGCCTGCCAGCAGATCCGGATGTTCTCCACCGTGCCCATCATCATCCTCACCGCCAAGGGGGATGATTCCGACAAGCTGCTGGGCTTCGAGTCCGGGGCGGATGACTACATCCTCAAGCCCTTCAACATACTGGAGCTGAAAGCCCGGGTCCGGGCGCTGCTGCGCCGGTCGTCCATCACCGCTGCCCAGGCGGATCAGGCGGCCCAGACCGCCCGGGAGGAACCGGGGAAGCTGACCCGGGGGGCCATTACCCTGGACCAGGCCCGGCGGGTGGCCCTGAAGGACGGGGCCAGCATCGACCTGACGGTGAAGGAATATGACCTGCTGGAGCTGTTCATGAAAAAGCCCGGCCAGGTGTTCAGCCGGGAACAGCTGCTGAATCTGGTGTGGGGTTATGACTATCAGGGCGATATCCGCACGGTGGATGTGCACATCCGCCGCCTGCGGGAAAAACTGGAGGCAAATCCGGCGGAGCCGGAATACATCCTGACAAAATGGGGAGTCGGATATTACTTTGTGGACTGAACTGTACAACCGGCTGCTGACATGGAAACAGGGCTTATCCCGGTTCCGGGGGACGGTGCAGGCCCAGTTCACGGCGGTGTTCTGCGCGTTCATGGCCCTGATGCTGCTGGTACTGAATATTTACCCGGTCATCTCCACCCGGGACGCGGTGTTCCGGGACAAGGAGCAATCCATGACCGCCACCGCGTCGGTGATCTCCTCGGCCCTGGCGGGACTGGACAGCCTGACTGCGGAAAATGTGAACCAGGTCATGGAAATCCTGGATGTGACGGGCCTGACCCGGATTCTCATCAC
>JALFTG010000038.1 GCA_022779345.1 Oscillospiraceae bacterium | reverse complement strand
AATGTCCGCCGGGAGCGCCCCGCCCCCGGGGATGTGATCATCCTGCTGGGCGGCCGCACCGGCCGTGACGGCTGCGGCGGCGCCACCGGTTCCTCCAAGTCCCACACCGTCCAGTCTCTGGAGAGCTGCGGGGCCGAGGTCCAGAAGGGCAACGCCCCTGAGGAGCGCAAGCTCCAGCGCCTGTTCCGCAATCCCGCCGCTTCCCGGCTTATCAAGCGCTGCAACGACTTCGGCGCCGGCGGTGTGTCCGTGGCCGTGGGCGAGCTGGCGGACGGTCTGGATATCAATCTGAACAATGTTCCCAAGAAATATGACGGTCTGGACGGCACGGAGCTGGCCATTTCCGAGTCCCAGGAGCGGATGGCCGTGGTGGTTGCCCCGGAGGACGAGGCGGAATTCTGCCGCCTGGCGGAGCAGGAGAACCTGGAGGTCTCCCGCATCGCCGTGGTGAAGGCCGATCCCCGGCTGACCATGACCTGGAACGGCAGGACCATCGTGGACATCTCCCGGGCCTTCCTGGACACCAACGGCGCGGAAAAGCATATCACCGTGACCCCCGCCGCTCCCAAAGCCTGGGCCAGACCCGTCCCGGCGGACTTCGCCGCCGGATATGAGGCGCTGGCTTCCGACCTGAATGTGTGCTCCAAGCGGGGACTGAGCGAGCGGTTTGACGCCACCATCGGCGCGGGCACTGTGCTGATGCCCTTTGGCGGCGCTTATCAGCATACCCCCATTCAGGCCATGGTTCACAAGATCTCCGTGGAACAGGCCCACACGGACACCTGCTCCCTCATGTCCTGGGGCTACAACCCCTATATCGCCGAAAACAGCCCCTACCACTCCGCTTTCCTGGCGGTGGTGGAGTCCGTGGCCAAACTGGTGGCCACCGGCGCGAAATTTGAGGATGTGTACCTGACCTTCCAGGAGTACTTCGAAAAGCCCGGTCACGACTCCCGCAGCTGGGGCAAGCCCTTTGCCGCCCTGCTGGGCGCCTTCATGGCCCAGAAGCAGCTGCATGTGGCGGCCATCGGCGGCAAGGACTCCATGTCCGGCACCTTTGAGCATCTGACCGTGCCTCCCACGCTGGTGTCCTTCGCCGTCACCACCGAGCCGGTGGGCAATGTGGTGTCCAACGAATTCAAGGCGGCGGGCCATAAGGTGGTCCTGCTCCAGCCGGAATACGACAGCGAGGGCCTGCCGGTCATCCCGTCCCTCACCGCCCTGTTCGACCAGGTCCACGAACTGACCGCCTCCGGCAAAGCGCTGGCGGCCTGGACCCCCGTTTACGGCGGCGCTGCCGAGGCCGTCATGAAGATGTGCTTTGGCAACCTGCTGGGCTTCCGGTTCACCGATGTCCCCCTGGACACCCTGTTCGGCTATCGGTACGGCGCATTCGTGCTGGAACTGGCCGACGGCGTGGAGCCCGTGGGCACCCTGCTGGGCGAGACCACGGCGGAGCGCACCTTCGTCTATGGCGGCGAGACCATCTCCCTGGAGCACCTGCTGGGCGTCTATGAGCAGAAGCTGGAGCCGGTGTATCCCTGCAACATTCCCATGGAGCCGAAAGACATTCCCGCCTTCTCCTATGCGGCCCAAAGCCGTCCGGCCCCGGCGGTCAGAACTGCCAGACCCAAGGCGCTGATCCCCGTGTTCCCCGGCACCAACTGTGAATTCGATACCGCCAAGGCCCTGCGGGACGCCGGCGCCGAGCCGGAGATCGTGGTCATCCGGAACATGACCTCCGCAGGCATCGCCCAGAGCGTGGAATACTTCGCCAGACAGATCGCCGATGCCCAGATCATTTTCATCCCCGGGGGCTTCTCCGGCGGCGACGAGCCCGACGGCTCCGCCAAGTTCATCACCGCCTTCTTCCGGAACGCCCAGGTGAAGGACGCCGTCCATGACCTGCTGAAAAACCGGGACGGTCTGATGGCCGGTATCTGCAACGGTTTCCAGGCACTGATCAAGCTGGGCCTGGTGCCCTACGGCGAGATCATCGACACGGACGCATCCTGCCCGACCCTGACCTTCAACACCATCGGCCGCCACCAGTCCCGGATCGTGCACACCCGCATTGCTTCCAACAAGTCCCCCTGGCTGGCTGCCACGAAGCCCGGTGAGGTCTACACCGTGCCCATCTCCCACGGCGAGGGCCGGTTCATCGCCCCGGAGGATCTGATCCTCCAGCTGGCGGAGAACGGACAGATCGCCACGCAGTATGTGGGACTTGACGGAATGCCCACCACCGATGTAAGCTATAATCCGAACAACTCCGCTTTCGCCATTGAGGGCATCACCTCTCCCGACGGACGGGTGTTCGGCAAGATGGGCCATTCCGAACGGAAAGATCACGGCCTGTATAAAAATGTCCCCGGCGTTTATGATATGCAGATGTTCGAGTCCGCAGTAAAATACTTCAAGTGAGATTTAATTTTTGAGAGGAGTGGATCACCCATGGCTTACTATTACAACGAACCGTCCCGTACCTTTAACGAATTCCTGCTGATCCCCGGTTACACTTCCGAGGACTGTGTCCCCGCCAATGTGTCCCTGAAAACGCCTCTGGTGCGTTTCAAGAAGGGGGAGGAACCTGCCATCTCCCTGAACATTCCCATGACTTCCGCCATTATGCAGTCCGTGTCCAACGACACCCTGGCTATCGCTCTGGCCAAGGAAGGCGGTATGTCCTTCATTTACGGTTCCCAGTCCATCGAGGACGAGGCCGCCATGGTCGCCCGGGTGAAGAATTATAAGTCCGGCTTCGTGGTCAGTGCCTCCAATGTGACCCCCGAGCATACCCTGGCCGATATTCTGGACCTGAAGGAGCGCAACGGCTTCTCCACCGTGGCCGTCACCGCCGACGGCACCGCCAACGGCAAGCTGCTGGGCATCGTCACCAGCCGGGATTACCGCATCAGCCGGATGTCCACGGATATCAAGGTGAAAGAGTTCATGACCCCCCTGGAAAAACTGGTCACCGCCCCCGCTTCCACCACCCTGAAGGAAGCCAACGACATCATCTGGGACCACAAGCTCAATGCCCTGCCCATCGTGGACAATGACGGCAACCTCATGTACTTCGTGTTCCGCAAGGACTACGCCAGCCACAAGGAGAATCCTCTGGAAATGCTGGACAAGGAGAAGCGCTACATGGTGGGCGCCGGCATCAACTCCCGGGACTACGCCGAGCGGATTCCCGCTCTGGTGGCGGCGGGCGCCGATGTGCTGTGCATCGATTCCTCCGAGGGCTATTCCTGCTGGCAGAAAAAGACCATTGACTGGGTCCGGGAAAACTACGGCGATACCGTGAAGATCGGCGCCGGCAATGTGGTGGACCGGGACGGCTTCCTGTTCCTGGCCGAGGCCGGTGCGGACTTTGTGAAAGTGGGTATCGGCGGCGGCTCCATCTGCATCACCCGTGAGACCAAGGGTATCGGCCGCGGCCAGGCCACTGCTTTGATCGAAGTGGCAGCTGCCCGGAACGAGTATTATGAAAAGACCGGTATCTATGTGCCCATTTGCTCTGACGGCGGCATCGTCCACGACCACCACATGACCCTGGCCCTGGCCATGGGTGCCGACTTCCTGATGCTGGGCCGCTATTTTGCCCGCTTCGATGAAAGCCCCACCCAGAAACTGATGGTGAACGGCCAGTATGTGAAGGAGTACTGGGGCGAAGGCTCCAACCGTGCCCGGAACTGGCAGCGGTACGATCTGGGCGGCAAGACCGGCCTGCAGTTTGAGGAGGGTGTGGATTCCTATGTGACCTACGCCGGCTCCCTCCATGAAAATGTGGAAAAGAGCCTGTACAAGGTGAAATCCACCATGTGCAACTGCGGCGTCACCACCATCCCCGACCTGCAGCGGGACGCCAAACTCACCGTGGTCTCCTCCACCTCCATCGTGGAGGGCGGCTATCACGATGTCACCCTGCGCACCACCAATCCCGTGAAATAACCCGACATTTCAAAGTAAAAGCCCTGCACGGAACACCGTGCAGGGCTTTTTGCATCTGAGAATCGTGTGTTGTCATGCGGTCTGTTTTGCCCGGAGTTTTTCCACAAACAGCCGGAGCTTTTCCGCCAGCACATGGAGGGTGGTCTGGAACGGATAGACCATCACCAGCAGTGCCACCAGAATCAGCCAGCCCACCAGCGACAGGGGCGTCAG
This sequence comes from Oscillospiraceae bacterium, assembly GCA_022779345.1. GTDB lineage: Bacteria > Bacillota > Clostridia > Oscillospirales > Oscillospiraceae > HGM13010. The sequence continues at coordinate 42,298 of JALFTG010000038.1, read as the reverse complement.
ATTGAACAGCGTCTGCTGGGTGAACATACACACCACCGCGGTCACTGCCATGACCGCGATCAGGGCGGAACGCAGTTTGTTCAGGGGACGGGCGGCATAATAGATGGCAGTCAGACCGTTCATGGTCATCAGCGCCACACAGATGGTGGACAGCTCGCCCATGGTGATGCTGGTGGCGTAGCTGAACAACTCCGCGTACAGGATCACCGCAATGCCCGTCAGACCGCCGGGGAGGGCTTTTCGCAGCACATTCCCCATGAAATGCCCGGTCACCAGATCGTGGTTCGGCTCCAGCGCCAGGAAGAAGGAGGGGATGCCGATGGTCAGGGCGGAGATCAGCGTCAGCTGGATGGGGACGAAAGGATAGGGGAGAGAGCCGATCAGGGAGATGATGGCCAGGAAGAAGGAGAGGATGTTCTTCACCAGATACAGAGACGCCGCACGCTGGATGTTGTTAATCACCCGCCGGCCCTCCGCCACCACCATGGGCAGGGCGGAGAAATCCGAGTCCAGCAGCACCAGCTGGGCCACCTGGGCCGCCGCCTCGGCGCCGGAGGCCATGGCGATGCCGCAGTCCGCGTCCTTCAGAGCCAGCACATCGTTCACGCCGTCGCCGGTCATGGCCACGGTGTGGCCCGCCGCCTGCAGGGCCCGGACCAGCTGCTGCTTCTGGTTGGGGGCCACCCGGCCGAACACGGTGTATTGTCCCACCGCCCGGCGGATATCCTGTTCCGTTTGAAGAGACCGGGCATCCACCCAGTGTTCCGCCCCGGGAATGCCTGCCTGGGCAGCCACAGCGGACACGGTCACCGGGTCGTCCCCGGAGATGACCTTCACGGCCACACCCTGCTCCCGGAAGTACCGGAATACCTCCGGCGCGCTTTCCCGGATGGGGTTCTCCAGCACCACCAGGGCCAGGGGGTCCGGCGTGCCTGTGAGCATTCCGGCCTCCGCCCTGTCGCATCTGGCCAGCAGCAGCACACGGCAGCCCACCCGGGTGTATTCCCCGATGCGGCCGGACAGATCGTCCAGCCGGTCCCCCAGAATGTACTCCGGCGCACCCAGCACGAAAGTGCCCTTGTCCCGGAAAGTGACGGCGCTCCACTTCTGGGCGGAGGTGAAGGGCACGGTGCCCTCCGCCGTCCAGCCGGGGGATTTGGGGAAGGCGGCCTGAATGGCCCGGGCGGTGTCGTTGTCCGCGGGCATGGCGGTGTAGAACGCAGCGAGGATGTCCTCCACCGGGGCAGAGGACAGGGACACCACTTCCCGCACGGCCATGTCCGGACTGGTGATGGTGCCGGTCTTGTCCACGCACAGCACATCCACCCGGGCCAGGGTTTCAATGGAGTTCATCTCATGAATCAGCGTCCGGTTCCGGGCCAGCCGCACCACAGACACGGCCAGAGCCACGGAGGTGAGCAGGAACAGCCCCTCCGGGATCATGCCGCACAGGGCCGCCACCGTGGAGGGAATGGCCTGCTCCAGGGCCTGTCCCTGCCGGAAATACTGGTTATAGAACAGGGTGATGCCGATGGGGATCAGCGCCACGCCGATGAACCGGATCAGCCGGTCCAGGGAGCGCATCATCTCGGACTTGGGGGCAATGGCCCCGTCCCGCTTGGCGGCCAGGGTCAGCCGGGCGGCGTAGGCGTCCGCCCCCACAAGTTCCAGCCGGCACCGGCACACCCCGGACAGCACGAAGCTGCCGGACAGAAGGGTGTCGCCCCGGTTTTTCGTGATGGCGTCTCCCTCGCCGGTGATGAGGCCCTCGTTCACCTGTACGGACCCGGACACCAGCACCCCGTCCGCCGGGATCTGACAGCCCGCCGACAGCTCGATGATGTCCCCCCGCACCAGCTCATGGGCGGAGACAGGGACGGCAGTTCCGTCCCGGATGGCGGTGACCTTGCTTTCGGACAGGAGGGTCAGCTTGTCGATGGTCCGTTTGGCCCGGATCTGCTGGACGATGCCGATGGCGGCGTTGGCGGCCACCACGATCAGGAAGGTCATGTTTTTCCAGTCGCCCACAATCAGCAGGCACCCGGCCAGAATCAGGAAGATCAGGTTGAAATAGGTGAACACATTTTCCCGGACGATCTCCCGGTCGCTTTTTGTGGGGGACTCCACGGGGACATTCCCCCAGCCGCCCTCCAGCAGCTCCCGGGCCTGCTGTCCGGTCAGCCCCGTCTCCGGATCGGTCCGCAGTCCCGGCCACGGGATCCGCTCCGCCGCCGTCTGTGCCGGGATATCCTGTTTGTGTCGTTTCAAACGAATCAACTGCCTTTGCGCAAATTACTCATGTTACCAGTATATACCAAAACTCCGGCCTGTGGGGACCGGAGTTTGTCAAAAGGTAAAATTTTCTGTAAACAAATCTGCCCCGGTCCGTTCCGGGGCAGAGAGACAATGCGATTCAGCCTTCCGGCAGGGTCTCGTCGTTTTCGATCCACTCGTTCACATCGGTGATGTGGAAGCTGCCGTCGGCGCAGCGGGCGACCACATCCTTGATGCCCGCGTTGATGATGGTGCGCTTGCACATAGAGCAGGGGACCGCGTCGGTGAGATCGCCGGAACCGGCCTCCCGTCCCACCAGATACAGGGTGCCGCCGATCATGTCCCGGCGGGAGGCGGAGATGATGGCGTTGGCCTCCGCATGGACACTGCGGCACAGCTCATACCGCTCCCCGGCGGGGACCTGCATGGCTTCCCGGCGGCAGAATCCCAGATCGGAACAGTTCCGCCGGCCCCGGGGGGCACCGTTATAGCCCGTGGAGATGATCTCGTCGTTTCGCACAATGATGGCGCCGTACTGCCTGCGGATACAGGTGGAGCGGTGGAGCACCGTGTCCGCAATATCCAGATAATAATTGATCTTGTCCGTGCGCTGCTCCATAGTGGATCCCCCCGGCAGTTTTCTTCTGATTTTATTCCTTTCCCCCTGTCTTGTCAATCCGGAAAAGAGGTGTTATACTGCCCGGAGAGGTGAGACCTTTGAAGGAAAATTACCAGAAGGAACTGGACGCCGTTGTCGCCCGTCTGACGGACAAGCCCCGGCTGCTCCTCCAGAGCTGTTGCGGCCCCTGCTCCACCTATGTGCTCAGCTATCTGAAGCAGTATTTTGACATAACCTTATTATACTATAACCCCAACATCCAGCCCCGGGCGGAATATGACCTGCGGCTGGAGAACCAGCGGAAAGTCCTGGCCGCCATGCCGGAGGTGCACATTCTGGAGTGTGCCTATGACGGGGAGGCCTACAACGCCGCCGTCCGGGGCCTGGAAGGGGAGCCGGAAGGGGGAGCGCGGTGCACGGTGTGCTTCCGTCTGCGGCTGGAGGAGACCGCCCGGCTGGCCGCGGAAGGGAAATTCGATTATTTCTGCACCACCCTCACCGTGTCGCCACATAAGGACGCCGCGCGCATCAACACCATCGGCCGGGCACTGGGGGAGCAGTACGGCGTGGCCTGGCTGCCCTCTGATTTCAAAAAGCGGGAGGGATACAAGCAGAGCATCACTCTGTCCAGAGAGCTGGACCTGTACCGGCAGGACTATTGCGGCTGTCTGTATTCCAAAAATACTTGACAGGGTCATACAAAATGCGATATAATAGGCCGCTGACATCGATGGATGCCGGTGGTCTTTTTTCGCCCATGAGCGGGAAACAGACCGGATTCCGATTGCTACACGGGAGTATCCCGCGTTGAGCATAGAATCTGATATTCGAAAGGAGAGAAATCATCATGACCAAACGCACTTATCAGCCCAAGAAGCGCCACGCTCAGATGGAGCACGGCTTCCGCAAGAGAATGTCCACCGCCAACGGCCGCAAGGTTCTGGCCCGCCGTCGTGCCAAGGGCAGAAAAAAGCTGAGCTACTGATCAGCCCGTCCCCCTCGGGGAGAACGGGTTTTGCAGCATTGAGTTCGTGAGGGAAAGGCAATGGAGTTCACCGAAAGCCTGAAAATGAACTATGAGTTCCGGCGCCTGTACGCAAAAGGCAAGAGTGCCGTGACCCCCTATCTGGTGGTCTATGTGCGCCGCACCGGGCGGGATCACAACCGCCTCGGCATCACCGTGTCCAACAAGATCGGCAAGGCCGTGGTCCGCAACCGGGTCCGCCGCCGTCTGCGGGAGATTTACCGTCTCCGGGAGGACAGGCTGTGCCGGGGACTGGATCTGGTGATCGTGGCCCGGGGCAGGAGCCCGGAGGCGACCTATGCCCAGCTGGAAAGAGCCTTTGAGAAGGCCTGCCGCCAGCTGGAGCTGTTCGCTGAGAAAGGCGGCGCCCGGTGAAAAAATTCCTGCTGGCACTGATCCGGTTTTACCGCCGGAACATTTCCCCCCTGACCCCGCCCTGCTGCCGGTTCATCCCCACCTGCTCGGAGTATGCCCTGGAGGCCATTGAAAAGTACGGCGCCGCAAAAGGCGGCTGGCTGGCCTTCAAGCGCATCATGCGGTGCCACCCCTTTCATTTCGGGGAGCACGATTTTTATGATCCGGTCCCCTGACCGGAAGAAACTGAATATTTTAGGAGTAACTGAATGACGAAGATCATTACAGCACCGTTTTCCTGGCTGATGATGAAGTTCTACGATCTGTTCGGGAACATCGGCATCGCGGTCATTCTGTTCGCTCTGGTGGTGAACCTGATCCTCACGCCTTTCATGCTGAAGAGCAAGAAGAGCATGATGCGTCAGACCCGCCTGCAGCCCCGGCTGAAGCAGCTGGAGGCCCAGCACGGCGGCAATCCCCAGAAGTATCAGCAGGAAGTCTCGAAGCTCTATCAGGAGGAGCACATCAACCCCATGTCGGGCTGCCTGTGGTCCCTGATTCCGTTCCCCATCCTGATCGCGCTGTACAGCGTCATCCGCAAGCCCCTGTCCATCATGATGGGTCTGGCCACCGAGACGGTGGAACTGATCCAGACCACGCTGGAAGGTATGGGACTGCTGAATCTGGCTGAGCTTTCCGCCAGACAGCAGCAGTATATCGAGATCGTCATGACCCAGCTGTGCCATGAGAACTACGATGTCATTTCCGCCGTGGTTCCCGAGGTACAGGATGTCAGCTATGCGTTCCTGGGTATGAACCTGGGCAACACGCCCCAGCTGACTTTCTGGAACGCAGAGGGCTTCGGCGCGGGCAACTGGTGGCCCGCCCTGGGTCTGTTCCTGATCCCCTTCATCTCCGCATTTCTGTCCTGGCTGTCCATGAAGGTGTCCATGGCCTCCAATCCCGGCGCCAACGACAACACCCAGGCTGCGGCCACCAACAAGAGCATGATGCTCATGATGCCGCTGATGTCTGTGTGGATCTGCTTTGTCATGCCCGCCGTGATGGGCGTGTACTGGATTGCCAACAGCGTGTTCGGTATGCTGCGTGACTGGATTCTGACCAAGGTTGTCACCAAGCAGATGTACGAAGAGGACAAGGAATGGCTGGAGCGGGAGCGCCTGCGTGAGGAAGAGATCGAGCGCAAGCGGCTGGAAACCGAGCGCCGGAAGGCTGAGGGCACCAGCACCGTGAACCGCAATACCAGCAAGAAGAAACTGCAGGCCGCCGAAAAGCAGAAAGTGGAGGAAATCCGTGCCGCCGCCGCTGCCGCCGAGAGAGCGGAGCGCCGGGAGCGCCTGGGCGTTGAGGAGGCGGAAGTCCCCGCATCCCAGGTTGGCAGCCGCCGCTATGCCCGAGGCAGAGCCTATGACCCGGACCGTTTCGGCGCACAGCAGGAAGTCTCTCCCGCACCCGAAGCTGACGGTGTCGAAGAATAACAGGAGAGTACCTTATGATAAAAAGCATAGAGAAATCCGCCAAGACGGAAGAGATGGCGATCGCTGCCGCCCTGGAAGAACTGGGTCTGACCCGGGACGATGTGAATGTGGAGATCCTGGAACGGGCCAAGTCCGGCTTCCTGGGAATCGGCGCATCTCCCGCTGTGGTCAAGGTGTCCTATGAGGTCCCCGACGAGGTCGCGGAGCCTGTGGCGCAGCCCGAACCGGAGGTCCCCGCCGCCCCCGCAGAAGCACCCGCGGCTGTGTCCGCAGCGCCTGCGGATATGGACGAGACCCACGCAAAGGTTTACAACTTCCTCAGCGGCCTGCTGGAGCACATGGGTGTGAAGGCCGAGATTGAGATCACCGACAAGGAAGACGGCGGCATCAATGTGAACCTGTCCGGCAAGGGGATGGGCATGGTCATCGGCCGCCGGGGCGAGACGCTGGATGCCATCCAGCACCTGACCAACTACGCCGTGAACCGGGGCAGCGACAAGCGCCGGCACATCAGCGTGGATGCGGAGTCCTACCGCGCCAAGCGGGAGGAAGCGCTGGTCCGTCTGGCAGAGAAGATGGCAGCCAAGGCCATCAAATACAAACGCAGCATGGCGCTGGAGCCCATGAACTCCTATGAGCGTCATGTGATTCACGCCGCTTTGCAGGATTACGAAGGCGTGACCACCAGCTCCATCGGCACCGAGCCGAACCGCCGTGTGGTCGTGTCCTACGAAAAGCCCCAGCAGGAGAGCAGCAAGCCCACCTCCCGGGAATGGGTGTAAAGCGCGCACGATGAAACGGAAAAGAAGCGTACCAGAATTCGGTACGCTTCTTTTTGACATTCTGATACATACTGATTCATATGACAGAACTGAAAGAACGAGAACCATCCACCGTCGGAACCGTCCGGCCTTCCGGCGGGGTGAAAGGCTTCCTGATTGCGGAGGCCGTCCTGTATGCCGCGTTTCTCCTGGGGGATCTGCTGGCCCTGGGCCGGATCTGCCTGCTATTGAAATATCTGTCGGTACTGCTGTGCCTGGCCTGCGCCGTTGTCCGGTCCCGCAGGATGGGGGAGTGGTCCGTGGTCCCGCCCATGGCGCTGACCTGCGCGGCGGACGCCCTGCTCCTGCCGGGCACCCATGTGGAACTGGGGATCTGCCTGTTCCTGGCGGTGCAGGCGCTGTATGCCCGGCGGATCAACCGGGACACCATCCGCACGGTGACGGTCCGGATCTTCCTGGCGGTCCTGGTTTGGGTGATGCTGGGCGTGCTGGACATGGCGACCCGCCGGAATCTGCTGGCGGGACTGTATTTCCCCCAGCTGGTGTGCAACGCGGTCCTGGCCCGGCGTCTGGATGGCCGGCGGGGCCGGCTGTTTGCGGTGGGGCTGACGCTGTTCATCGGCTGCGATGTGTGCGTGGGGCTGTGGAACCTGCCGGGACTTCCCGGGGTGGTGGAGCAGGCGGCGGGCTTTGGAATGTGGCTGTTTTACCTGCCCAGCCAGATGTGCATCGCCCTGTCTGCCGGAAAAATGCAGGCCGGCCGGACGAATCCTGTTGACTATGCTGAAAAAACAGGCTAAAATATACTGATACCATATGCGGAGGAAGCAACTGTGCAGGCATTGCATTTCGGGGATGGGAGAAGTCTGTCCCATGCGTATATCACGGCGTCGGCGTCGGAGGATGCCCGGCGGCAGACGGAGGAGACTCTGGCCGCTGCGGCCGTCTGCTCCGGCACCGGGGCGAAGCCCTGCGGCGTCTGCCGGGACTGCCGGAAGGCCCGGGACGGGGTGCATCCGGACATCATCCATGTCCGCCGGGAGATCGATGACAAAGGCAAGCTCAGACGGGAAATCCGGGTGGACCAGATCCGGGAGATGATCGGTCAGGCTCAGATTATGCCCAATGAGGCCCCGGGGAAGGCCTTCATCGTCCATGAGGCGGAGACCATGAACCCCAATGCCCAGAATGCCCTGCTGAAGCTGCTGGAGGAGCCGCCCCGTGGGGTGGTGCTCATTTTGTCCACCGCCACGCCCGCCATGCTGCTGCCCACCGTCCGTTCCCGGTGCGTGGAGCTGAGCCTGAATGCAGAGGTCCCGGCGCCGGAAGAAGGGGTTCTGGCGGATGTGACAGCCTATCTGAAGCGGGTGGCAGGAGGAAAGCGGTCGGACCTGCTGGCTTGGTGCTGTGAGAAAGCCGCCGTGACGGACAATGCCGGCGCCGTGGAATTCACGGAGGCGGTGAAAACCGTGGTCACGGATATGCTCTGCGGCCGCCGGCCGGACATGGGTCTGAGCCGGGAGCAGTGCTGGGTGCTGACCCGGCTGATGGACACCTGCGCGGGGTATCTGTCCGTGAACACCGGCGTGAAGCATGTGTTCGGACTGATTGCTGTGAAGAGTATCGGGGAGACAGCCCCCGTGGAAATGAGGAACTAACGAAGTGACAGATGTAGTCAGCATTAAATTCAAGACCTGCGGAAAGGTCTATTATTTCGCCCCCAACGGCACGGACCCGAAAGAGGGGGACCGGGTGGTGGTGGAGACTGCCAACGGCAAGGAGCTGGCCTGGTGCTCCCAGGGCGTCCACGGCGTCCAGGATGACCGGGTGGTCCAGCCCCTCCAGCCCGTGGTCCGGGTGGCCACCGCCGCGGATCTGCGGGTAGCGGAAAATAACAAGCGCCGGGAAGCGGAAGCTTTCGAAATCGGCAGGAAAAAGATCGCGGAGCACGGCCTGGACATGAAGCTGGTGGATGTGGAGTGCAACTTTGAGGGCAACAAGATCACCTTCTTCTTCACCTCCGACGGCCGCGTGGATTTCCGGGAACTGGTGAAGGACCTGGCCAGCGTGTTCCGCAGCCGGATTGAGCTGCGGCAGATCGGCGTCCGGGACGAGGCAAAAATGCTGGGGGGCATCGGCATCTGCGGCCGGCCCTTCTGCTGCAGCCAGTTCCTGAATGAGTTCTACCCTGTGTCCACCAAAATGGCCAAGGTGCAGAATTTGTCCCTGAATCCCAAGAAAATCTCCGGCTGCTGCGGGCGCCTCATGTGCTGCCTGCGGTATGAGCAGGAGGCCTATGAGGGCCTGGTCAAGACCGTGCCGAAAAACGGCGCCTTTGTCCAGACACCGGACGGCTACGGCAATGTGACCCAGGTGAATCTCCTGCGCCAGTGCGTGAAGGTGAAGCTGGACGGGGATAACCCCTCGGAGCAGCGGACCTATACCGCCGAGCAGGTGGCCGCGGTCCCCGGGGGCCGTCCCAGAGACGGGGAACAGCCGCCCTGTGTGCTCCACTATGTCCCGCCTGCCGAGCCGAAGGAGAAGGAACCGGAAGTGGATGAATGGGCGGATATCGTCCTGCTGGACGAATATGAGGACCCGGAGAAGCGTCAGGCCCGGAAGGAGCGTCTGGCTGCCGCAGAAAAGGCGGAGCAGGAGGCCCGGGCAAATTATGAGAATCAGCGCCGCAACCGCAGCGGAAGCAACCGCCGCCGGTCCTCGGGCAGCCGCCGGGGCCGTTCCGGACAGGAAGGCCAGGAGGGGCAGAAAGCCCAGCAACCGGAGCGGGAAAAGCCTGCGGCCCAGGCCGAGAGCGCACCCAAACAGCAGCAGAAAAAGAAACAGCCTGCCCAGCAGCAGGCGGGCGCCAACCGGAAGCCCCGCCAGCCCCGGCAGACTGGCGAGGGCCAGAAGCAGGCCCAGCCATCCCGTCAGGAGGGGCAGAAACAGGCCCGTCCCGCTGGGGAGAAGCCGTCCAGACAGCAGGCCAGAGCGAACGGCCAGAAGCAGCCCCAGAAGGCTGCCGCTCCTACCCCCACCCCCGGCGGGGAAGCTGCCGGCGAGAAGAAGCCCGCCCGGCACCGTTCCCACCGCCGTCCGTCCAACCGGCCCAAACCGGAGAACAAGACCGGAGAATAAGAAGATTCAAAACGCCATGCAGATTTCTCTGCATGGCGTTTTTGCCTTTATGGCATTTTAATCTCCTGTCAGTTTCCCTTTTCCTGTTTTAACACGCCGGGGCGTATACTCAGTCCATCGGAATGAAAGAGGGGGAGCGACATGCACATCACAAAAAAGATTCAGAAAGCGGAACGCCGGTTTGATACCCGGGCTGAATGGTTCCTGTGGCACCATCCGGTGCTGGGATATCTGTTCGTCCTGATCGGAATGCCGCTGCTGGTGCTGCTGTGCGTGTGTGCGGGCGCTCTGCTCCTGATCATGCCCCTGTCCGGGCCTTTGGGGTATTTCTAAGCGGACACATTCCGACGCCATGACAGATCGAAGGAGGTTGATAGTGTGCAAGGCGTGATTGCAGTCACAGGACTGTGTGCCGCAGCGATGCTGCTGTGGTATGTGTACATTTTGATGAAAGGGGATGACCACACATGAACAGCGTGATCCAGTATGTGCTGTATCTGGCCATTTTGATTGTACTGGCCGTTCCGTTGGGCAGTTACATGAAAAAGGTCATGAACGGGGAGCATACCCTTCTTTCGGGTATACTGTCCCCATGCGAGCGGGCGGTTTACAGGGTCATGCGGATCGACCCGGAAGAACAGATGAACTGGAAACAGTATGCGCTCAGCGTACTGCTCTTTTCCGGGATCGGACTGGTGTTTCTGTTTCTTCTCCAGCTGCTGCAGGGAGCGCTGCCGGGCAATCCGCAGCACCTGCCGGGCGTAACATGGGATCTGGCATTCAACACTGCCGCCAGCTTTGTGACAAACACCAACTGGCAGGCCTATTCCGGGGAATCCACCCTCAGTTACCTGACCCAGGCGCTGGGGCTGACTGTGCAGAATTTTGTGTCTGCCGCCACGGGTATTGCGGTACTGTTTGCCCTGATCCGGGGATTTATTCAGGTGAAATCTGCGGGACTGGGCAGTTTCTGGGTGGATCTGACCCGGATTGTGCTCCGCATTCTGCTCCCGCTGAATCTGGTGATCGCCCTGCTTCTGGTCAGCGGCGGCGTAATCCAGAACTTCAAAGGCGGCGAGACTGTCCCTCTGCTGGAGCCCATTGCGGTGACTGCGGAGGGAGAAGTCATAGAAGATGCCGTAATTGACACGGAAAATGGGGAGGTAACGGTAGACGGAGAACCGGTTGACGCCCAAATCGTGACGGAGCAGTTTGTTCCCATGGGACCGGCGGCCAGCCAGGTGGCCAATCAAGCAGACCGGCACCAACGGCGGCGGCTTCATGGGGGTCAACTCCGCCCATCCCCTGGAAAACCCCAGCGCATTCACAAACCTGATTGAAATGCTCTCTCTGCTGCTGATCCCGGCAGCATTGTGCTTCACTTTCGGGAAGGCTGTGGATAACAAAAAGCAGGGCATTGCCATCTTCCTGGCCATGTTGCTGATGCTGGTGGTCTGTCTGGGCGTTGTGGGCGTCAGTGAGCAGGCGGGAACGCCCCAGCTGGCGCAAAACGGGGCTGTGGATCTTTCCACCGTCAATCAGGCCGGTGGAAACATGGAGGGTAAGGAGACCCGGTTCGGCATTGCGGCCTCTTCCACCTGGAGCGTTTTCACCACCGCGGCATCCAACGGTTCCGTTAACTCCATGCATGACAGCTATACGCCGCTGGGCGGGATGATCCAGATGCTGCAGATGCAGTTGGGGGAGGTCATCTTCGGCGGTGTGGGATGCGGCCTGTACGGAATGCTGGCCTTTGCCATTCTGACGGTGTTTATAGCGGGCCTGATGGTGGGCCGGACACCGGAATTCCTGGGAAAGAAAATTGAACCTTATGAAATGAAATGGTCCGTGCTGGTCTGCCTGGCTACCCCGATTGCCATTCTGGCGGGCAGCGGTATTGCGGCAGTGATACCGTCCGTGGCGGACAGCCTGACCAATTCCGGCGCCCACGGTTTTTCGGAGATGCTGTACGCCTATACTTCCGGGGCCGGCAACAACGGTTCCGCCTTTGCCGGATTCAATGCCAACACCGTATTTCTGAATGTGAGCATCGCACTGGTGATGCTGTTTGCCCGGTTCCTGCCGGTGACCGGTACGCTGGCCATTGCGGGAAGCCTGGCCAATAAGAAGAAAGTAGCTGTTTCTGCCGGGACGCTGTCCACCACCAACGCCATGTTTGCGTTCCTGCTGATTTTTGTGGTACTGCTGATCGGTGCCATCAGCTTCTTCCCGGCGCTGGCACTGGGACCAATTGCTGAGTTCTTCCAGATGGGGTAAGGAGGGGTTATCCATGCATACAAAAGCCCAAAACGGCTTTGCCGATCGAAAAATGATCGGCCGGGCCATCAAAGATTCTTTTATCAAACTCAAACCCGGAACTCAGGCGAAAAACCCGGTGATGTTTCTGGTGTTTGTTTCTGCCATCCTGACGACCGGACTGTGGATACTGTCCCTGCTTGGCATCCAGGACGCCCCCGGCGGCTATACGCTTGCGATCGCGGTGATTTTGTGGTTCACCGTGCTGTTTGCCAATTTTGCCGAGGCCATTGCGGAAGGCCGGGGCAAGGCCCAGGCGGATACTTTGCGGGCGTCCCGGAAAGATGTGGATGCCCATCGGATTCCCTCGGCTGCTGAGAAAGACAAGGTGACTGTTGTTGCTTCGGCCCTGCTGAAAAAGGGGGATCTGGTGATCGTCCGGGCCGGGGAACAGATCCCCGCCGATGGGGAGATTATCGAAGGGGCTGCCTCTGTGGATGAAAGTGCCATCACCGGCGAATCCGCCCCGGTGATCCGGGAGGCAGGCGGCGACCGAAGCGCTGTCACCGGCGGCACCACCGTGCTGTCCGACTGGATCGTGGTACGGGTCACCAATGAGGCAGGAGAGAGCTTTCTGGATAAGATGATTGCCATGGTGGAGGGAGCCTCCCGGAAAAAGACTCCCAACGAGATTGCCCTGCAGATTTTTCTGGTGGCACTGTCCATCATTTTTATCCTGGTGACCGTGTCGTTGTACACCTATTCCGCGTTCTCCGCCAGACAGGCGGGAATTGAAAACCCCACTTCTGTGACCACGCTGGTGGCCCTGCTGGTGCGCCTGGCACCCACTACCATCGGTGCGCTGCTGTCCGCTATTGGCATCGCTGGCATGAGCCGTCTGAACCAGGCAAATGTACTGGCCATGAGCGGTCGTGCCATCGAAGCGGCCGGGGATGTGGATGTGCTGTTGCTGGATAAGACCGGCACCATCACCCTGGGCAACCGGCAGGCAGTGGAATTCATCCCTGTGGACGGTACGGATATCGGGAACTGGCGGATGCGGCGCAGCTGTCCTCTCTGGCGGATGAGACTCCGGAGGGGCGCAGTGTGGTGATTCTTGCCAAGGAACAATTTGGAATCCGCGGCCGCACCCTGCAGGACAAGGGGATGCAGTTCATTCCCTTTACCGCACAGACCCGCATGAGCGGGGTGAATTATGACGGCTGTGAGATCCGGAAAGGCGCGGCCGATGCCATGCAGGCGTATGTCACCCAGGCTGGCGGCACCTATTCCGGGGAATGTGATCAGGTGGTGAAATCCATTGCCACCAGGGGCGGAACACCGTTGGTAGTTGCCAAAGACCACCGGATCCTCGGGGTAATTTACCTGAAAGATATTATCAAGGACGGGGTAAAGGAAAAGTTTGCCGATCTGCGGAAAATGGGGATCAGGACCATTATGATCACCGGCGACAATCCCATTACCGCGGCTGCCATTGCAGCGGAGGCCGGGGTGGACGACTTTCTGGCCGAAGCGACCCCGGAGGGAAAGCTGAAGATGATCCGGGAATACCAGGCGAAAGGCCATCTGGTGGCCATGACCGGCGATGGTACCAACGATGCCCCGGCCCTGGCCCAGGCTGATGTGGCAGTGGCCATGAACTCCGGCACTCAGGCGGCCAAGGAGGCGGGCAACATGGTGGATCTGGACTCCAGCCCCACCAAACTGATTGACATTGTGCGAATCGGTAAACAACTGCTCATGACCCGTGGCAGCCTGACCACCTTCTCCATTGCAAATGATGTGGCCAAGTATTTTGCGATCATCCCGGCCCTGTTTACCGGACTGTATCCGGGGTTGTCCGCCCTGAATATTATGGGCCTGCACTCCCCCCGGAGCGCGGTGCTGTCCGCCATCATTTATAACGCTCTGATCATCATCGCGCTGATCCCGCTGGCACTGAAAGGTGTGAAATACCGGGAGGTGTCCGCCGGAAAGCTGCTGTCCCGGAATCTGCTGGTCTACGGCCTGGGCGGCCTTGCAGCACCGTTCATCTTTATCAAACTCATTGATGTACTGCTGACCCTGACGGGTCTGGTATGAGGAGGAATCTGCCATGCAAATCAAAACCTTATTGTCCCGGGCGACTGTGTGTTTCCTGCTGTTTACTGTGATCTGCGGGTTGCTCTATACCGGTGTGGTCACCGGTCTGGCCCAGCTGCTGTTTCCGGAGCAGGCCAGCGGCAGTCTCATCGAAGTGGACGGCAAAATATACGGTTGTGCCCTCCTGGGACAGCAGTACACGGATGACGGGTATCTGTGGGGGCGCATCATGAATCTGGATGTGACCACCTTTCAGGATGGAGACGGAAATCCGGTGGCGTATGCCGCTCCGTCCAACCTGTCGCCCGCCAGCGGAGAATACGAAGCACTGGTGGCTGAGCGGGTGGACCGGCTCCGGGCAGCCAATCCGGAGATGGATGATGCCGCGATTCCCGTGGATCTGGTGACCTGTTCCGGCAGCGGGCTGGATCCCCATATCTCACCGGCGGCGGCGGAGTATCAGGTGACCCGGATCGTGCAGGCCCGGGGCATCCCGGAGTCGGAGGTGCGGGACATCATCGCACAATGCACCCGGGGCCGCTTCCTCGGCGTATTCGGCGAGCAGACCGTGAATGTGCTGGAAGTCAATCTGATGCTGGACGGTATTCTGTGAGCGTAATGATTTTCACAATCTTAACGCCATCTTAATGTGGCGGGAAAAACTCTTTCACGCTCTTTATCCGTTTCGCTTTATAGTAAAGACAAAAAGAATCGGAAGAAGGGAGATGGAGCGTTGTGAAGTCCATCTTACTCATCGGCCTTGGCCGCTTCGGAAAGCACATTGCCATGAACCTGCACCAGCTGGGCCATCAGGTGATGGCGGTGGATCAGATAGAGGAGCGGGTGAACGATGTACTTCCCTATGTGACCTATGCTCAGATTGGGGACAGCACGAACCGGAAGTTTCTGGCGTCTTTGGGTGTGCGGAACTTTGATGTTTGCATTGTGGCCATCGGCAATGATTTTCAGAGTTCGCTGGAGACGACTTCGCTCCTGAAAGAGCTGGGAGCCAGGTTGGTGGTGGCCCGGGCGGCACGGGATATTCAGGAAAAGTTTCTGCTGCGCAATGGAGCAGATGAGGTGGTCTATCCGGAGAAACAGCTGGCCAAGTGGACCGCCATCCGGTACAGCGCCGACCATATTCTGGACTACATCGAACTGGATGAGGACCACGCCATTTTCGAAGTGCCGGTGCCCAACGGCTGGGCAGGGCACACCGTGGGACAGGTCGATATCCGCAAGAGATATGCCATCAATATCATGGGCGTGAAGAAACATGGGAAGCTGAATTTGTCCGTGACGCCGGATACGATCCTGGAAGAGGATGCGACACTGCTGGTTCTGGGGGAAAACCGGGATCTCCAGCGGTGCTTCCGGATGTGAAAAGCGGGAGGCGGAAATATGGAGGGCGTATGGATGCTGCTGACCCTGGCGGCAATGGCTGTGATGGGATATGGATTCCTCCGGAGCATTACCCGTCTGCTGGACGGGGAGCCACGGACGCCAGTATGGAAAAACCCGGGCCGGGGTGCTATAATACCCCACGGTAACAAATCACCTGATGCAAGGGAACAGGAGAAACGACATGGAGCTGCCAAGACAGGATCCGGACCAGCTGCTGCAGGCGATCCGGGAGGAGACGGACAGGGATGCCCGCCCGGGAAAACTGAAAATCTTCTTTGGTTACGCTGCCGGCGTGGGCAAAACCTATGCCATGCTGCAGGCGGCCCATCAGGCAGTGGAGCGGGGCGTGGATGTGGTTGCCGGATACATCGAGCCCCATGCCCGGCCCCGGACCATGGCGCTGGTACAGGGACTGGAGCAGCTCCCGGTGAAACAGGTGCGTCATGGAGACATCACGCTCCGGGAATTTGATCTGGATGCGGCCCTGACCCGGCGGCCCGGACTGATTCTGGTGGATGAACTGGCGCACACCAATGCTCCGGGCTGCCGCCATGTGAAACGGTATCAGGATGTGCAGGAACTGCTCCGGGCTGGGATTGATGTATACACCACGGTGAATGTCCAGCACATTGAGAGTCTGAACGACACGGTGGCGTCCATCACCGGCGTGCCGGTCCGGGAGCGGATTCCGGACTCGGTATTTGACGGAGCAGATCAGGTGGAGCTGGTGGATATCGAGCCGAAGGAACTGCTGGACCGGCTGGCGGGCGGGGATGTCTATCCGGGAGAACAGGCCGCCAGAGCAATGGCGAATTTTTTCTCGCTGGAAAATCTGACGGCACTGCGGGAGATTGCCCTGCGCCGGTGCGCCGACCGGGTGAACCGGCTGACGGAAAACGGCCGTATCCGCACCGGAGGGTCGTATCACACGGATGAGCATATTCTGGTTTGTCTGTCGTCTTCTCCCTCCAATGCTAAAATTATCCGTACCGCCGCCCGGATGGCCCAGGCGTTCCGCGGAACGCTGACAGCTCTGTTTGTGGAGACACCGGATTTCCCGGCAATGCGGGATGAGGACAAAAAACGGCTGCGGGAAAACACCCATCTGGCACGGCAACTGGGAGCCACGGTGGAAACCACCTACGGGGACGATGTGCCCTATCAGATTGCGGAATTTGCCCGGCTGTCCGGCGTATCGAGAATCGTCATTGGCCGCAGCACCGCCGCCAGACAAAGCATTTTCAGCAAGCCCACCCTGACAGAACAGCTGATTGCCATGGCACCGAATCTGGACATTCATATTATCCCGGACGCCCATGCGGAACGGAGCAGCTATGAAAAGCGCCGCCGCCCGCTGATGGATGCCATGCCCGTGCGGGATGTGGGGAAAACGATACTGGTGCTTCTGCTGGCCACTCTGGTGGGGTTCCTGTTTTACTGGATGGGATTCACCGAGGCAAATATTATCACGGTGTATATTCTGGGGGCGGTGGTGGTGTCCGTGATCACCACCAACCGGATCTGCAGCCTGCTGGCATCAGTCGTCAGCGTGCTGGTGTTCAATTTCTTCTTTACGGTGCCGCGGTTCACTTTTCATTTTTATGATCCGGGCTATCTGGCGACTTTTGCCATTATGTTTCTTTCCGCATTTCTCACCGGTTCCCTGGCAGCCCGGCTGAAGAACAATGCCCGGCAGTCCGCCCAGGCGGCGGCCCGGACAAAAATCCTGTTTGAAACCAACCAGCTCATGCAGAAGGCTCAGGATGAGTCATCCATGCTGTCCACAGCGGCGGAACAGCTCATGAAGCTGCTCCACCGGGATCTGGTGCTCTATCCCCTGAATGGGAATGATCTGGCGGAACCGGAGGTCTGCCGCACAGAAGACAGCGGGTATACCGAACTTGTTTCGGAATATGAGAAGACGGTGGCGGACTGGGTCCTGCACAATAATAAGCACGCCGGTGCCACCACGGACACACTGTCTGGCGCCCGGTGCCTGTATCTGGCCATCCGGGTGAATCAGCAGGTTTACGGCGTGGTGGGAATCGAAATCGGGGACCGGCCGCTGGATGCCTTTGAGACCAGTGTGGTGCTATCCATCTTGGGGGAGTGCGCTTTGGCCATGGAGAACATCCGCAACGCCCGGGAAAAGGAAGAGGCGGCCATTCTGGCAAAAAATGAGCAGCTCCGGTCTAATCTCCTGCGGGCCATCTCCCACGATCTGCGCACACCGCTGACCTCTATCTCCGGCAATGCCAGTACCCTTCTGGCCAGCGATGAAAAGCTGGACCGGGAGACCCGGGAGCGGATTTTCCAGGACATCTATGACGACTCCATGTGGCTGATCAACCTGGTGGAAAATCTGCTGGCAGTCACCCGGCTGGAAGGGGGACAGGTGAAGCTGAACCGGTCCGCGGAACTGATGGATGAGGTCATCACAGAGGCATTGCGCCATGTGGACCGGAAGTGCTCCGAACACATCATCCGGGTGACCAGCGGACAGGAATTTATTCTGGCCCAGATTGATGCCAAACTGATCGTTCAGGTTGTGATCAATCTGGTGGACAATGCCATCAAATACACCCCGCCCGGGTCCGTCATTGCCGTTCATACGGAGCAGCGGGACCATTGGGTGACGGTGTCCGTGTCCGATGACGGGCCGGGGATCCCGGACGAGCAGAAGGAGCGGGTGTTTGATATGTTTTACAGCGGGGCCAATCAGGTGGCGGACAGCCGCCGGAGTCTGGGACTGGGGCTGTCCCTGTGCCGGTCCATCGTCACCGCCCATGGCGGGACAATCACAGTGTCTGACAATGTGCCCCATGGAACCGTATTCACATTTACATTACCGGCAGGGGAGGTAGAACTGCATGAATAAGCCCTTGATTCTGGTGGTGGAGGACGATCCCCCGGTACGGAATCTGATCACCACCACCCTTCGGACCAATGATTACCGGTATCTGGTGGCGGCCAACGGGGAAACGGCGCTGCTGGAGGCATCCTCTCACAATCCGGAGATTGTGCTGCTGGATCTGGGACTGCCGGATATGGACGGCGTGGAGATCATCCGCAAGATCCGCACCTGGTCCAATCTCCCCATCATTGTCATCAGCGCCCGCAGCGAGGATACGGACAAGATCGAAGCGCTGGATGCCGGTGCGGATGACTATCTGACCAAACCCTTTTCTGTGGAGGAGCTGCTTGCCCGGCTCCGGGCCACCCAGCGGCGCCTGTCCTATATGAACACCGAAAGCGTCGCATCTTCATCTGTGTTTGTCAACGGAAAACTCCGGGTGGACTATGCCGGCGGCTGCGCCTGGCTGGACGGACAGGAACTGCACCTGACCCCCATTGAGTACAAGCTGCTGTGCCTGCTGTCCAGAAATGTGGGCAAGGTACTCACCCACACTTATCTGACCCAGAACATCTGGGGCCGGAGCTGGGACAACGATGTTGCCTCCCTGCGGGTATTCATGGCCACCCTCCGGAAAAAACTGGAACCTACCCCGGACTCTCCGCAGTATATCCAGACCCATATCGGCGTGGGCTACCGGATGCTGAAAGTGGAATAGGGAACACCCCCGCGCAGTGATCGCTGCGCGGGGGTGTCTTCAGTGTGTTTACAGCCGGTTGCCGCCGTCCACGGGGATGATGGCGCCGGTGACGAAGGCGCAGGCATCGGAGGCCAGCAGGGCTGTCACCCGGGCCACATCCTCCGGGACGCCGTTGCGCTCAATGGGGGCTTTGTCCGCCATATCATCCAGCTCCTCCCGGGTGAAGCAGGCCAGCATATCCGTCTCAATGACCCCGGGGGCCACGGCGTTCACCCGGATGCCGGAGGGCCCCAGTTCCCGGGCCAGGGACCGGGTCAGCCCCTCCACGGCGCTTTTCGTGGCGGTATATGCCGCCTCACAGGAGCCGCCGTACCGGGCCAGGACAGAGGAGGTGTTGATGATGATGCCGTGCTTCTCGTGGATCATGTGGGGCAGGGCGCACCGGACGCAGTTGAACACGCCCCCCACATTCACATCGAACAGCCGGTGCCATTCTTCTTCCGTGATATCGGTGATCAGCCCGTCGTGGGCGATGCCTGCGTTGTTCACCAGCAGTTCCACCGGACCCATGGCCTGGAACATGGCCCGGACCTGCGCCGGGTCAGCCACATCCGCCCGGAATGCCCGGCAGCCCAGTTCTTCCGCCAGTGCCAGGGCCTGTGCCTCGGACTGAAAATAGTTCAGATTCACTTCCCAGCCGTCGGCGGCCAGTGCTCTGGCCGTGGCGGCGCCGATGCCCCGGGAGGCCCCGGTGACCAATGCGCGTTTTTTCATAGTTTCCTCCGGAAATTAACGAATTCTTAAGATTTGAGGCCATTATATCACAGATGAAACATTTTACAAACCCTTTCGTCTGTTGTATAATAGGAAGCATCAAATCAGAATGAAAAGGAGGCGGAAGTATGGAACATCGGTCCGGCGGAAAGACCACTGCGTATATTCTGGGTGCGGTGCTGCTGGTGGCGATCCTGGCAGTGGTAGTCGGGATCATGACGGGGATCATCCCTGTCCGGGAATCAGCCCGTCAGCCGGAAGACGATGCTGCCGCCTCCGCCCCTGTGACGGACACGGCGACACCGCCCCCGGCGGCGGACACCCCTGCGCCCACGCCCAGTCCGGATTTTGACGACACCGCCCAGGTGCCGGAGATGACCCTCCCCGAAGAGGAGCAGGTCTACACCGTCACCGTGACCTTCGGCAAGGGCGGCACTGCCTCGCCTGCCGGGATGTCCACGGTGGTGAAGGGCGGCAGTATGACCATCATGATTCTGCCCGACGAGGGGTATGTGGTGGAGAGCGTTGCCGTGGACGGAAACCTGGTGAATGTGACGGACAGCCTGACGCTGGTGGATGTGCAGGCCAGCCACTCGGTGTATGTGTCCTTCATCCATTCCCCGACGGAAGGGACCACCACACCGGACCCGGATGTGCCCCCCGGCGAGACGCCGGATGCTCCGGAGCCGGAACCGGCCTCCGCCCACACCCCGGAACAGGCCGACCGGCCCAAATTCCTGGAAGATTAACAAAAAACCGCCTCTGCGATCATCCGGTCGCAGAGGCGGTTTTTGCGTTTATACCTTCAAGATGCTCACATTTTTGACCTTCCCCGGTTCCAGCTCGATCAGCGCCCAGGTGGGGGAGGACCCCATCCCGGCAGTGCCGGGGTTCACCACATACAGGCCCTCCACCCGGTCGTTCACGGGCCGGTGGGTGTGGCCGAACAGCACCATGTCCGCCCCCTGAAAGTACGCCGCGTTCAGCAGGGAATCCATCTCGTATTTCACCCGGTAGTTGTGTCCGTGGGTGATCATGACGCGCACGCCGCACAATGTCAGCAGTTTCGTCTCCGGCTCCGCCGGGGCGTAGTCGCAGTTGCCGGGGACGCACTCCATGGGGGTATGGGGGAACTGCCCGGCCAGGGCGTAGGCGTCCCGGATGTGGTCTCCCAGATGGATGACCAGGTCCGGCTGTTCCCGGTCAATGACCCGGGCGGCGTCTCCAATGTGTTTGTGGGTGTCCGAAAAAACGGCGATCTTCATGGAAATCCTTCTTTCCTGTCACTTTACGCCCGGGGGCGCATAAACTGTACTGTGATTTGCGAAACGGGGGTGGAGCGCATGATGAAAAACTTTGAGAGCGTGGAGCGGAAGCTGGTGGAGTCCGGTAAGGCCGATGCCATCCGGCAGATCGCCGATTCTGCCGACGGTCAGCGTCTGGCGGAGAAGCTGGACGCGAAAAAGGTGGAGCAGGCGGCAAAAAGTGGCGACGCCGAGGCCCTCCGGGGCATTCTGCTGGAGGTGCTCAGCACCGGCGAGGGCAAGCGACTGGCAGAGCAGCTGCAAAAGGCCATGAAGGAGTAGACCGGGATCGGAAAAGGGGGTGGGGCGGATGAGCGAATTTGAGGATCGGCTGAACAGCATCCTGAACGACCCGGAACAGCTGGGAAAAATTGCGGACATGGCGAAGCATCTCATGGGCGGCGGGGACAGCGAACCAGCGCCTCCGGCGCCGGCCCCATCCGTCCCGTCCCTTGACGGGCTGGACCCGGGGATGCTCCGGAACATGACCCGGCTGCTCTCTGGCGCCGGGCAGAAAAATGATGAGAAGCTGGCGCTGCTGGAGGCGTTGAAGCCGTTCCTGGCGGAAAAACGCCGGGACAAATTGGACCGGGCCATGAAACTGGCCAGAATGGAAAAGATGGCGGAGCTGGCCTTCGGCGCGCTGGGAGGGGAGAAGCATGAATAGATACCAGGGCAACACCGGCCGGGTCACCCGGGTCCCGGACCCGGCAGCCCAGCACCGTTCGGCTCAGCGGCCCGCCCAGACCGCTCCGCCGCCCCGTCAGCCGGCGCCGGCTCCGGTACAGAAAACGCCGCCGATGGGAACCGGCGGCGGATTGGATACCCTGTTGTCCGGGCTGCTGCCCGGGGATTTTGAGCTGGAGGACGCCCTGCTGCTCCTGATCCTGTTTCTGATCTACCGGGAGACCGGGGACCGGGAGATGCTGATCATCATGGGCGCCATGTTCCTGATGTGATCAGAATGCCTCAGACCGGGCAAAAGTCTGGGAACCGGCGTCATAGGCGTCCGCCGGGGCGTTCGCAGTTGCCGGCGGGGTGAATACGCTGTCATCCGGGATCGCAGTGTCCACCGCGCCGCCGGTCATCCGGTAGATGAGCTGTTCCCCGTCATAGATTTCCGTGGCGCACAGCAGCCCGTCACTGACGGAGATCCACAGGGTGGTCTCGTATCCGAAGTGGGAAGAAGGATAGGATGCGTACACGCACCAGATGCCGTTGTGCTCGGCGTAGCCCGCGGCCAGAATCTCCTTCGGGGGAAGCTCCAGAAAGTCCTCATAGGTCAGCGTACGCAGCCAGGCGTCCGCATCGGAGGCGTCCCCGGGCGGGGCGTAAAACGCGTCATCCCCGGTGCCGTCATACCAGATCCAGGTGCCCGCGTCGGTGACCAGAATATATTTCAGCCCCCGGCCGGAGGCGGCGGTAATTCTGGAACTGGTGCCGGAGACCTGGATAGTGAAATCCGACACACTGGTGCTGTCCGTGCCCCAGAAATCCTCCACCGTCACGGTGCGGGTATAACCGTCCGGCCGGCGGATTGCGGCGATGACAGACTGGACCGTGTCCGGCGTCACCTGGGCATAGGCGGCCTGCCCGTCATCGCCGGGCTGGCTGCTCACCACCGTGTCCGGGTCCGGCAGGACCACCTGGGCGGTGGGCACATCGGAATTCAGCTCGATGAAAATATAGGCCAGCACGACCACCAGCAGAATGATGATGGCCGCGATGAAAGCGGTGGGCTTTTTCAGCTTCATACCATAAACGCCTCCGGCGGGGCGGGACGGCGGCCGAAGTGATACAAAATGGCGTCCACGATCCGGCGGCAGGCCATGCCGTCGCCGTAGGGGTTCACTGCCTGGGCCATTTCGTCATAGGCGTTCCGGTCCGTCAGCAGCTCCTCGGCCAGACGGACGATGTTGTCCTCCTCCACGCCTGCCAGCTTCACGGTGCCGGCGGCCACGGCCTCGGGCCGTTCCGTCTCCTGGCGCAGGACAAGCACGGGTTTGCCCAGACTGGGGGCCTCCTCCTGGATGCCGCCGGAATCGGTCATGACCATGTAGCTCATGGACATGAGCCGGTGCATATCGATGGCGTCCAGCGGGGAGATCAGGGACACCCGGGGGACATCCCCCAGAATGCGTCCGGCAGTCTCCCGGACCACGGGGGCGGGGTGGACGGGATAGATGAACTGCACATCCGCAAACCGTTCGGCGATAGTCCGGACGGCCCGGAAGATGTTCTCCATGGGTTCTCCGTAATTTTCCCGGCGGTGGCAGGTCATGGCGATGACCCGCTTGCCGGAAGTATCAATGGCGTTCAGCTCCGGGGAGGTGAAGCCCGTGCCGGTGACGGTGTATTTCATGGCGTCGATCACCGTGTTGCCGGTGATATAGACCCCGTCAAAAATGCCCTCCCGGTTCAGATTCTTGGCGTTGTTCCCGGTGGGGGCGAAGTGCAGCTCGGCGATGCGGCAGATCAGCTGCCGGTTCATTTCTTCGGGGTAAGGGGAGTACCGGTCAAAGGTCCGCAGGCCCGCCTCCACATGGCCCACCGGCACCCGGGCATAAAAGCCTGTCAGAGCGGCGGCAAAGGCCGTGGTGGTGTCCCCGTGGACGAGAATCAGGTCCGGCCTGATCTGATTCAGCAGCTCGCCCAGACCGTACAGCACCCGGGAGGTGATATCCGTGAGGGTCTGGCCCTGCTGCATGATATTCAGATCAAAGTCGGCGGTGAGACCGAAGCAGTCCATGACGCTGTCCAGCATCTCCCGATGCTGGGCGGTGATGCACACGAGGCTTTCAATCTCCGGGTGTTTCCGCAGTTCCAGCACCAGGGGCGCCATCTTGATAGCCTCCGGCCGGGTGCCGAATACGGACAGAACCTTAAGTTTTTTCATTGTCGGAATCCTCTTTTGGGTGATACTCATGCCCTTTCAGGGTTCTGCGGATGAACCAGCCCACGGCAATGGCGGCCACAATGGCTACCGCCAGCAGGAAAATCCGCAGTTTGCCCGTGGAGACGATGACCACGGCGCACAGACCCAGCAGGGCGGTGATGGAATAGAGAATGGCAACGGCCTGTTTCTGGGACAGGCCCATATCGATCAGCCGGTGGTGGAAATGCCCCCGGTCGGGAGTGAAGGGACTCTGCCCGTGGAGAATCCGCCGGCAGAAGGCAAAAATAGTGTCCACCAGGGGCACGGCCAGGGCCAGCACGGGTACCAGGAAGGTGACCACCGTGTAGAACTTGAACATCCCCACTGTGGAGGCGGTGGCCAGCACGAAGCCCAGCAGCTGAGAGCCGGTGTCACCCATGAAAATTTTGGCAGGGTTGAAGTTATAGGGCAGAAAGCCCAGACACGCCCCCATGAGGGCTGCCAGCAGGATGGCCACATTTCCCTCGGCCACCAGCAGGGCCACCACGAACATGGTCAGGGAGGCGATGATGGACACGCCGCAGGCCAGGCCGTCCAGCCCGTCGATCAGGTTCACCGCGTTGGTCACACCCACAATCCACAAAATCGTGATGGGCACGGACAGAATCTCCAGGGCAATGTATTCACTGCCGGAAAAGATGATGGGATTCATGAAAAACTCGATGAGTACCCCGTGCCAGACGGCCACTGCCGCGGCGATGATCTGGCCCAGGAGTTTCACCGTGGCCCGAAGGGAGACGATGTCGTCAATGGCACCCACCACCACGATGATGATGGCGCCCAGCAGGATGCCCTGCACCTGGCGGGTGATGTTGGCAAACAGCACCACTGACAGGAGAAAGCCGATGAAGATGGCCAGCCCGCCCATCCGGGGGATGGGGTGGTCATGGACCCGGCGTTTTTCCGTGGGCACATCAATGGCGCCCACCTTCACCGCAAAGGATTTGACGATGGGCGTCATGGCAAAGCTGATCAGGAAGGCCACAGCCACTGCCAGGATCAGCTTCACCCATAAGGACAGTTCCAATATCATAATTTCTGTTGATCTCCTCAGGGCTGGGCGACCAGACCCACTTTTTTCTTGACTTTCCGCATGGTCTTGTTGGCAATGTAGGAGGCCTTCTCGGCGCCGGCCTTATAGACCGCCTCCAGATATGCCTTGTCCTGCATGATCCGCAGGGATTCCTCCCGCAGAGGCTGCAGGGTGCTCACCACTGCCTCGCCTACGGCGGTCTTGAAAGCGCCGTAGCCCTGACCGTCGAATTCCCGCTCGATGGCGGCATAGTCCTTGCCGGTGCAGGCGGCATAAATCTGCATCAGGTTGGACACGCCGGGCTTTGCCGCCGGGTCAAACCGGACGCACCGCTCCGTGTCGGAGTCGGTGACGGCGCGCTTGAACTTCCGCATGATCACATCCGGCTCGTCCATGAGATAGACGCAGCCGTTTTGATCCTTGTCGGACTTGCTCATTTTGCTCTCCGGGCTGGTCAGGCTCATGACCCGGGCGCCCACCTTGGCAATGTAGGGTTCGGGGATTTTGAAAGTGGGGCCGTACAGGTTGTTGAACCGGGTGGCCACATCCCGCGTCAGCTCCACATGCTGCTTCTGGTCCTCACCCACGGGCACATAGTCCGGCTGATACAGCAGGATGTCCGCCGCCATCAGGCAGGGATAGGTGAACAGGCCGCCGTTGATGTTGTCGGCATTTTTGGCGCTCTTGTCCTTGAACTGGGTCATGCGGCTGAGCTCGCCGAACATGGTGTAGCAGGACAGGATCCAGCCCAGCTCCGTGTGCTGGGGCACATGGCTCTGGATGAACAGGGTGTTCTTCTCCGGGTCCAGGCCGCAGGCGATGTACTGAGCCAGCTGATTCAGGGTGCGCCGGCGCAGATCGGCGGGGTTCTGCCGCACGGTCAGGGTGTGCAGGTCCGCCATGAAATAGTAGCAGTCAAACTGCTCCGCCAGCTCCGCCCAGTTCCGGATGGCGCCCAGGTAGGACCCCAGAGTCAGTTCACCGGAGGGCTGGATGCCGGACAGCATGACTTTTTTTGGTGCGTTCTGTGTTGTGATTTCTTCCATTGTTTTCATTCTCACGCTTTCTTCAGAAATTTATTTTTTCAGGCCGTAGGTCTCTGCCATGGCGGCAAAGCCCTTCATGGAGCCTTTGATGGTTTCGGGGCTGACGCAGTAGGCCACCCGCACATAGCCGGGGCATCGGAAAGAAGCACCGGGCACGAACAGGATGTTGTGCTTCTTGGCCTCCTGGACAAACGCTTTCTCATCCGCCACCGGGGACTTCAGCCACAGGTAGAAGGCGCCCTCAGGCTTGGCGCAGGTGTAACCCAGTTCGGTGAGGCCTTCGTACAGCAGTTTGCGGTTGCGGTCGTAGGCATCGATGTCGCAGGACTCGTTCACGCACCGCTGGACCACCAGCTGGAACAGGGCGGGGGCGTTCACGAAGCCCAGAATCCGGCCGCTGATGGACGCGGCGGCCCGGACCAGCTCATAGTCGTCAATCCGGGAGGGAATCTCCAGATAGCCAATGCGCTCGCCGGGGAGGGACAGGCTCTTGGACCAGGAGTAGCCCACGATGGTGTTCCGGTAATATTTGGGCAGGTAGGCCACCTCGGCACCGTCAAAGGCAAGTTCCCGGTAGGGTTCGTCGGAAATCAGATAGATGGATGTACCGTACTCCTTCTGCTTTGCCTCCAGCACGGCGGCCAGGGCCTCAATCACGGCGGGGGGATAGACCACGCCGGTGGGGTTGTTGGGATTATTGATGATCATGGCCTTGGTCCGGGGGGTGATGGCCGCGGCGATGGCGGCGGGATCAGGCATGAAGCCGGTCTCCTCCGGGGAACTGACAGGCACCAGCACGCCGCCGTAGTTTTCCACATAGCGGTCGTACTCCAGAAAATAGGGGGCAGGGACGATCACCTCATCGCCGGGGTTCAGCAGGGTTTTGAAGATGATGTTCATGCCGCCGGCGGCGCCGACCGTCATGATCAGATTGTCCCCCGTAATGTTATCGCCAAACCGGTTGTTGATGTATTCCGCGATGGTCTGGCGGACGGCGGGGAAGCCGTCATTGGGCATATATCCGTGAACGGTGTTGGGGTCCATGGTATTGAGAATGTCGAACACAGCGGTTTTCACGCTGTCGGGGGCGGGAAAATAGGGATTGCCCAGAGAGAAGTCAAACACATTTTCCGGACCATACAGGGCCTTCAGCCGGTTGCCTTCTTCAAACATTTCCCGCACGGCGGAGTTGTTCGCCGCAACATTCGCCATTTTCTCATTGATCATATCCGAATCCTCCCATTTATAGTTTCAGACGACGAAAGCATCGCCATTGTTCCCGAACCGGGCAGAAAATCGCAAAATTTTCTAATAATGTATCATACCACAAGCCCCGGAGGAATACAACAGCAAAAAATCGCCCTGTCCGGGAGAACAGAGCGATTTTCGGAAAGAATTTGACTGATCAGGACACCAGTGTACCGGGCCGGGACAGTTTGATGGCGTTCCGGTAATACACGCACTGGCTCACGCCCCAGATCAGACATACCGTGAGCATGGGCACAACGCTCATCTCCAGCAGCAGGATCCCCAGGGCAAACAGGACCCACAGCACCAGACAGGTCCGGGTCACGGCCTGGTAAACCCGGTAGCAGCACTGACCGATGATGCGCTTTTCCGCCTCATCACAGCTGTTCAGCCAGGTTTTCTGGAATCCGGTGGAATAGACCGAACCCTGCTTTTCCGGATACAGCTGCCGGGTGGCATCCACGGTTTTCTGCTGGGAAACGGTGCAGAATCCCATGAGGATGAGCAGTGCTGCTGCGGAGATGAGAGCGGCAGCAGGATTGTCCTGATGCAGACTGCCCATGACAGCCATGGGGAACAGGGCATATCCCAGAAGCAGTTCCATGCTCTGCAGCCACAGGAAAACGGTCAGTTTCCCGTCAATGGCGTTCAGCATGGTTTCGTCCTCTCCATCCCACTGGGCCAGACTTTTCCGGGTAAGGTGGGTCTGGGCGAAAAAACCAAGGACAGATGCCAGTGTACAGGCATACAGCAGCCAGGGGGCTGCATACCGGGAGAACCAGTCGGCAGCGGAAGCCAATGTTTCTTTCATGCCCAGATCCCCCAGCCGGCCGCCGAAAAAGCCCAATACACCGCCCAGCACCAGGGATGCGGCCATGATCAGCAGAAATTTCGGCAGCGCTTTTTTGTTGTCCTGCCGGATCTCATTCAGATGTTCCTGTTCGTTCATACTTCATCCTCCTCCAGAATAAACAAATCCTCCACGCTGGCATTGCAGATTTTTGCCAGCTTCAGGGCCAGCGACACGGACGGGGAATAGTCCCCCCGCTCAATCAGACTGATGGTCTGCCGGGATACCCCAGCCAGCTTCCCCATCTCCTGCTGATTCACACCCAGCCGGGCGCGGTACTCTTTCAACCGGTTTTTCAGCGGCATCCGCTGTCCGCCTCCTTCCTGAATGAATGACAATTTTCTTTGTCAAAATGCAATATATCATTGTCAGACCCGTTTGTCAATCCCATGTATGAAAAATGTTCCTCCCGGCGGGAAAATCTTGACAATCCTACCGGGAGACCATAATATATACAGTGGAACATCATGTAGACTTACGAGAGACTACTCGTTTTATGGAGGCATACGATATGGAAAATCAGAAATGGTTTGACGAAATGGAGGCGCGCATCCCGAAAGGGGAGGTGCGTACCCGGTTCGCCCCGTCCCCCACAGGCTATATGCACATCGGCAACCTGCGCACGGCGCTGTACACCTGGCTGATCGCAAAGAGCATGGGCGGCAAATTCATTCTCCGCATTGAGGACACGGACCAGGAGCGGTTCGTGGAGGGCGCCACGGAGATCATCTACAACACCCTGCGTACCTGCCATCTGGACTGGCAGGAAGGCCCGGATGTGGGCGGCCCCGTGGGTCCCTATATCCAGACCGAGCGCCGGGAGATCTACGGCAAATACGCGGACCTGCTCATTGAAAAGGGCGGCGCCTACCGCTGCTTCTGCAAGGCGGATGAGGGCACCGTGCCCGTGACCCTGCCCAACGGCGAGGTCATCAAAAAGCACCAGTGCAGCTGCGCCAGCCTCTCCAAAGAGGAGGTTCAGGCCCGGCTGGACGCAGGCGAGCCCTGCGTCATCCGGCAGAAGATCCCCCAGGAGGGCACCACCACCTTCTCCGATGTGATCTTCGGGGACATCACCGTGCCCAACAACGAGCTGGACGAAAATGTGCTCATCAAGACCGACGGTCTGCCCACCTATAACTTTGCCAATGTGGTGGACGACCATCTCATGGGCATCACCCATGTGGTCCGGGGCAGCGAGTACCTCAGCTCCGCACCCAAATACAACCTGCTGTACCAGGCCTTCGGCTGGGAGATTCCCACCTATGTCCACTGCTCTCCCGTCATGCGGGACAGCCAGCACAAGATGTCCAAGCGCCACGGCGATCCCTCTTTTGAGGACCTGCTGGCCCAGGGCTATCTGCCGGAGGCCATTCTGAACTATGTGGCCCTGCTGGGCTGGAGCCCCGGCGGTGAGCAGGAGATCTTCTCCCTGGAGGAGCTGGCCCGGGTGTTCGATGTCCACGGCATCTCCAAGTCCCCGGCGGTGTTCGACATGAACAAGCTGAAGTGGATGAACGCGGAGTATATCAAGGCCATGCCCCCCGAGCAGTTTGCCGCCGTGGCCGAGCCCTATATCCGTCAGACGGTGAAGAATCCCAACCTGGACACCGCCCGCATTGCGGCCCTTCTCCAGCCCCGCACCGAGGTGCTCACGGAGATTCCGGAAAAAGTGGATTTCTTCGATGAGCTGGAGCCGTATCCCCTGCATCTGTATGAACACAAGAAGTCCAGAGTGAATCAGGAGCTGGCGCTGGTGGTGCTGAAGTACGCCCGGGCCGTCCTGGCAGACCTGATCAAGTGGGAGGACGAGGGCATCCACGCAGTGCTGGTGGCCATCGCCGGACAGCTGGGCGTGAAGAACGCTGCCGTCATGTACCCGGTGCGGATTGCTGTGTCCGGCCGGGCGGTGACCCCCGGCGGCGCCGTGGAGCTGTGCTCCATTCTGGGTCGGGAGGAGACACTGTTCCGCCTGAAAGCGGGCATCCTGGCCCTCACCGCCGAGCGCACCATCCGGAACGAAGAAGAGGATGATTTCTGAGTCTTCCGGATACCCGGATGACCGGAGCATTTCACAGATTTATGAGGAACGCCATGACAATCAAAAAACGCTGGGCAGCGGGGCTGCTCACCGGCTGCCTGTGTCTGGGCCTGCTGGCCGGCTGCGGCGGCCGGTCGGACCCGGAACCCACGCCCACACCCACGCCTGCGGAGGAGACACAGACCACGCCGGATATCCCCGGCACCATTGTGGACATCCCGGACCCGGAGACTACGCCTGAGACCGGGGAATTCACCCTGGAGCTGGAGGGAATGTCCGAGCAGGTGACCATGACGCTGGTGGAGGGACAGTTCCCGGACGGGCCGAAGTTCTCCCTGTATGTGGACAAGGAGCGGTACACCGTCAATGAGATCGACGGATACTGCTATCTCACCACCGACGCCGGGGACAGCATCTATGCCGAGATCGGCTTCCGCCCGGGCGGGACGGCCAAGGACCTGTCCGGCTCTCTCCTGCGGGAGTACGGCACCATGCAGAGCACCGAGAGCTACGGGGAGATCCGGCTGGGGGAGAATCCCGCCCGGCACATCGGGGGCAGGACCATGGCCAGCATCTATGACGCCTATCTCATTGATGTGGACGGCGGATGTGTGACGCTGGTGCTGTGCTATCCGCCGGAAGCGGCGGAGGGCGCCGCCGTCCGTCTGCTGGCTTCCCTGGAGACGCTGACGCTGTCATAATTTCACAGAAAAAAACGCATCTTTCCGGAGATACTATCACCAGATACTATCACCGGGAAGGTGCGTTTTTATGTCTAAGAAAAGCAAGATTCTGATCATATCCTATGCGGGGGCGGCGGTAATCGCCCTGGCGGGGGCGGCCTGGGCCCTGTTCGGCACGGCCGGGTCCTACCGGGCCTATAACGACACGGAATACCGCCGGGCCATGTCCATGCTGGTCACCAGCATGGAGGACCTGGACTCCGCCCTGCAGAAAGGGCAGTACGCCACCGGCACCGTGGTGACGGGCAAGGTGTGCGCCCAGATGTACGCCTCCGCCCAGAGCGCATCCACGGCGCTGAGCATCCTGCCGGTGGACCAGTATGAGCTGGAGGAGGTGGCGTCCTTCATCTCCCAGGTGGAGGACTATGCCGGGGCCAAGGTGGCCGCGGCGGCGGACGGCGTGGCCTTTGACGACGCGGACCGTCAGACCGCCGGACAGCTGGCGGAGATCACCGGCGGTCTGACGGACGCCCTGTCCGCCATGTATGAGGACCTGTGTGCCGGGGCCATGACCATCCGGGGCCCGGAACTGAAAGGCCTGACCGCCAATATCTCCGATGAGACCGGCCCGGTGCTGGAGGACGGCCTGTATCAGCTGGCGGGGGATTTTCCCCAGACGCCGGAGCTGGTGTATGAGGGGAAATACTCCTCAGACCACACGGAGACCTGGACCGGCCTGCAGGGGGCCGCCCCTGTGAACGAGGAGGAAGCACTGGAAACGGTCCTGACCCTGCTGGAAGTGCCGGAGAACGCGGTGACAGCCATGGGAAAGTCCAAAAATGAAGCCCCGGCCTATTATTTCTCCGTGGAGCGGGCGCAGGAGACCGCCACCGTGGCCGTCACGGAAGCGGGCGGGTATCTCATGCTGTATGTGAGCGACCGTGCCGCCGCCGGGGAGAACATCCCGGAGGACGAGGCCCGGAAAGCGGCGGAGGACTTCGTGGCCCGGGCGGGCTACAAAAACCTGACTGCCTATGAGGAGCGCCGGGACTGGGGCATCCTGGAGGTGACCTATGTGTCCACCGCCGACGAGATCACCAGTCTGGCGGACACGGTGAAGGTGAGCGTGTCCCTGGAGGACGGGCGCATCCTCAGCTTCAACGCGTCGGAGTATCTGAAAAACCACACGGACCACGCCCCTGTGGACCCGGCGGTGAGCCGGGAGGAGGCGGAGCGCACCGCCATTCCGGCGGGTCTGACCGTGGAGTCCGTGGGGCTGAGCTATTACACCGCCGAGAGCGGCCGGACGGACCTGTGCTGGCGTTTCCGGTGCACCACCGAAGAAGGGGAGACCTGCCTGATCTACGCCAGCGCCGAAACCGGCAAGCAGGTGGAGATCGTGACCGACACCAAGACGCTGATCACCTGATCCCGGTACGGCAAAACCGCGGAGGATGGCTCATGGGGAGCCGTCCTCCGCAGTTGTTTATTAAGAATTCATAAAAAACATATTGCGGCAATGGACGCAGAAAAGCCCGCACTTGACGAATGGTGGGTAAAATAGTAAAATAGCAATACATCCCAAAGAAACGGAGGAAATGCAGATGGATTTGATTCCCCGTGTGCGGTGCCCCAAGTGCGGCACCGAATATTCGGCTCTGCAGAGCCGCTGCCCGAAATGCGGCACCAGAAAAATGAAACAGACCCAGCGTGCGCCGGGGAATACCGCCGGCACCGTGTCCGGCACTTATTCCAGCGAACAGGCCGCCGCCAATGCCCGCTGGCAGATGACTTTTGCGGCGATTCTGGTGGTCGCCGTCATCCTGGCCACCATCGTGCTGATCACCACCAGCCTGAACACCGAGCCCGGCAGTGCCAAGAACACACCGTCCGCCCCGGTGACAGAGGATGTCTCTCCGACACCCACGCCTACCCCGACGCCAACACCCACCCCCACTCCGACGGTTACCAGTATCTCCATTACCTTTATGGGCAATCAGATCTCTGAATTTACTGCGCCCGCAGGGGATCAGGTCCAGCTGGCTGCCAGCGTGTATCCGCTGTCCCCGGATGGTGAGACCTATGAGATCACCTGGACCAGCTCCGATGAATCGGTCTGCACCGTGGACAAGACTGGTCTGGTTACTGGCCAGGGCGGCGGCGGCAAAGCAGTCGTCACCGCCACCTGCTACGGTATTTCCGCATCGGTCACAGTGTACAGCCGATAAGTTTTTGAAAAAATTTCAAAATACCCCTTGACAATTTGGCGGGCATCGTGTAGAATACATCATGCTCGCTGATCCGGACGATTAGCTCAGCTGGTATGAGCATCCGCTTGACGTGCGGAGGGTCACAGGTTCGAGTCCTGTATCGTCCACCAGATAAATCCCTCAGAGCCGCAAGGCTTTGAGGGATTTTTTGTCGCTCTGAAATGGAGCTCTGGGCGTAATTTGGGGAAAGTGTATGCAATCTGGGATTTCCAGGGCCTGAGCGGACAGAAAGCCATGGAGACGGCTGTGCTGATCGCGTTTGTGGTCGCCGGTGTGTATGCGTTGTGTTCCCTGAACACTTACCGGATTTCCTGCGACCGTGTGATCTGTTCCGGGACAGACGGAGGCAGAGAAGAGGAACGCAGTCTGTAGGAAACATGGCTCCTCTGATGCGGTATCCGTCTCAGCCGGAACGCATATTCAAAATACATGAAAAAGTACTTGACTCTCCCCTTAAGGGGAGATGATACAATCCTCCCTGCAAAGAAAAGCAAGGAGGATTTTTCTATGAGCGAACCATCTGTCAGCGTGAGGAATCTGACAAAATCGTTCGGGGAGCGCAAGGTGGTGGACGATCTGTCCTTCGATGTGCAAAAAGGCGAGGTCTTTGCTCTGCTGGGGCACAACGGAGCGGGCAAAAGCACCACCATCGATCTGATCCTGGGATTGAAGGCACCGGACGGGGGCAGCGCGAAGATTCTGGGGATGGACGCCGCCAGACACAGAAAACAGGTGTTTGAGCGGGTCGGCGTCCAGCTTCAGAATACCGAGTATCAGCCCAACATCACCGTGGAAGAGGCGTGCATCGAATATGCCTCGCTGTATGCCGCCCCGGCAGACTATCCGCAGCTGCTGGAGCAATTCGGACTTGGCGCACTCCGGAAAAACTTCGTGTCCGGGATTTCCGGCGGGGAGCGGTAGAAGCTTTCTGTTGTGCTGGCACTGATCGGCAGCCCGGAGATCGTCTTTCTGGACGAGCTGACCACCGGACTGGATGTGGTGGCAAGGCGTGAGGTGTGGCGTACCCTGAAGCAGCTCAAGGCACAGGGGCTGACCATTTTCCTGACCACCCATTACATGGAGGAGGCGGAAGCGCTGTGTGACCGGGTGTGCATCATCCGGTCGGGAAAAAAGGTCATGGAAGGCACCGTCGATGAAGTCATCGCCGCATCGGGCCGGAAGGACCTGGAGGAAGCGTATCTGTTCTGTATGGGAGAGGAGGAACTGTTATGAAGGGATTCCTGAGAATGTACGGGGTGGAGCAGAAGCTCTTTTTCCGCTCACCGGATGTGATCCTGTTTAACCTGGTGATGCCGCTGGTAACGCTGATCCTGATTACGGTGATTGCCGGGAATAAGAGCGCCGCAGATTCCGGTCTTACTTATGCACAAAGTTCCTATGTTGCCCTGTCTACCGTGGGGATCTGCTGCAGCGCGTTTATGAGTATCCCCATCGTCATTGTGGATTACCGTTCCCGGGGCGTGCTGCGGAGAATGTACTGCAGTCCCTGTTCTCCCGCGAGACTACTGGCCTGTGACACCCTTGCCAGCGGTGTGATGGCCGTCATCTCCACCCTGATTCTGACCGTCGCAGCGGTGGCGTTCTTCGGCTACCGGATGCAGGGAAATGTGCTGGTATATATTGCCGTCTGGCTGCTGACCATGCTCTCCATGTTCTCCATCGGCCTCATGGTTGCCAGTCTGTGCCGGACCACAAAATCCATGAATGTGGCGACCAGCCTGCTGTATTTCCCCATGCTGCTGTTCTCCGGGGCCACCATCCCGGCGGAAGTCTTTCCGGGTGCCCTCCGGACTGTGGCCGGGTGGATGCCCCTTGGCGTGGGAATCAGGCTGTTGAAATCCGTGTCCATGGGATGTTATGATCATATGGCCATGCCGGTGGTCACCCTGACCGCCATTGCAGTTATCTGCGGCACCATCGCCGTCAAAACCTTCAGATGGGAGTAAAACTATGGAGATGAATCAGGAACACAGGCCGTGCGAAGAAAAAACCAGCGGTACCCTCTATAAGATCGGGATGTTCGCGGCGATGAATCATGTGACGGTCAAGACCCTGCGCTTTTACGAGGAGCAGGGTCTGCTGATACCGGCGCTGATCCATCCGGAGACGGGATACCGGTACTACACCCTTTCCCAGATGGCGGTGCTCCACCAGATCACCGCCCTGAAGCAGGCAGGATTCACTCTGGAGGAAATTGCCCGCATCAACTCCGGGGCGGATGAAGAAGCGGTGCTTCTGCAGAAAAAATCAGAGTTGCTGGCGAAGATCGCCGACCTCACCAGACAGATCGCTGTGGTGGACGGGTATCTGTCCAGACAGAAAACCGGACTTTCCGCACCCGTCCTGATCAAAACCATCCCGGAAACCACCGTGGCCTTTATGCGCATCCGGCTGGAATCCTATGACGGCCTGTTTGACCGGATGCCGGAAATGGGGGCGTTGATGGAGCAGGCGGGCTGTATCTGCGCCCTTCCGGAATATTGTTTTACAAACTATCCGGAACCGGGATACAGGGACGCGGACATCCTGGTGGAAATCTGTGAGTCCGTTGTGGAGGCAAAGGAAGAAACAGGAGGGCTGCGGTTCAAAAACCTGCCCGGAATCCAGGCGGCCTGCATTTTCCACAAGGGCTCCTACCGCACCTTTGCGGAATCCTACGAAACCGTGCTGCGGTATATCGAAGAAAACGGATATGAGATCGCCGGTGAGATCCGGGAGAGCTATATCGACGGCGTCTGGAACCGGGATGATGAGAGCCAGTGGCTGTCAGAAATCCAGGTGCCGGTCAGAAGAAAGGCGGAATAGTTCTCTCTGCCGCTCCCGTTCCGGCGACCCATTGCACGGGAACGATGATACCGCAGATTCCAAAAAACCACAGTCGTACAGACTGCGGCTTTTTTACAATATTCCTATCAAAACAATCTGAATTTTACTTGACAATAGATTTGCAATCTTATATATTAATAATAGAAATCATTATTAATAAAGAAAGGAGAGTAATATATGCCGATTCTGGAACCCAGACCCGCCACTCCCGGACTGGATATTGAAAATCCCCGGGAGGACTATCAGAGCAGCATCCGCGCCGGACAGTACCGGGCCGGCGCCCAGGCCATCTATTATCCCGGCTTTCCGGCCACGCTGTATGTGCCCTACCGGGTGCTGACGGAGGTGCTGGTGCGGGACAGCGCCCTGCCCACCACCGGCTGCTGCGGCAAGGAACTGCCGGTGATCAAGCTGGTCCTCCGCTGGGAGGGCGGCGAAGAGCAGCTGGTCATTGACCCGCCCAAGCACACGGACACGCTCCTGAACCAGATCCTGGCCGCCCGGCCGGATGTGAAGCTGGATGACCGGAGAAAAAAGTGAACGGTATCGCCCGCCCGCGCTCTGCGGACGGGCGTCCGTATTTGACACCGGGGCTGCGGGGGACTATAATGGCCCCATCAGGCGCTTGCAGCGCAAATCAGCCGGGGCGGAGGATGCACCATGCCGAATATCATAGAGATCACCGATTTTGAAGCGCCGGAGCTGGATGTGTACGCCCGGCTGACGGAGAACCAGCTGGTGAACCGGGCTGACCCGGAAAACGGTCTGTTCATTGCGGAGAGTCCCGTGGTCATTGAGCGGGCGCTGGACGGGGGGTGTGTGCCCGTGTCCATGCTCATGGAGCGCAAGCATGTGGAGGGGCAGGCGAGAGATGTCATCGCCCGGTGCGGGGACATCCCGGTCTACACCTCGGATCTGGCGGTGCTGACGAAGCTCACGGGCTTTGCCCTGACCCGGGGTGTTCTGTGCGCCATGCGCCGGCCACGGAAAAAGAGCGTGGAGGAAGTCTGCTCCGGGGCAAAGCGGATTGCCGTGCTGGAAAATGTGATGAATCCCACCAATGTGGGGGCGATCTTCCGGTCCGCTGCCGCTCTGGGCATGGACGCGGTGGTGCTGACCCCTGCCTGCAGCGATCCCCTGTACCGCCGGGCGGTGCGGGTGAGCATGGGCACCGTGTTCCAGATCCCCTGGACCTATATCGGGGAGGAGACCGCTGACTGGCCCGGCCCGGGCATGGAGCGGCTGGCCGCTCTTGGATTCCGCACCGCCGCCATGGCCCTGCGGGAGGATTCCCTGTCCATCGATGATCCCCGCCTGAAAGCGGAGGACAAGCTGGCCGTGGTGCTGGGCACGGAGGGGGACGGTCTGGCGGACGCCACCATCGCCGCCTGTGACTATACGGTCCGCATCCCCATGTTTCACGGGGTGGACTCCCTGAATGTGGCCGCCGCCAGCGCCGTGGCCTTCTGGGAACTGCGGAGAAGATAAAAACTGAACCATAAAGGAGAAATCATTATGCTGGAAACCGGAATGAAAGCCCCGGAATTTGCTTTGTGTAACCAGAACGGAGAGACGGTCCGTCTGTCCGATTTTCTGGGGAAGAAAGTTGTGCTGTATTTTTATCCCAAAGACAATACCCCCGGCTGCACCCGGCAGGCCTGCGCCTTTGCCGCTGCCTATGACGGGTTTCGGCAGCGGGATGTGGCGGTCATCGGCGTCAGCAAAGACTCCGTGGCTTCCCATCTGAAATTCGCTCAGAAGCACGACCTGCCCTTTATCCTCCTGGCCGACCCGGAGCTGCAGGCCATCCAGGCCTACGGTGTGTGGCAGGAGAAAAAGCTGTACGGCAAGGTGAGCATGGGCGTGGTGCGCACCACCTTCATCATCGACGAGCAGGGGAACATTGAAAAGGTGATGCCCAAGGTGAAGCCGGACACCAATGCCGCCGAGATTCTGGCCTATCTGGACGGACAGGTATGAAAATCATCATCGCCCCCGCCAAAAAAATGCGTACGGACACGGACAGCCTCCCCTGGCGGGACCTGCCCGTGTTTTTGTCAAGGACGCAGCAGCTGCTGGACCGGCTGCGGGGCATGACCTATGAGCAGCTGAAAACCCTGTGGAACTGCAACGACAAAATCGCCGCCCAGAACGCGGAGCGGGTGGCCCATATGGACCTGCGGGAAAACCTGACCCCGGCCCTTCTGGCCTATGACGGAATCCAATACCGGTACATGGCCCCCGGCGTGTTCACCGACGGGGAGTACGGCTATGTGCAGGAACACCTTCGCATCCTGTCCGGGTTTTACGGCATCCTCCGCCCCTTTGACGGGGTCACCCCCTACCGGCTGGAGATGCAGGCGAAGCTCCGGATGGGGGAGGCGAAGGACCTGTATGCCTTCTGGGGCGACGCCATCGCCCGGGAACTGACAGAGGGCACGGACTGCGTGGTAAATCTGGCGTCCAAAGAGTACAGCCAGGCCGTCGAACCCTGGCTCCCGGAGGGGGTGCGGCTGATCACCTGCGTGTTCGGGGAAGAAAAGAACGGAAAAGTGATCGAGAAGGGGACCCAGTGTAAAATGGCCCGGGGCGAGATGGTCCGCTGGATGGCGGAGAACCGCGTCACGGACCCGGAGGATCTGAAAGCCTTCGACCGCCTGAAGTACCGGTTTGCGCCGGAATATTCCGGCGGGGACACGCTGGTGTTTCTCACGGAAAAAGAACAGCCAGACGCTTGAAAAATCCGTGAAACGGGTGTTAAAATATATAAAATATTAAATGGGTATGCATACCCAAGGAGGCATTCCACTGTGACATCCGGATTCAGCATTGTCAGCGACGGTTCCTGTGATCTCCCGGAGGAGATCGTGGAGGAAAAGGACATCGGCATCGTTCATTTTCTGGTATCCTTTGACGGAAAGGACTATCAAAAGGAGGGCCTGGAGATTTCGCTCCAGGAGTTTTATCAGCGGATGACAGATCACCCGGGGACTTATCCCATGTCGGCCTGTCCCTCGCCGGAGGATTTCTATGAGCAGTTCAAGGTCCGGGCAGAGCGGGGACAGGACATCCTGTGCATCTGCATCTCCACCAAGCTCAGCGCCTCCGTCCAGTCCGCCGAAATTGCGAAGCAGATGCTGGCGGAGGACTATCCGGACATCCGGGTGGAAGTGGTGGACTCCCTGTGCGCCACGCTGATGCAGAGCGCCTATGTGCTGGAGGTCTGCCGCCTGCGGGACGCCGGGAAAACCCTGGATGAGACGCTGGAACTGCTGGAGCCTCTGCGGAAAAGCGCCCGCATTTTCTTCACCGTGGGAGATCTGGACTATATCCGGCACGGCGGGCGCATCGGCAAAATGACCAGCGTGGTGGGATCCCGGCTGAACATCAAGCCCCTGATCACCCTCCAGGACGGGGAAATCCACTCCTCCGGCATCCGCCGGGGCCGCCGGAAATCCCTGGAGGGCATCGTGGACCTGCTCATTGACTACCTCCATGAATCACACTGCACCCCCGATGACTGCCGTATCCTGCTGGGCTACAGCTATGACCGGGAAGAGGGGGAACGTGTCCGGGAGCTGACCACCACCCGGCTGAAAGAAGCCTTCGGCTCCGGTATGACGGAGGACATTCCCCTGCTTCGCATCGGCGCCACCATCGGCGTCCACGCCGGCCCCACCTCCATCGGCTACGGCGTCATCCGCCGCAGCGACCGGCTGGGGTAAATTCTATGTGCCATTGTTTTCCTTGTCTGTGGCCCGGGAACATGATACGATGGGGGAAAGTGACGTTCTGCAAGGAGGATCTGCAATGAAAAGCGGAAAAAATAAAGTAAAGCCCTATTTATCCGCCGAGGCCATTCAGGCAAAAGTACAGGAAAATCCATTCGTAAAACTGGGAGATGTGGTCTACGCCCAGATCGAAGACGCCATCCTGTCATCGGAACTGGAGCCCGGACAGAAAATCAATATCACAAAACTTGCGGAGACCATGGGGGTGAGCACAACGCCGGTGCGGGACGCGGTGGACCGGCTCTGTGCCAAAGGTTTCATCGTCAACCGACAGGGTGTGGATGCCAAATACAGCAGCTACTATATCTTTGATATGAGCAATGACTCTCTCCGGGATCTGTACGATGCCAGAAAAGCCGTGGAGTGCAAAGCGGTGTATCTGTGTGCCCAGAAGAACTGGAATGTGGACCTGGATAAACTGTACCAGCTGGCACTGGATTTCCAGTCCCCTCTGGAAACTTACACTTATGACCGGTCCGTCCCCTGGAACCGGTCGGATACCGCTTTACTGGACCGGCAGTTTCACAGCCTGATCGTCCAGTCAACGGGCAACATCTATCTGATGGAGATGTACTCCATTATCAGCAAATATCTGGACTATGTATCGGTACGCAGAAGCGAATTCCTGAAAAAAGAACGGAATCCGGACAGCATCAAGATGCTCGCAAACCAGCATATGACCATCTATAACGCGGTGAAGCTGGGATTTGCGGACATGGCCATGTCCCTCATGGATGAGCACATCAGCTACTGCGCCGA
Organism: Oscillospiraceae bacterium; assembly: GCA_022779345.1. GTDB lineage: Bacteria > Bacillota > Clostridia > Oscillospirales > Oscillospiraceae > HGM13010. Next base: position 1,710 of record JALFTG010000038.1, on the reverse strand, counting down.
CCATATTGTGCAAAACCGCCAAGATATTGATCCATAATTCTAATTGAGTCACACAGCCGAATTTCCTGATCTAGTTGGAAATTCGGCTGTTTTTTGCTTTATTGACAAAATCATACGGGAAAATCTGACCGGAGGCAATCTGATTCCTGCAGGGTTTTGAAAAAATTTGATATCGGTTTTGGCTGAATATCAAAGTTCCGTCAAATTTGGGACAAATTTTGATAAGACATGGGAAGATATGGTACTTTGTTTTTGGACATATATTACAAAAACTGAAACCAAATAAAAAGAAAAAGTAGAGAACAAGTATGAAGATTGCAATGATCGGTTCCGGCGCCGCGGGAAGCGTATTTGCTTCTTATCTTCGGAGAGGCGGAGCGGATATTACATTGGTCGACCCTTATCAAGAACACATGGACAAGGTCGCCAAAGACGGCATGACCTTTACCATCTATCCCGACCAGACCTTTCAGCTGACCGGCTTCAAAACGGCGTATACAGCAGATGACATCGGCATCATGGATATCGTCATTTTCATGACCAAGACCACCACACTGCGTTCCGCTGTTGAGAGCGCGAAACCCTGCATCGGCCCGAATACGGTTCTGGTTTCCCTGCTGAACGGCCTCGGAAACGAGGATAAGCTGCTGGAGTTTGTCCCCGGTGACCGCGTGATCTTTGGTTCCGGCTCCCAGGGCACCTTCCTGGAAGGCCCCGGCAAGTGCAAGGCTTCTCCCGGTGCAAGAGCCATCCAGCTGAATATGGGCCCCGTGGAGCACAGCGCGCTCACGGATGCTGCCGGCGAATACCTGGAAAAGACCTTCAATGCCGGCGGTCTGGCAGGCAAGTACTGGGACGATGTCCGCCCCAAACTGTGGGTCAAGATCGTTTCCAACTGCTGCTTCAACGCCCTGTCCGCCCTGCTGCGGCTGCGGCTGAAGTACATTCTGAATGATCCCCACGGCCTGACGCTGACGGAGAATGTGGTTGCGGAGTGCTGCGCGGTTGCAACCGCATCCGGCTGCCCCCTGGACAAAGATGTGCTGATGGCAGACATTCTGGCCGGCAAGGACAAGGGCATCGCTGACTACTATGCATCCATGGCACAGGATGTGCTGATGCACCGCCGCCAGACGGAGATCGACTCTTTGAACGGCGCTGTGACGGAATACGGCAGACGCTATGGCGTCCCCACTCCTTACAATGAGGTCATCACCGAAATGATCTGCGCCATCCAGAACAACTACGACGTCCAGTATGATACGGAGCAGCAGGCGTAAACACAACGGTCGGAGGAACACAAATGCCCAACATGAGCTGGAAAGAACAGTATGCGGATAAACTCGTGTCCATGGAGACAGCAGCAGGGAAGATCTCTTCCGGCGATGTGCTGGTATCCTCCATCGGAATCGGGCTTCCGTATCTGTTCCTGGATGAACTGGCAAAGCGCAAGGATGAACTGGAAGGTGCGCGCTTCTATTTCGGCGCCGCTTCCAAGCTCTTCGCAATGCTGGACAAGGAATATAACCGCAGTTTTCAGCTGTACGATTACTTCATTTCCGCAAGTGAGAGAAACAGCATCAAAGACGGCTCCCATATCGTCTATCAGCCGATCCATCTGCCTGATACCACAAAAGACAGAACGGGACTGCACCGGGCCAATGTGGTGGTCATGGCGGGATGTGCGCCGGACGAGAACGGCATGATCAG